>NZ_OY762552.1:1305000-1637500 GCF_963666025.1 uncultured Methanobacterium sp. | reverse complement strand
GGGCGAAAATACCTGCAATGATCAGTACCCCTACCAATACTAAAAAAGCAGAGATTACTGCTCTTTCACCGGATACTACATTGTCTGCCACCCGAACTGGAGAACCGAGTACATATAAAATTCCGGCAATGATAAAAAGCGCACCAATTATTCCACCACTGATTCGTAGGACCTGTTCCTTATTGGATCGGAGCTTCCGGTAAAAGTTAAATTTCATGAGTTCTTGACTTAAATGAAAATCATGTGACTCAGATGAACCTTCATCATCTCTTTTTTTATCATCCTGAGATTTTTCTTCAGAACCTTTAGAAGAATCATTAGAAATGGATGAAGAAGATTCAGTAGAATCAATATCACCCCTAGTCAAAAAGTCTCTGAAACGTCTCTGTGGATTTTTGTTAGTTGATTTATCCTCAACATCGTGTTTAGATTTTTTGGATCCCTTGAAGTTTACAGATCCATTGGATTCATCCGATGCAGAGGATACTTGAGATGTCTGAGACGATTTGTCAATTTCAGAAATTGGCTGATTTTGACTTCCCTTTTTGGGCTCTTCTTCCAATTTAAACATCTCCGATCTACGTAAATTTAATCGTACTCTCTCCAGGTTTGTCCACATTTAGTGCATCTTAAAAACCTGGTTTCAGATTCATCAGCCCTTCTGGTTTGTTGTAACCACCAGAAAGCCAGTCGATTGCCACATTTAGGGCATAATGCCTTGGTTGTAGGCAGAGTTTTAACATCATCCCCAGTTACAATTACATTCTCTTTAGGGGCTACTTTCTCAGAAACCTCATATTCACTTAGAGATTCCTCGGTTATCTTTTTTTGGTAACCGCATGAACATTCGAAACGGTCACCTTTAGGGAACAGTACTGTTCCGCATTTAGGGCAAAATTCCATTTAAATCCTCCTAATAAGATTTAACATATATTATAATATTGAATGATTATATTTTTGAATTGATTTAATATCCACTTAACAACACACAGATCTGTTAACCTGAGTTTTTAATTGCCAGCTTGTGTAATTATATAGATTA
This sequence comes from uncultured Methanobacterium sp., assembly GCF_963666025.1. Classification (NCBI taxonomy): domain Archaea; kingdom Methanobacteriati; phylum Methanobacteriota; class Methanobacteria; order Methanobacteriales; family Methanobacteriaceae; genus Methanobacterium; species uncultured Methanobacterium sp. The sequence goes on along the minus strand of NZ_OY762552.1, from coordinate 1,636,458 downwards.
GTAATTTATAGGTATTCTAATTATTTTTTTTCCTCAATTTGTGATATTTTTTTTAAAGCATCCTTTAAGATTTTGTGATGATCAAAGGCTAAATTCATCTTTAGTGCATCATCAGCTCTGAAACAGGCCACTTCCGCAGCATCAGTGTCTGCTTTAAGTTCACCCTCCATTTTATTTGCCAGAAAACAAACTGTAATCATGTGCCCCCTGGGATCTCTCCCCGGATCTGAATAAACTCCTATTAAATCATTAATTTTAATTATTACGCCTGTTTCTTCCCTAACTTCCCTTATAACTGCCTCTTCAACTGTTTCACCATACTCAACAAATCCGCCTGGAAATGCCCATGCACCTTTATAAGGAGGATTTTTACGCCTTATGAGTATTATATTCCCATCAAAAGTAGTTATTACTGCATCAACAGTTAATAGCGGATGTTTAACGCTTGTAATAATGTACACGCCCCTTTATTAATGTAAACCAAGCTTATTGGGATCCTTAACCTGCCATCCGAATGAGGAAAAAAGCATGTTTTTGATGCACTCCCCTTAATCTTTGAATGGACTACTCAAACATTCCTGAAATCTCAGGCATTTCCTTTAGATTCTCCAGTGGTTACACCGGCTGCTATAATATGAGCCGCGCGAATAGGTTCGGGTATCGCACTTCGGGTTGCAGAAATTCTCACAACCTCACGGGCATCTTCTTCACTGATGCCACAGACCTGCATGTAGACTGGCTCCGGGTTGTGGATCTTATTAACTTTATAAATCTCCCCAGCTTCAAGAATGTGATTCCACCGTTCTTCCCAGTCTGGAAAATTTTTTAAAGCCTTTTTAATACTGGGCAAGTCAGGGTATTTGCGCATGATAACTATAACTGGCACACCAGTTTCCTGAAATATCTCCCGGATGTTAACCACGTTAAAGCCACCGAAAGTAACACCATCCAACATCATAACCCCCAGCTGTTCCAGGTGTCGGGAGCCTTTAACCATCTTAATCAAAGAATTGGTAGCATCAGTGCCATCTACTGTGATATGGGTACGGAGCACTCCATCCAGCCAATCTCCTGCTCGGAAAAGAGTTCCAATAAGCATGACTTGTTCCTTGCTATGAGGAACAAATGGGGCATCATCCACTCCCAAAATTCTGATCTCTGGTTTAATGCTTCTGAACTGTTTAATGGTTTGGAACCTTGGGGATTCACTTTTTCTTGGCTGCTTTTTTGGTGGTTTTCTTAGTGGTTTTCTTGGCTGTTTTTCCACTTGCTTTCTTGGCCGGCTTTTTGGCCTTCTTCTTTCCTTTAGTTTTTCCATCACTATCAGATTCTATGAGCTCTTTAAATTCGTTACATCGTGACTGAAGAGTTTCAGCTGCAGTTTTAAGGGATTTTCTAGGATTTTTACCCCTTAAATAGAGTTTTGGCTCCCCAATAATGGGATGTTCTATCACGTACGCTGCTGCTTCCACATCCTTATCTTCCATAAGGGTCTTTCGCAGAGCATTACAGAGCGTGTGGGTTTCTCCGGTGATTTCTATCTCTAATTCATTCTTTTTGTCAGTTATAATCTTCATTTTATCCCTCGTAATCTGAAGAGATGTTTCTACTCTCTTTTCTACCGCAATTAGGACATTTAACTTCTTTTTTACCTATCTTTTTCATGAAATGCCGGCAGTTGGTGCACATGGCCTTTAAGACACCCAGCTCATTTTCGGCAGTGGTGAGATCAGCATTGTCTACTCCCATCACCTTGGTGACCCTGGCCTGTATAAGATCTCCAATATGAAAATCATCAGTCAATTTGTCCACGTATCCCTTTCTAGCCTGGGAAATGTGAATAGCACCTAAAAACGTTATGGGAAGGCTTCTTTTACTGTTCTTGATTCCTTCAACATCTACTAAGGCTCTTTGTCCCCGAACATCTCGTATTTGTCCTAAAACTACGTCTCCCTTTTTTAAGATTGCAGGGGATTTTGTTTTGGGAATTATGGATATTTTTTTGTTTTTCTGGTCTATGGTTACTGTTCCCGCCACCAGGGACCTGATTTCACCATGGTCATCATAGGTCCATTCTGACGGAAGAAACTCCTCAGTGACTCCTAATGGGTCACCCGGAAGAACGAAATCTCCGTTTTTTGCTTTCATCTAATTCACCTCATTTAAAAAAACAAGCTATTGAATATTCATTTCATTGTTTTTTTGTTTTTGATAATGTTAATCGTTAAAATGTTAATCGTTAAACGCACAAGGCAATTTCTATCCCACTTTTCCATTAATTCATTCTAAAATTCATTCTAAAAATTTGAATATCAAATTCATCCTGAACATCAACCAGTTAATTGCTAAACGTTAAATGTGCACTTAATTCAAGTATAACCATGATAATTTCAGTTACAACCTAATACAATCACTTAAAATACTCTACAACCAAGATTTAAATCAAGAACATGTCTTTTCGTCCCCACCATGATTGATATTATGTGATTGAATAAAAATGCATGCATATCTCTCATTAACCAGTACACAAGAGATTTTATGATAAATTATCGATTCATAGATAATGGATTTGTCAATGAAGATTGATTAGTGATGGATAAGGCATATATGGATAAGTGTCTAGATAATTGGATAAATGTCCGGATAATAATTTGATTTGAATTATATGTGATATATGTGATTTGGTAAGGTAGAATTGGATTGGAAAACTTGCAATATCCAATTTGTGATAATTTGTTAGATATATAATTTTTTAAACTACTTTATGTTATGAATTAATGATTATGTGATCTTAGTATTTAATCTCATCCATCTTATAATCTTCCCATTCCCTTAACCCCAGGACAATTTCCAGTTCAGGAGGAGTTAGAAGAGGCTTTTTGTACATTTTAGAGTCATCAATTGCTATTCTAGGACATGCTGTCACTATAAATGCATCTAAATCCATGTAGGGCAGTAAACTGGGAGGAGTTATTTCATCCAGAAGTATCAAATTAGCTTCTTTGCCTTCATTATGTATCATCTTCTTTAAATTTTTTGCCAAAACCCACCGGCACTGCCCTTCCTTAGAGGACACAATTATTCCGAATTTTTTAGCCTCACTGGCCTTGGTTATGCGTGCAAATCGTATTCTAAGAATTCTATCGGTGAACTTTTCAATATCTCTTACCTGGTTAAGGTAGGGATCAGCTATAATCACGGGTTTTTGAGTGGATAGCTTTATACCAAGGGGATGGAAGTTACCACTGCCCAAGTAAAGGAAGGCATCCACGGGCAGATCCTGAACCGATGAAAAATTGCACCCCAATACTTGACCTTTCAATGTCCCGGCACCTTCCTTCATCAGAATTTTCTTGCCATTTTCCTCCAGAAAATGTGCAGCGTCTTCCAGAAGATGCAGATGCTGGGTGGTGGTCACCAGACCGATCTTTTCCTTTCCTTCAAGAGATTCCAGTGCTGTTTTTAGGATTTCTGCCGATCCCAACTGGTAATGGGCTTCCACAAAAAGAGTGGGAACTTTATAATCAATAGGGAGGGGAGTGTGGCCAAAATGGACCAGTAAATCTACCATTCCATTCATTTCCATATCAGAGAGATCACAGGCCCCGTAACAAGGATCACCAGATATTAAAACCAGCGCATCTGTTTCATTTTCGATCCTGTTAGCTATTTCAGTTGCATGCACCTTCAAACCTTCAGGGAACTGTAAACCAACTACTTCCGCCTTAGTTTCCCTGATTTTATCCAGTATCTGCTCTATATTAAATTGATAATTTGTCATGCTACACTAAAATCCGTTGATATTGTCTTTAATCTTATCTTAATCATTATTTCTTTTCATACAGTCCTAATCATGCTGCCCGGCAGTGATTTTCTCTACCACTACTTTACCATTTATAACATTGGCCCGTACCAGGGTGTTCACCTTAATTCCAGTTTCTCTCTCCACGAATTCCCGGCCCTCACCTTTTTCAATGATGGCTATTACGTCCACGATCTCTGTTTCTATGCGTTGAAGAGCTTTAATCACAGCGGTCATGGTCCCCCCGGTGCTGACTACATCATCCACCAGGAACACACGATCCCCCTTACTTAAACCATTAACGTACAATTCACCTTCACTGTATCCAGTTGTCTGGTGAACAGCTACTTCCCCATCCAGACCATAAGAACGTTTTCTAACCACAACAAATGGTATGTTGGTGAGTAGTGAAATAGCAGTTGCCAGGTGGATGCCCATGGCTTCCACACAGACAATTTTATCCACATCCAAGTTTCCAAACTGTGAAACTGCTTCTGCCACTTCTTGGAGTAAATCAGCTTCAACCAGGGGAACACCATCAGTTATGGGATGTACAAAATAATCATATTCGCCTTTTTTCACAACAGGGGCTTCAATAAGACTTTTTATTAGCTTTTCCAGCATTTTACCACCTAATTTACACATTATCTATACGAATATTATACACATCATCTTGATCTAAAGACATAAAGACTAATTAATCAAAATCCTCGTACTGAAGATCTTTTTAACTTTAACAATCCAAAATAACCCGATTAGGTGTAATCAAATTTTTAAAAACTGTTTTGAACTTTGAATATTTAACATAATAATTAAACCCAATTAAGTATAATAGTTTAAAATAGGTTCAACTAGTTTTTGAACCACAGTATAAAATACAGTATAATATATATTAATATAACACTCGAGTTTTAATTAATTACATGATCTAAAATTGCTACATGATCTAAAATTCTAAAATGGGCAAGTTATATTAATATTGATGAAGCAATCCCAAAATTATTTTATACATTATATATATTAAATTTAGATTAAGAATAAGTGAATTTTATAGAAGTTTTCACAGAATTCGAAGGCAGTTAGCTGATTTACTTACTTAAAAAAGTAAATCTCCCCTAATCTGATGGAATCTGACAAAATTACAATTACAGGAACTACAATTACCGAAAATTAATATTACAAAGATTAGGACCTGGTGATGAGACATGTTAGGGAACCTGGGTAAAAATCTGACCAAAACCATGAAGAAATTGGCCGGGATGACCATTATCGATGAAGAAGTGGTCAAAGAGGTCATTAAAGATATTCAAAGGGCTTTAATTCAGTCTGATGTTAACATTAAACTGGTTCTGAATCTCTCTAAAAAAATAGAGGATAGGGCCTTGAATGAAGAACCCCCCAAAGGGGTTACCGCCAAGGAACATGTTATTAAAATTGTTTACGAGGAACTGGTCCATCTCTTAGGAGATAAAGCTGCAGAAGTTGAAATTGACAAGAAACCCTACAAAATACTCTTTGTAGGACTGCAGGGAAGTGGTAAAACCACCACCATTGGAAAAATAGCCAGATACTTGCAGAAAAAAGGTTTCAACCCCGCATTAATCTGTACTGACACCTGGAGGCCTGCAGCCTATGAACAGTTACGTCAACTCACAGAAAGTCTGAACTTACCCCTTTACGGAGACCCTGATAACAAGGATGCTCTTGATCTGGCCCGTAAAGGTTTAAAAGAGTTTAAAAAGCAGGACCTTATAATTGTAGACACTGCCGGACGCCATAAAGAGGAAAAGGACCTCCTTGATGAAATGGAACAGATATCAGCAGTGGTGGAGCCTGATGAAGTTATGCTGGTCATTGATGGTACCATAGGTCAGCAAGCCAAGGACCAAGCCCTTGCTTTTAGTAAAACCACCAAAATTGGATCTATTGTAATAACCAAACTGGATGGGTCAGCTAAGGGAGGAGGCGCCTTATCAGCAGTGGCCGAGATAGGAGCCCCCATCAAATTCATTGGAACTGGTGAACGCATTGAAGATCTGGAAGTTTTCGATCCTGAACGTTTCATCTCTCGGTTACTGGGAATGGGAGACATTAGAAGTCTCATTGAACGTGCCGAGGAAATTGCCGAGGAAGATGTTGACGCTGAAGCCATGGATGCCATGCTCAGTGGTAAGTTCACCCTGAAGGATATGTACAGCCAGTTTGAGATGATGAATAAAATGGGCCCCATGCAACAGGTAATGAACATGCTCCCCGGCATGGGCAATAAATTACCCAAAAACGCCTCCCAGGTAACTGAAGAGAAACTGGGCAAGTACAAGATCCTGATGGATTCCATGACTGAACAGGAATTAACCCATCCCGAAATTATCAAACAGTCCCGGGTTAAAAGAATTGCACGTGGTTCTGGGATGCGTAATGAGGATGTTAAGGAGCTTTTAAAGTATTACCAGGTTACTAAAAAGGCAATTAAGGGTTTCGGAAAACGTAAGATGGGCGGACCCATGGGACAGATGATGCGCCAGATGATGCGGTGACATCTGTTAACTTATTTTAACAGGTTTGCTTAGTTTAAATAATCCAATAAGTATACTAACGGACCAATCCAAATGATACTAACGGACCAATCTAAAAAATATACAAATCTAATTTATAATTCTACTGAAAATTCAGTGAAAACTTATTACATCTTTATTGCATACAATTCAAATCCCTTGCGTGATTTTTAACCATTTAAAACCATTAAATAACCTAACATAATCTAATTCATTTCAGGATAGATCTACCATGAAAAATGTTAAAGAACAGGCCCAGAAAATAATTGATATCGCCCAAGGGAACATTTGCAACCGTTGCCTTGGCAGGAATTTTTATCCACAAGTCTCGGGGAATGATAATCAGGAACGAGGCGCTTATCTAAAAGATATTCTTGGCACAGCTGAGGAAATGCCTGGAAAGGGTGAAGCTATGCTTGGAAAAGGGGAAGCTGCACCTGAAAAGAGTGAAATTATGCCTGAAAAGGGTGAAGCCTGCTATGTATGTGGAGACATTTTTCTGGAACTGGAAGATATCCTGGAGAGAATAATCAATACCATCCGTGATTCTGGAGTTGAATTTGAAACATTCCTGGTGGGTTGTCGTCTGCCCCCTGAAATCCTGGAGAAAGAGAAAGAAATACAGGAAGAAATCGGATCTAACAGTGACAATCTCAAAAAAGAGATTAACCGGGAGTTAGGTAAAGAATTAGAACTCCGTCTGGAGAAAGAAGTGGATTTTGATAATCCCAACCTGGTGATTATGATGGACTTTGCCAACAACCGGGTAGATCTTCAAATAAATCCACTTTTCATTGAAGGCAGATACCGAAAACTGATACGGGGCATCCCCCAAACCAGGTGGCCATGCCGAAAATGCAGAGGAAAGGGATGCGAAAGGTGTGATTTCACCGGGAAAATGTACCCGGAATCTGTGGAAGAACTAATGGCAGAAACGGTTTTAAAGGCAACAGAAGGTCATGAATCCAAATTTCACGGTGCAGGCAGGGAAGACATCGATGTAAGAATGCTGGGCAGAGGAAGGCCATTTGTATTGGAGATAAAGGAACCGAAGATCCGTGAATTGAACCTGGAAGAATTAACATCCAGCATAAACCAGCACTGCCAGGGCAAAGTGGAAGTCCTTGACTTAAAAATAGTGGGCAAGGATCGTAGAAGTGGTATTAAAGCATCTTCCACCGAGACCTATAAAATTTACCGTGCACTGGTAGAACTGGACCAGGAAACTGATGAAGAGAAATTGAATGTCTTAAATTCTCTTAATATTATAAAACAACGTACTCCTATTCGAGTTTCACACCGGAGAGCAGATAAAATCCGTACCCGGGAAGTAAAGGAGATTCAAGTTAAAATGCAGGATTCCAATCATCTGGAATTGGTTGTTAATTGTGAAGGGGGATTATATATCAAAGAGCTTATATCAGGGGATGAAGATAGAACAAAGCCCAGTGTGACTTCCCTTTTGGGCATATCTGCCAAGTGTGTAGAGTTAGATGTGTTGGAAGTTAACATTTAAATGAGTGGAAGGATAGTTTTATAAACTCCGTCACATCATAAATAATTTTAATCGATTTACCAAGGAGCCATAACCACAGGAAGATTCATGCGAATTTTATCTTAAATAGCAGGTTACGCCCCATAAGAGAGACTATCATAAAATTAACAAATTGTGCCTGCGTAAATCACCTGAAGAAACTGGATAATCTATTATTATCAAATAACTCTGGTGGAATCAGGATACTCTAGGAAAAGGCAGTTTGAAAGTAAATTTAATAACTAAATTTAATTAACCCATTTCTATTGAAGTGGAGGTTTTGAAAATGACTCAGAGATCAAGAGGTTTTAGAAGTAAAACAAGGTACAAACTTAAAAAGACTTTAAGAGCAGGGAGAAGCAATCCCATAACCAAAAAAATACAGACCTTCCAGGAAGACGACCTGGTTCACATAATAATTGACCCCAGCATTCAAAAAGGCCAACCCCACCCACGTTTCCATGGTAAAACCGGTAAAGTGGCTGAACAAAGAGGCAGGGCATACATTGTAGCAATTAACGATGGGAATAAAGCTAAAAAACTGATTATTCGACCTGAACACCTGAAAATACAGGAGTGATGGGGATGATTGGGAAAAAAGTTCTTGAAACAGATCCAATACCCCTGGCTAAAGTCAAGCCACTCTTAGAAGAGCGAGAAAAAGTTCATGAACTAAGTTATGAACAGAATCTGGCCCTGGATCACGTCACCAAACTCTCCAAAATATCTGTGGAGAATGCAGAGAAGCTAGTTGGTGAACTGGAAGAGACCATCAAAAAGACCCAGGCCATTAAAATAGCTGATGTCATGCCAGAAGATATGGATGACATGCGACTGATTTTCGCCAAGGAGAGGGGATCCCATAAGAAGGAAGAACTTGAGAATATACTTAAAATAGTGAATAAATACCGGGAAGAAGACTAAAAAACTTTTTAAAATCCCTTTTTCCTGGGGTTATTGGCTATTAAGGTTATTACTTAACGTTTTTATGGGATATTAACCTCGGCTGAAATTTATTTGTTAGTGAACAAATTGGTGTAATATCAAAATAATAATTAATTATCAGGGTGGTTAAATGGAGGATTATGCTATTATCTTGGACTATCTACCTCTGGGTTATGTTAAAGAGGGATCAAATTCCTATAAACGTAAACCTGTGGCTCAGGCAATTGGTACAGAAGAATTCACCCTGTTAGAGTTAACTCCCAAAGAAAACGTGAACCTGGATATCCATGAAAAGGTTTACATTGGGGCAGAAAAAAGAGACAAAATTGCCAGGGTTAATCGTAGATTACCCTTTAACAAAATGACTTCAACTGCCAGAATAGAGGTAAATTACGTCATTGAAGAAATTATAAAAGAAAAAGAAGACAAATTTGTCCAATTCTTCAACGAAGCAGGCCCCATATCTACCCGTTTACATCAAATTGAACTACTACCAGGTATTGGTAAAAAGCACATGTGGGACATTATACAGGCCCGGAAGGAAGCACCTTTCCAGGACTTTGAGGATGTTAAAAAACGAGTTCCCATGTTATCTGACCCAGTTAAGCTCATTGCTAAAAGAATTCACCTGGAACTGGAAGCCGCGGAAGATAGGAAAGGTAAAAAGAAATACATTCTATTTACCAGACCTCCAAAACGTAAATTTTAATTATTTTTTTTAAATTAAATTCATTTTTTAAAGATAAATGAATTTGAAACTTAAGGAAATGTTGGCCCAAGAAACCTCTCAACTGTTAAAAAAGCATCAGATAAGGTTAGATCGGAGGAAAGGCCAAAATTACCTCATCAATGATCATATTTTAGCCAGGATTATTGAAAATGCGGATCTCAAATATTCCGATGTTGTACTGGAGATCGGAGCGGGTATCGGTACTTTAACCATTCCCTTGGCTAGAAAAACTTCTAAAGTGGTTGCTTTTGAGCAGGATAAGAAAGTTGCCAGGGTTCTCAGGGAAAGGCTCCATGAACTGGGAATATCCAATGTGGAAGTTCTGGAGGGTGATGCCACTAAGATAGATTTTCCCTATTTTAACAAAGTAGTATCCAACTTGCCCTACCAGATTTCATCCCCCATAACCTTCAAGCTCCTTAAATATAACTTTGATTACGCTATTTTAATGTATCAACTGGAATTCGCCCAGAGAATGGTAGCTCAACCTGGGGAATCCAATTATTCCCGTCTGTCGGTAATGATGAACCTGTGCACACACACAGAACTTCTTTTTAAGGTTCCCCAGAATGCTTTCCTACCTCCACCCCGAATTTCCTCGGCTGTGATCAAGTTAGTACCCCAAAAGAACCCTCATGTGGATAAATTCTTTGCCAATACCTGCCGGGCATTGTTCCAACATAAAAAAAAGAAATCAGGAAAGGCATTACTCCAATCATTCCATGAAATATCCAGTTTAGACTTGGACCGAAGTACTATCCGGGATATCATCCTGAAACTGGACCCCAAACTAACTGAGGAACGGGTTTTTAAATTAAAGGAAGAAGAAATTTTAACAATTTCCAGAGAACTTAAAAAGCTAATGGAGGGTTATGATGAAAAAAATGGGTGAAACAAACAACACTAATAGGGATGGACCTAGGATAGATGGACCGAGAAGATATGGGCCTAGTAGGGATGTAAATGATAGAAATGGAGCTGAAAAAGATGGGCCTGAAAGTGATGGAATTAACAACACTGCAATAAATCCTTTCCAACTATTTCAGAATGAATTTCCAGAATTAGCAGGACGTTTCAATGACCTGGTTGATGCCCAGCGTTCTCTTAAAGGAATGGATCCAAAAACCAAGCAACTGGTTAATATAGCCATCCAGACTGCTAACCGTAACCCTATGGGAGTTAAAATGCATGCCCAGATGGCTAAGAGTCAGGGCGCATCCCGGGACGAGATTTTAGGAGCTGTGGTTATGAATCTTCATCTTTCAGGATTGTCAACTGTACTGGATTGCCTTCCAGCTGCCCTGGAAGGTTTGGAATCTGTAAAAGAGTAAACACAGGAACGAATAAACTAATTCAGTTAACTCATTTATTTACTAGTCATTGTTAGTACTAGGGTAGTACATTAGTTTAGTTCATCAAAATCATGGAATCATTAATTCATAAAATTCATACAGGATCATACTATGTACTTAGAGGATTAAACATGTTAGATTACAAGGGAATTCATTATAAAACCCACCCTGAAGTATACGAACCTGCTGAAGATACATTTCTCCTTGCAGAAAACCTTCAGGTGGAAAGAAAGCACAGAGTGCTTGAGATAGGAACCGGGACTGGAATTGTGACAATAACTGTTTCCAGACAATGCAGGACAGTTGTAGCAACTGATATCAATCCCCATGCCATCAAATGTGCCACCCACAATATTATCAACAACAAGGCCTACAACGTGGAAGTTAAAGAAGGAGACCTGTTTGAACCGGTTTCTGATGAGAAATTCGATTTAATATTATTCAATACACCTTACCTTCCCACTTCAGAAGATGAACAGGTTGATGATGAACTGGAAGCTGCTTGGGATGGAGGTAAAGATGGTAGAAAAGTTATAGACCGTTTTTTAGATGAATTAATTGATCATCTTAATCATGAGGGGAGGGTTCAGCTGGTACAGTCATCTCTATCAAATATTGATAAAACAATTGATAAACTGGGAAAAATGGGTTTTAGTGCTTCAGTTACCGCCCGCGAGAAACATTTCTTCGAAGAAATAGTGATAATCACCGGAAACCTGGAAGATTCCGGCTAATTTTTATTTTAAATATGAAATTTTCTCTATTTTTAATAAATGACAATCCTTTATTTGAATAAATGAAATTCCTTTAAATATGAAATTCCTTTATTTTCCCTATTAACAACCATAAAAAAAAATATTTTTACCCTGATTAAGGGCAGGAATGCATTTCCTGGTAACTTCACCCAAGGAAAAAGGTAGCCAACAGCCCAATACTTAATCCCATTACAATTATAACTGTTGCCACAGCTATTATGTTAAAAAGTCTGCTGTTTACGTGTTCTCCCATGATTTTCTTGTCGTTTATGATAAGTAACATCAATATCAGTACAAATGGCAGGAGTATACCATTTGCCACTTGAGACAAATACAGAATAGATAACAATGGAACAGAAGGGATGAGAATTATTATTACCGCGGTTATAATCAAGCCTAAATACAATCCATGAAACACCGGGGCTTCCCTGAAACTTTTAGATACACCCGCCTCAAATCCAAGACTTTCACAGACATAGTAAGCTGTTGATAGGGGTAAGATACTGGCCGCAAATAGTGAGGCGTTTAAAAATCCAAATGCAAATAATATGCTTGCGTATTGGCCTGCCAGCGGGGCTAATGCCATTGAAACATCGGCTACATTGTTTACCTGGATACCAGTAGGATGTATGGTGGCTGCGCAGGCAATGACAATGAAAAAGGCCACAATATTCACCACTATGGCTCCTAAAATAGCATCCATTTTGGAATATTTGAGATTCTTTAAACTGATTCCTTTTTCCACCACCGAGGATTGGATGTAGAACATCATCCAGGGGGCGATGGTGGTTCCAACCAGACCGATCACCATGGTAATGTAAGCAGCATCAAGACTTATCTTAGGCATTATCATGCTCTGAGCGGCTAATCCCCAGTCGGGTTGTGCCAGGAATCCAGCAATGATATATGAGAAATAAAGGGCTGAAGCCAGTAAAAACACTTTTTCCACACTTTTGTAGGTCCCTTTAACCACCAGCAACCAGACAAAAAAGGCTGCCAGGGGCAGGGCTATGAAACGGGGAACGTTAAATATACCAGTACTTACGGCAATACCTGAAAATTCGGCCAAGACGTTTCCAAAGTTAGCTAAAAGCAGGGCAACCATCATCAAAAAAGTGAGTTTAATCCCCACTTTTTCACGTATGAGATCTGCCAGTCCCTTCCCCGAAACTATACCCATACGCACCCCCATTTCCTGAATCACAGCCAATGCTATGATCATGGGGATGAATGTCCACAGAAGATCGTATCCAAACTGTGAACCTGCCAGAGAATAGGTGGTTATGCCTCCGGCATCATTGTCCACGTTGGCAGTAATAATACCGGGCCCCATTACCGAAAGGAATATTATGAAGCTGATAACAGCCGGGCTCTTGAATATCCTGCGGAAAATTGAATAATCCATAATTAAACCTCATTGGAATCCTTCAACACGGATTATCTTCCGAACATTCGAGGGACTCGTTTTTTCCAGGCGGTGGGTAAAACAATGTCTATTGCATCATCAACTGTGATTATGCCCCTTATTTTATCATTTTCAACCACCGGAAGGGCTATAAGGTTGTATTTTGCAATTTTCTGGGCAACTTCATGCTGTTCTTCCATTACATCAACTTTAATGACATCAGTTTGCATGAAATCAGATATCTTTATATGAGGATCAGAGAGTATAATTTCCCTTATAGAAACTACTCCTACTAAATCGCCGTTTTTTGAAAGAACGTAGACATAGTATATGGTTTCAACGTTTTTAGCCATTTCTCTCAATGAATCCAGGACCTGTTGAACAGTGAGGCCCTCTTCCACAGCAGCAAATTCAGTAGTCATAACCCCACCTGCAGTGTTCTCAGGGTATTCCAGTAATTTACGCAAGTCTTCAGATTCTTCAGGTTCCATGAGATCCAGCAGTTCTTCTGCCTTATCATCCGGTAGATCAGCAAGAAGGTCAGCTGCATCATCTGGAGACATCTCATCTAAAAGTTCTGCCGCCCTCTGGCTTTCCATCCCCTCCAGGAGTATAACCTGCCTTTCCGGGGAAACTTCCTCCAGGGCATCAGCAGCTGCCTCATCATCCAGGGAATTCAAAATTGTTATAGACTCATTAAGTCCCAATTGGTCCACAATATCCGCGATATCTGCAGGGTGAAGCTTTTTAAGCTTCTGTTTAGGGACTTTGAGTTTTAAATTAGAATAATCACTGTTCAATGCATCAATATCCTTCCAGGAAATGAGATCTTCCCTGGAATCTATACCCAGAGGTTTGGCAATACGGCTCAAACTTAATCTTTTCAAAATACCGTGAATACCTATATCAACACCAATAACATGATAATGACCATTTTTAGCTGATAATTTGAGATCATTAACTCGTCTGATCTTTTTATCCTCAATATCAACCACTTGTCTGTCTAAAACATTATTAATAAGTTTAATATCATTATTTAAAATTTTATATTCTTCAATATCATTAACCGGGATTTTTAGGATTATTTTATTCCCAATATCCCCAATACATTTACAGGGAACATTTTTTACAGTTTTTCCCGAAGTATTCACTGCTATGGCTTTTATTATGGGGTAACTTGTTTCCGATGATACTATAACATCTTTCAATTTCCCTATTTTTTCTCCATTGGGGTTTAGCACTGGTTTTTTTATTAAATCACTTAGGTACATTTCTCTCACCTCCTGGGATCGGTGGGTCATTAGTTGGTCAGATCGGAGGGATAACACCTTCTTTAACACGTTCCATTACAATCATCTCTGTTAAATCTTCAACACCATCAACCTGGCGGATTTTACTTGTGACTATCTTGTTGAGCTCTTCAATGCTGTGGGCCCATACTTTAATGAGAATGTCATATTCTCCAGAGACACTGTAAACTTCAGAAACCTCTTCCAGTTTTGATAGTTCTACTTCCACGTTTTCGTGTTTTTCTGACTCTGTCTGGATGATAATAATGGCAGTGACCTTTAAGCCAGTTGCATCAGTGTCCAGGATCAGAGTGTATTGCTTGATCACAGTTTCTTCCAGCTTTTTAAGCCGGTTAGAGATGGTTGCGTCAGGTACGTTTATCTCCTTTGACATTTGGGAGAGGGTTATCCTTGAGTTCTTGACCAGGGAACGAATAATCTCCGAGTCTATCTCGTCCATTTAAAATTCACCACAAATATGTTCTTATACTTAGTATCTTACCACACCCCTTATAAAGATGTTGGAAAATTACCCAGATTATTCCTATTTTTTGGAAAATTACCCAAAAAAGAATAGGTTATTGAAATTTTTTAAACCCTTGTTTCAACGATTTTTATAAATTTTAAACCCAAATAGGTCCGGCCAATAATTAAATAAGATATTAAATAGTTTAAATTTGGAAATTTTATTGAAATTAATTAGGAATTATCCGAAAGACATCATAATTAGTAGTTATGATCCATTGGAGGATAGAAATAGCTACACCAAATATTTAAGGCAAGGATGTAATTAAACCCATATCTTAAGAACAAAATAGCAAGGTTGAAGACCCAAATACTGAACTTTAACCTTTTCATGAGGAGTTCCCTTAGGAAATCCAGCCAGATAGGTATTGAAAGCTTTATCAGGATTTCCAGAGGAATATACATGCAACCAAAGTACAGCCGTGCTGTTATTACCCATACTTTCTATTAACCGGTCATTAACCATAAGGGGGTTGTTTTGGAATGAATGAGTATTGTCTGTTAGGTTCTCTGGTCGATCCATCACCCAGACTGCTGTTGGGTCTTTCACAGTGACGGGTTCCGTCATTATGTAAAAATCAGTTGAATTCAATATGTTCTGATTCATTCGAAAAGGGTAACAGACCCATCCTGATTTTTTATTTTTGTAATCCACTGTTAAATGTTCCCTATTTCCATTAACATCAAAATGTGGGCATTTCTCCCCTAATTGTTTCTGTTCTGACAACCGAGAGTTATCGATGGCATTGATGAAAACCATTGTACTAGTATTTAGGTAATTGCAGAGAACTGTGCGGTTTTCCACCATTATTTCTGTAAAATCATTGATTCCACTCATATTTTTTACATATATTGGTTCTAATGATATATCCATCGGATAAATAGCCAGAGTAGATTTGCAATAGGTAGGAATTACCCTACCAACCATTAATCCATCATAATTTTCTTTGAGGCGGTTTATTTTTCTGATACTTACCATGTTTGAATGAGTTTTCACATCGGTAGCATTCATATCCACCAAGCCCGGCGTAACCCCATTTAAATCTTCCAATTCATCCCAATTTTCAGGGGATCCAGGAGTTTTAACCAGCATGTCCGCACTGGAGATAGTAATTCTTTCCAGAGAATTCCCGTAGGCATAATCCGCCATTTTTGAACCAACAATATCCATGGCATCTGCCGAAACTCCCAATATGACGGTTATTATAACTAGAGCCAGCATTAAATCTATGGAAAATACCATTCCATGCCTATCTTCAGTAAATTGATCCTTAGACATTTTATCACTGAAATCATTCAGTATCCTTATTTCAATCTAGAAAGTCCTTATTCAATCTAAAATCCTTATTCAATCTAAAAAGATGGTAATCCATACTTTTGTCTGTGGGAATTGTCCAAATAGAGTTGGAAATTATGGGTTCCATTGGTACAGTACATGAGAGTGCAGCCAGAGTATGTTCCGTGGGAGCCAGTCTCATTGAAAATAACATGGTCCACTGAACTGGGAGCAGTTGATGAATTATTTGAAACTGACATATTAGCAGATGGATTTGAGAATAAGGTATTAACCGACGGTGCCGGTATGATAAAGGTTTCCATACCATAATGGGGACAAGTACCCCTACCTTCCAGTCTGCAGAGGAAACAGGACCCATCGCTACTTTCATGATAAAAACCGTTATCAATACAGTTTTTCAGATTTACCAGTTGATCAGTGTTTCCATGAAGAATGTAAGGATCATATGGGCATTTTTTTATATACAATGAAGATGTGGCATTGTCATAGGCTTCAAAATTTTGAATCCCTCTGGATTTGAGATAATTCGCCAGGCTGTGGCCGTAGATTATTCTATCGCCACTGACGGTTGCACCCCCATGACTTTTGCACTTAACAAAGGGTAATGGATTACAAATGGGGAATGAACCATTAGTGAGAGAAATATTCTGGGTTAGATTTACCTCATGTTTTAAGGTGTTCTTCTGAACAACAACTCTTGATTTGACTTCCACACAAAATGGATCGTAACTGTTATCCACATCCAGTATTTTACACTGAACTGACAAGCCACTACTACTGTATTTTGAACAAAAAATATCCATTCTATCCTGGAATTCATCTTTAACCTCTTTTCTACTGTTTGAAAGAGGATTTCCACTACTTACAACCTGAAAAGATTTATCTCTAAGTACTTCCCTTCCAATCAATGGCACATTTGTTTCCAGATCAGTGCTTACACCCATAACATCTTGGGAGTTCAACGTAGTTTGCTGGATACTGGTTTGATTAACTGTCATGTTTGCCAATACAATTAACAGCAAAACAGCTGGTAAAATAAGAAAAAATGAAGATAAACTCATTACATAACCATTATTATCCATAATTTTACCTATTTTATTTTTTTAGTGTCAGTTCGGACCCATTTCCAAGTTGTTACATCCAAATAAGATACTTATTATTTAATATATAAAAAGTAATATAATATAAAGTTATTTCTAAAACAAAAAATTATATTATTCAGGGTTAACTAGGATAGAAACAAAAAGTTCACTTGAAAATACCCACAATATAATATCATACAAAAAATCATATCCATACAAAATATCTAATAGACCAACAATCCTGATCATAAAACATATAAAACCATCAGAATTATATAAGGATTTAAAGAATTAGATCAAATTATAAAATCTAAAGTAGAATAACTGAATTTTTCCTAAACCATGACAATCTATTAATTAAAATCTTAGCGAGGTATTATAAATGAAAGATATTGTAAGAGGTTGGCGTCACATTTCCCAAAGATATAATCTCATCGGATCAAAGTGTTTACAATGCGGTGAAGTATTCTTCCCCATGAGAGTTATCTGCCCCAAATGCAGACGAAAAGGTAAATTAGAACCCATTAAATTCAGTGGAAATGGGAAAATTATGAGTTACTCTGTTATACACACACCAACAGATGAATTCAAGAATATATCACCTTATGCTGTAGCTATTATTGAACTGGAAGAAGGAGCCAAAATTACCAGCCAAATAGTGGATTGTAACACTGATAACATTGAAATAGGTCTAGAAGTAGAGTTAGTATTCCGTAAAATCCGAGAAGAAGGCGATGAAGGAGTCATATCCTATGGTTACAAATTCAAACTCAAACAGTAATGTAGGGATCGTGTTAGTGGGCCACGGCAGCCGACTACCCTATGGTAAAGATGTTTTAAGCCAGTTAGCAGAGATTTACAGACAGGAAAGTGATCATCCTGTGGAAGTGGGTTTTATGAACATGAACAAACCTTCTATTCCATCATCCATCAATAAACTAGCCCAGATGGGTGTGGAAAAAATAGTGGTAACCCCTGTGTTCCTGGCTCCAGGAGTGCACACCACAGAAGACATCCCCCGTATTCTAGGATTGGGTAATGGTGATGAAACCCATGAACACAACCATGAGCATGGACATAGCCATGACCACGGTGAAACAGAGGAAATTCATTTTCACGGGGAGATAATCTACACCGATCCCCTGGGTCCCGATCCGAAAATCGTTTCCATAATAAAAGACCGGGTTGAAGAAGCCCTTTAAAGATAATGCCTTCTAAAGATTCAAAACATCCGGAAAATCTTAAAATATCCCATATTGGTGAGAAAAAGCTTATTAAACGACTCCTTTCAAGGAGCCGTGCTTTTCAACCTAATTCTCCTTTTTTTGATGAATTTTATTTTAAAAGCCTCAGTGACGATGCTGCCCTCATTGATCTGGGGGATAAATATTTAGTGGTTACTTCTGACCTGTTACTGGAATCATCACACCTCCCGTCAGATATGAGTCCAGAAGACAAGGGTATGAAAGTGGTGACCGTGAATGTCAGTGACCTGGCAGCCATGGGAGCCAAACCCATTGGTTTTATACTGTCTCTTGGATTACCAGAGGATCTCCCTCTTATTGAATTCGATGCGATAATGGAGGGTGTGCTTCAATCCTGTCAGGACTATGAAATGGGACTTATGGGTGGTGACACCAACCAGTCCGATGAGTTAATCCTCAGTGGAACCTGTTTAGGACTGGTTGATAAAAACAAAGTACTCATGAAGGAAGGTGCCCGGCCAGGGGATGTGGTGGCAGTCACTGGCCCCCTTGGTGTGGCAGCAGCAGGATTCGAATTTTTATTATCACCACTAACAGTAAAGGAAAATCTTAAAAAGGAACTCAGAAATTCCACCCTGAAACTCATCCA
Source organism: uncultured Methanobacterium sp. (assembly GCF_963666025.1). NCBI lineage: Archaea > Methanobacteriati > Methanobacteriota > Methanobacteria > Methanobacteriales > Methanobacteriaceae > Methanobacterium > uncultured Methanobacterium sp. The sequence goes on along the minus strand of NZ_OY762552.1, from coordinate 1,617,333 downwards.
GAAACAGGCCATTCAACCGCATGCCAGATTAAAAGAAGGAATTGGGCTGGCAAATAATGGTGCAGTGACTTCTGCCACTGATATAACCGATGGTCTGGCCAGTGAAGTGGGTGAATTGTTGGAAGCTTCCAAAAACAGCGTGGGAATAACTCTTTTTGAAAACATGATTCCCCTTACTCTAGAAGTGGAAGAATTAGCGGCTGCATTAGATCAGGACCCCCTTGATTTAGCCCTTTATTATGGTGAGGACTTTGAACTTCTTTTAACCATTGAAAAAGACGAGTTTATTCATTTAAAAGACGAGTTTGGACTTCATGAAGTGGGTGTGGTAACCAGTTCAGGGCAGATAGAAATAGTAGATAAAGATGGAAAAACAAAAATATTAGAGACTAAAGGTTACGAACACTTTGGGAACTAGAGTTACCAATATCCAAAATTATCAATATCCCACTGTTGATTGCAAATTTTTTTATTTAAGTCTACTCAAATTGTTAATTCTAAAAATAGATTAGTTAATTCTTAAAAATATATAGGGCTTACAGGGGGTTTTTTATTATGAAAAAGGAAGCCATGCTTTATGAGAAGCTAGATGGCGTGCTTAATTGCCATATCTGTAATCGTAGTTGTGTTATATCCAATGGTAAAACTGGTTTTTGCGGGATGAGGCAGAATGATAACGGCACTATGTACAGTTTGAATTACGCATCAGCTTCCTCAGTGGCAGTAGACCCCATTGAAAAAAAACCTCTCTTCCATTTTTATCCAGGAAGTTTATCTTTCAGCCTGGGAAGCATTGGCTGCAACTTCCGCTGCCCATACTGCCAGAACTGGTCCATATCTCAGGCAGATCTTGATGAAATCGGAACCAGGGATATTCCCCCTGAAGAGGCCATAACTATGGCACAGGATAATAGCTGCCAGTCCATTTCATGGACCTACAACGAACCCACCATGTGGTTTGAATACACCTATGACTCGGCAAAACTGGCCCATGAAAATGATTTAAAGACAGTGTATGTTACTAATGGTTACATGAGCTCGGAATCTCTGGATCTAATTGCACCTCACCTGGATGCGGCCAACGTGGATTTGAAGGGGATGTCTGATAAATTTTACCGAGAACTGTGCCAGGCCCGTCTGGAACCCGTGCTGGAAAACATCAGGGCCATGCATGATAAAGGCATTCATCTGGAAATCACCAACCTGGTGATACCTGGCTACAATGATTCTGTAGGAGACCTTCAAGCACTGGTAAAATTTGTGGCAGATGTGGATGTGAACATCCCTCTGCACTTCACTCGCTTCTATCCCCATTACAAAATGAATCAAGTGCCACCCACTCCGGTGAAAACCCTGGAAAAAGCCTATGAAATGGCTCGAGAAGCAGGTATAAAATATGTTTACGTGGGGAATGTTCCTGGAAGCAATGGGGAGAACACTAAATGTCCTGATTGTGGGGAACTTCTTATTCACAGGGATGGATTTAGTGTGGGATCCAATAATTTGAAAAAAGATAAGAAATGCCCCCAGTGTGGGGCTGGAATAGATATTGTTTTTTAAATGATATTGTTTTTTAAATTAAGGGTTTAAAACAGTTAGTTTATGTTAAAATGTTTTTTTATTGTTAAAATAACTCTTTTTTCCCTCAATCAGAGAAACTAACCCTTTCAAATTTCTCCAGTTTGTCCAGTGGTTTGGTTGCATCTACTCCCACTTTAGTGGTTGTTCCGTCTGGTTTGGCACAGGGGTCCAGGGATGATCCACGGGCTCCAGGAACGATTAGTATGTCTTCATCACCTTTAACCCTGGTGGCTAGGGCGTACTCAATATCTTCAGCATCGAAGATGTTAATATCCTCATCAACCACCACACAGTGTTTAAGTGAGGGGTGAGCTGCCAGTGCAGCCATTATAACGTTTTTACCATCACCCTGAGTCTGTTTCTGGATGGATACTGCTGCGTGAAGCCAACAACAACCCCCTTCAGTTAGTGCCACATTTTTCACGGTGGGGACTGTATTTTGAACTGCATTAAAAATCCTTGGCTCCTGTGGAAGACCCTGGAGTAATTTATGCTCAAAACCAGCCGGCATTATGGCATGATACATTGAATCGTGACGGTAGTGCATCCTGTCCAGTTCAATCACCGGTTCCATTCGCACCACATCGTAGGTGTCGGTTAAGTCCACAAATGGTCCTTCTTCAGCCCTTTCATGAGGCAACATCCTTCCCTCCAGGAGAATTTCACATTCAGGAACTTCCAGGTCCACGGTTTCACATTTTATAAGCTTCATTTCCCCCTGATGGAAGTTGTTGGCCACCTCCAGTTCATCCACGTTAATGGGCACCGAGGTGGTGGTGGCCATCAAGGTAGCAGGGTGCATTCCAATGGCAATAGCCAGCTCTAAAGGTTCATCAAGGGCTTCTGCCCTCTGGTGGTAAGTGTAAAGATGTCGTGGGACGATCCGGGCAGTCAACCTGTCTTTATCCAGAACGAGCATGCGGTGGATGGAAGCATTGCGAATGCCAGTTTCCGGATCCTTGGCAATTATCACCCCAGAAGTGATGTAAGGACCCCCATCACGAGAGTAATAAGTTAATATGGGAATTTCAGAAAGATCAGCAGGTTTAGAAACATTAAAACTGTCTTGCACAGTTTTACAGTCACTGATTGGCATAGGATTATTAATTGCCGCCATTATTCTCTGAGTAATCCCTGCTACATCTGTGTTTAGAGCTCTGGCAATCTTTTCACGGGTGTTGCATATCCCAGACACGACTTTCATGTCTGATTCACGGATGTTTTCCATTATTATAGTGTCTTTAGGATTTTTTTTCAGAAATTCGCCAGCTTCAAGGTTAACTGAAACCTTTTCATCAATTCTAATAGTATTAAATTCTTTTTCAAGAGTTTTTAAGAATCCTTTCATAATTCCACCAACCGATTCATTTGATAGTAGTTATAATAAACATTATAAGGAATATTAGGAGTATTCCTCCCCAGATATAATTTACTGGGCATGAAAGTCTGCTTGTAGAACAACTCTCATTCCCCCTTTTGTTTTTCTTCTGTTTCATAAATTCACAGTAAATCGTTAGTTAATTATGAATATGTTATGGGCTTAATTTAGGAATATATTTTATGGACATTCATTAGATTTTTATGGAATTCATATATCTCACACCTAAATTTGTGCGAGAAGGAGTATTGTAGAAAAAGAATCTTTACTCGAGCATCTCCCCTAACTGCACTTAATAACTGCAAGATTAGACTATTTTACAATTGAGTTATTCCAAAAAAATGGAATATTTATAAATATAACCCCATATTTTCCTTTTAAAAAAAATAATTGGAATGATTAAGTTTAAAAAGTAACTCATCATCTTTTGCAGTTAATATTGCCCTTGAATCTAAGTAAATCTTTCCTTATCAGAGAATCACCAATACCCAGCATTTCAGCAGCCAGTAGGGCAGCATTACCCCCTGCATCCACACCCATGGTGGCTACGGGGACCCCCGGAGGCATGTTCACCATTGACAACAGGGCATCCATTCCCCCCATTTTAATAGAACAGGGAACTCCTATGACTGGTTTTTCAGTGTAAGCTACCACCGCACCAGTTACATGAGCGGAAAGTCCAGATATGGCAATGAATATTTGGGCTTCTTTATTCCTCTTCAAGAAATTCTCGAATTTATCAGGGGATCTGACTGGAGAGACAACTGATGAGTCATAGGTGATGTTAAGTTTATCCAGGAACATTGTGGTCTTCTTAGCCACTTTGATATCACTATAACTTCCAGATATCACTGCAACCTGAGGATGGATTGTTTTATTCCTTATTTTACCAGGATGAGTTGTAATTTTCTTCTTTTTCCCTTCCAGATTTTCATCTTTTACTTCTACTTTCTCATCCAAATCAGATTTGATTTTAGAATAATATTCCCCATTCATTTGGGAGAAAAGTTTTTCCTCATCTTCAGCTATCTTTGAATAAAAATCTCTGCGAAAAGAGGATAGTCTTTCCCGAACATCGGCATCATCTATGCCTATTATCTGAGCAGCCAGTATAGCAGCATTATCACCCCGATCAATGCCTACAGTTGCCACTGGCGCGCCTAATGGCATTTGAACAGAGGCAAAAAGAGCATCAAGACCAGCCACTTTAACCTCCACCGGGACCCCAATAACAGGTTTATGAGTAATTCCTGCCATCATACCTGGAAGATGAGCAGATAGTCCTGCTATCCCTATAAAAACTTCCACTCCATTTTTTGCTGCTGTTAAAACTATTGTTTTCACTTTTTCATGGGTACGGTGCGCTGAGGCCACCCTGAGATCGTAGTATATTCCCAGTTTTTCCAGGATTACCGTGGCTTTTTCGGCAATTTTAAAATCTGAAGCACTTCCCAGTATTATCATAACCTTTGGTTCCATTATAAACCTCACTTTTTAGTAGCGTATACAATTAGGTATCAATGAGACCCGTATGTACATAATAATATGTATAAACTGATAATAAAAGTTTTAGTTAAATAGACCCAATAAAAGGAGAAACCTTATATAATCTTATAAGTTAGTTTAGGTAATAGTAGGTATAAGAATAGAGGTGTAACATAAGTGTATTGGATTATTCTATTATTTGTCCTGTTCATCGCTTCGGTGAAAACCAGGAGTTCAAAAAAACCAATGACCGTTTCGGTCATATTACCCGCTTATAACGAAGAAAAAACAGTTGACAGCGTTATAAAAACTGTTAAAGCACTTAATTATGTTGACGAGATCATCGTGGTTAACGATGGTTCTCTGGACGCCACTGAACAGGTGGCAAAAGAAGCAGGAGCCACAGTTATAAGTCATACTAAGAATCGGGGAAAAGGTGCTGCTATAAAAACCGGATTTAAAAATTCTAAAGGCGATATAGTAGTATTTATAGACGCGGATCTCCAGAAATTAGTCCCTAAACAGGTGGACAAGATGATCCAGCCTATCCTCAATGGTGAAGCCGATGTCACCAAGACCAAATTCAAAAGAGAAGCCGGCCGAGTTACAGAGTTAACAGCCAAACCTCTTTTAAGCTTTTTCTTCCCTGAAATCAGGTTTGAACAACCTTTGAGTGGGCAGTTTGCCGCTAAAAGATCATTCCTGAGTAACATCAAGCTGGAAGATGATTATGGTGTGGATGTGGGAATTGTACTGGACGCCGATGTAATGGGTGCGCGAGTTAAAGAGGTGGATATTGGTAACATTAGTCATTCAATGTCTTCCCTGTACGAACTTAACATCGTAGCCACTGAAGTGGTGCGAACCATTGTGGACCGAGCCAACAGCTACGGTAGAATAACCATGATCGACACCCTGGGAAGATCCATCAGGATGGCGGTTTTAGGCCTTTCACTGATAACATTAGGATTTTTCTTTGTGTTCTTCATCAGAATTCGTCCTTCATACGTGGCCCTGTACCTTGGAACAGGTATAATCATAACTGGAATTATAATTGCCGCTTATTATATCATTAAGATTATTAGAGCATCCATTAAAACTATTTTAAGGCCTGATGGTAAGTCCAGAAATCTTAAATCATTCTTTTACATGCACTCGCCCCTGATTGTATCCGCCCTCATCATGTTTGCGGTGCTCTTTACCATGCTAGGCTCGGTGCACGTGGATGAAGGTAAGATATCCATTGAACCTGCAGCCAGGAATGTTATATTCTGGAAGCAACCCGTGGAAAACCAGACCATTGATATAAGGGGCCCCTATACTGTAGATAGCGCTCTGGAAAATGAATTCACAACCATTAGAATACCACAGGATGCCTTAAATACATTGGAACTGGGGTATGGAGACACCATTATCATTGGGGGGCAGAGTTATAGTCTGAATCAGACCATTCCAGGTGAGGATAGCATAATAAGAATACCGTATAATGCCAGAACTGCACTGGGACTTAATGTAAGGGATGTTATCAGAGATACGGATCTGCGTAATTACTTTAAGGATCTTTACGCCGAGAAAGCAATTCCACTGAACACGTCCAATTTGACTGTTACCCAGGGAATTGTACTTAAAAACACGGTAACTGATGCTAAAGTTATCAATCTGTATCTGAACAATCAGAAAATAGGCACAACCACAGGAATACTTAAAGATGGGGCGTATAGGATTTATGTGAATGGTTATCTGTATAAAACTATCCAGATAGATAACAATAGCACTCAGAAAACTTACCTGGTAACTAAAGGGAATAATGTGGTGAAGATTGAAATTGCCGGAGATGCCAAGTCAGGTGCGGAGTTCCCCACTTCAGATAAGGGGATAATGTTCTACTTCAACTTCCCCAGCAGTTGAATTATTCCCTGATTCTTTTTTAAACTCTTAAACTTTTTTTAACTGGATTTTTACTGAATTATTATATAACTGAATTATTAAATTTAGAAGTTATGGTATTAAATTATCTGGTAAAACAGAATAAAAAAAACAAAGAGGAAGATCAGGTATAATTAACGCACATATGTAAAAATAAGGATGATAAAATCAGTAATAAACCTTTACTGCCTCTTCAATATCATTGTACATCCCCAAAGCAGCTAATGCACCAATTTTACCCGGAGAACCTGTGACTTCCACCAGTTCCACTCCCACACCTTCAGCCACTTTTTCAGCTTCATCCACAGTTAGCATAGATTTTTTAGCAGCTTCTGAGTATGAACGGAGAGTTTCGGGGACATTTATGCCTTTAAGAACGGCAATTGCTGTTTTATCTGATAATGTATCTTTTTTAAGTAGTTTGACTACTTTCTGAACCAGTTCATCCTTTTCACCAGGTTTTACTGCGAATACTAAGGCAATACCCACACAGTTCTGGGTTTTATTGGGGTTGTGAGGGTAAAGTTGAACTGTAATATGATCCAAATATTCATATCCCTGTTTAGCAAGTTCTGCACCTACATTATGAGCTAAGGTCCAGGTAGCACCTTCATCTTTGGTGTCAGTGTCATCAATACCAATAACCACTTTTTCCATTCGTGGAGTGACCACAGTAGCCCTTCCCACCTTGGATCCTCCACCAATATCCTGGAGTTCCACTCTTTTTACTCCTTCAGCCATTCCCCTGCACATAGCTGCTCCCACACCTGCACCAGCCAGTCCAGCATGGACCACTTTAACTTCATCCTCTTCAACTGTGACTTCTTCTATTCCGGCAGCGTGTAAACTGGGTTTGAGGTTTAAATTAGATTTGCCCGTTTTAACCAGGAATGTGTGTCGATTACCATCTCTTTTAGCATTTAGAACTATGTCACTGCTGTGCTGATACTGGTAGATCATCCACTGGGATCCAGATATGCAGGGGTGATATTCCACAATTTCCACCAGGTCATCATCAACCATGGTCAGAACTTTCTGATATGGTGCAATCCATGGATCCTGGAATTTATCCTTTAAGTCACGAGGGGTGAGTGTTTCCATAACATTATCTCCAAAAAAAATTTGATTCTAATATCCTAATCTAATTTGATTCTGATATTTAATTTTAATCTAATTTCATCTGATAATTTAATTCTAATCTAAGTGATTCTGATAATTTAATTCAGGATATACCCAATTAAGGGGGAAATAAAAAAAATAATGAATAATTGGATATGTCTTAAATCCAACTATTTAAGCCGTTCATTCATTTTTACCACAGCTTCCACCGCGCGTTTGGCATATTCCACCCTCTGATGGGCTTCAAGACGGGTCATACCAGGTCCAGTGATTCCCAGTCCTACTGGTTTATTGTAATCTAAGGCTAGATCCGCAATTTTACGGGAGGCATGCTGGACTACGATTTCATCGTGAGAGGTAGCACCTTCAATAACTGCTCCCAGTGTAACCACTGCATCAATATCATCCTGTTCTAAGAGCTTTTTTATGGCTAGAGGCATGTCAAAAACTCCTGGAACAGTTATTACCTCTGTTATTTCTGATTCTAAAAATTTAGCGTGTTCTTTGGCTAGTTCTAACATCATGTGAGTGATGTCATAATTAAATTCTGCAACTACTGCCCCTATTCTAACTTTTACCATGTTTAATTCCTCCCAAAAACTTTAGCTGATGTTGATTAAGTTACTTGCTTACTATATTACCATCTTAACAACTTTGGTAACCATTAAACCAGTTAACACGTATAAACTTAAATATAAGCGATTATAGCGGCTATTGAGCTGGTAGTCATGATTAGTATTATAAAAATGGCTATCCATTGAGGTCTGGTCATTTTCTTTCGTCTCCCTTAAATGCTTATCCCAGGAATTTAGAAACTTCTTTGAGAGTTTCAATCAATATTTCTATTTCTTCCGAGGTATTGTAGTAATGTATGGATGCCCTGACGGTTCCATCCAACTCATAAGCCCCTATATGTTTCATTGCGGGTATTGCACAGTGAAAACCGCTCCTGACACATATGGATCTGGTCTCGTCCAGTATTTTAGCCAGGTCGTGGGGGTTTATATTATCTATATTGAAGGAAACAATACCATAAATATTTTCTGGACTGCCGTAAACTGTGATATTCTCCAGATCATGAATCTCCTGGTATAGGACTTGAGTTAGTCTTTGGCTGTGTTTCTCTATTTTAGGCATTCCAATTCTTTTAAGGTAGTCTATGGCTGCTCCCAGACCAATAAGGCCTGCAATGTTTTGAGTTCCTCCTTCAAAGCAATAAGGAGCTTCGGTAAGTTTAAAATCATCGGCAGTTACCTCATCAACTGTTCCCCCTCCCAGGTTAAGGGGTTGCAATTTTTCCTGCGCATCCCGGGCACAGTACAGGAAACCAGTTCCAACTGGACCTAAAAATCCTTTATGTCCAGGAAAAGCGATAAAATCAGCCCCTAAATTTTTCACATCAACTCCCATATGCCCTGCAGATTGGGCAGCATCAATAAGGTACAGTGATCCATTTTCACTGGCGATCTGGGCGATTTCTGCCACGGGTTGTACTGAACCAATGGAATTGGAGATGTGGGTGATACTTATCAGTCGTGTGTTTTCATCCACTGCCTTTTCAACTGAATCAGGATCAACCACTCCGTTTTCATCTGCATTCACCACCCTCAATTCCACGCCTTTACTTCGCAGATTAAGCCAGGGCACCAGGTTGGAGTGGTGTTCAATATTAGGAACCACGATGTTATCCCCTTCCTGAAATTCCAGACCATGTGCTACCATGTTTATGGCTTCTGTGGTGTTTTTAGTGAAGATAATCTCTTCTGGATGTGAATTCACAAAATTAGCAATTTTATTCCTTGCTTCATCCAGTTTTTCCGTGGCACGGACTGCAATTTGGTAAGCACCCCTACCAGTGTTAGCATTGTAATTGTAGAAATAATCACACATGGCATCTACTACTGGTCGGGGTGTGGGTGTGGTGCTGGCAGCATCCAGATATATGACATCTTCCAATAAGGGGATATCCCTTCGAACATCGGCTGTTTTCATAATATACCTTAAAATTTCCTTTAAAATTTAGTTATAATATGGTTTAGATAGTATATAAAAATTTAAAAAAAATAATTTGAATAAAAAAATGAATTAAAAAATGGATTAAATAAAATATATATTAAAAAGAGATTATTGAAAAATAAATTGAAAACAATAATTAAAAAAAAGAATAATTAAAAGCAGGCACTAAGAATACAATTGCCTACCATTAACTTGTTCTTTATTCTTCTAGTTTCTTTCTGACTTCTGCAGCCATCTCCATGGTGGATGCATTACCCCCCAAGTCCCCGGTTACTACTTTACCTTCGGCTAGAACGTTTACCAGGGCATTTTCAAGTTTTCGAGCTGCATCGTTTTCTTCAAGGAAATCCAGCATCAAAACTGCAGACAATATCATGGCCGCAGGGTTTGCTGTTCCTTTACCTGCATGAGTTGGTGCTGAACCATGGACCGGTTCAAATAATCCAGTGTTTTCTCCGATATTGGCTGACGGGATCAGTCCCAGCCCACCCACCAGTCCAGCACTTTCATCAGATAGTATATCCCCGAACAGGTTAGTGGTAACAATTACATCGAACATTTCTGGTCTGGTAACCAGGAACATGGCAGTAGCATCCACGTAACGGTCATCCAGCTCCATATCCGGATAATCTTTGGCTACTTGGTAGAATGTATCCCTGAAAAGCCCATCAGTTTTTTTGAGGACATTTGCCTTGTGTACTGCGGTTACTTTCTTCCTACCTGCTTTTTTAGCATATTCAAAGGCATATTTGCATATCCTCTCCGCGGCCTTTCTGGTAGTGACTCTAAGAGCAGTTGCCCCTTCCTCAGTTTCCTCTTCCAGGCCAATGTACAATCCTTCTGTGTTTTCACGGACTATGACCAAGTCCACATTATCGAAAAGAGATTTGGTACCAGGATATGATTTTGCCGGTCGAATGTTAGCGTAAAGTTCCAGTTCCTGGCGCAGTTTAACGATCACGTCAGCTGCTGATTCCCCTGCAGCTCCAAAAAGGCACGCCTGAGAAGCTTTAACTATGTCCACAGTTTCCTGAGGTAATGCCACTCCTGTTTTTTCCAGGTACTCATCTCCTGCATCGGCAAATGTGTAATCAAACTCAACATCTACTGCTTCCAGGACATGGAGGGTTGCTTCCATAACCTCTTTTCCAATCCCATCTCCGGGTATAACTGCTATTTTATACATATAACCACCTCAATATTTTTTAAACCTAATTTTTTTTAATAATAGCCCTAATTAATCCTATTTTCCATCTAAAACCTTCATTAATCCTTTATCTCGGCAAGATGGTTTTTCAGGTAGCTGATTAACCCTCCTTCATTCATGATCCCCATCATGAAATCAGGAAGCGCTGTTATCTCAAACTCTTTGGAATTTGTTAAATCCTTTAAAACACCTTTATCAATGTCTATCTTGATTTCATCTCCTTCTTCGATGTTTCGAGAAATACCTTTGGCTTCTATGAGTAGTAACCCAATGTTTGTGGAGTTTCTGTAGAATATTCTGGCAAATGATTCTGCTACCACTGCAGATATTCCTGCTCCTTTTATGGCGATTGGTGCGTGTTCACGTGATGATCCACAGCCAAAGTTTTTCCCGGCAACAATTATGTCACCTTTTTTTACTTTTTGTGAGAATTCAGGGTCGCATCCTTCCATAACGCATGATGCGAGTTCTTTTTCCCCAGTTAACACCAAGTATCTACCTGGAACTATTATATCAGTGTCCACGTCATCCGGGAACTTCCAAACTTTTCCTTTAATTACTTTGTCCATAATTACCACCTTTAATATCGTGTAATGATTAAAAATCTTACTTAAGATCTTTAATTTAGATCAAAACTTCTGATAACAATTAAATCATCTTTTTAGATGTGTTTATCTTGGATCTGTTATTTCTCCCTTGATTGCGGATGCTGCGGCTACTGCAGCAGAACTCAGGTAGACTTCTGCTTCAGGGCTTCCCTGTCTTCCTTTGAAGTTCCGGTTGGATGTGGAGAGGCTTACTTCTCCGGGTCCCAGAAGTCCTACGTGACCACCCAGGCAGGGCCCACAACAGGGGTTGCATACCAGGGCACCGGCATCCACGAATATGTTCATCAGGCCCTGATCCAGTGCTTGTCTGTATATTTCGCGGGAGGCGGGTATTACCAGCATCCGGACATCAGAAGATATTTGTTTTCCTTTCAGGATTTCTGCTGCCACCTGCAAATCATCCAGGCGTCCGTTGGTACAGGACCCCAGGAATACCTGGTCTATTGGTGTTCCTTCCACTTCAGTCACTGGTTTTACATTGTCCACATGGTGGGGGCAGGCTATCTGTGGTTCTAAGTCATTTACATTCACATACATTGTAGTGAGTGAATCTGCATCTTCATCGGTTTTGAAAGTCTGGTAAGGTTTGTTGGTGCGTCCTTTCAGGTATTGGATGGTTTTATCATCCACTTCCACCATTCCAGTTTTACCCCCCATTTCTATGGCCATGTTGCACAGTGCCATTCGCTGGGATACTGACATGTTACTGGTTGTTTCTCCTCCAAATTCACAGGCCTGGTAGGTTGCACCATCCGCCCCTATTTGTCCAATTATGTTTAAAACCACGTCCTTTGAGTAAACATGTCCACCGAGTTTACCTTCTATTTCGAATTTTATTGTTTCTGGGACCTTGAACCACAGTTTTCCTGTGGCAAATACCATTGCCATATCTGTTGATCCAATTCCAGTAGCAAATGCACCCAATGCCCCGTGAGTACAGGTGTGGGAGTCGGTTCCTACAATCACTTCCCCAGGGATTACGTGTCCTTTTTCAGGAAGCACCTGGTGGCAAACTCCTTCCTTAACATCGTAGAAATTGTTTATCCCCTGTTTATCCACAAATTCCCTCATGAATATATGGTTTTGGGCTGCTTCCAGGGAGTCTGCTGGTACCTGGTGGTCGAAAAGAACCACGATCTTTTCGGGATCCCATACGTTATCCACTCCGATTTTCTGGAATGATTCCACAGATAAAGGTCCGGTTAGATCGTGGGTCATGGCCACATCTATATTGGCCATTACAATATTTCCTGCCTCAGTTTCTTTTAATCCTGCTGCTTTTGCCAGTATTTTTTCTGCCATGGTCATTGACATGTGCTTTCCTCCATTTTAAATGTAATTTATGAATTAATTTACCAATGTAACTTATTTCATCTGTATTTTTAAATTCGGTAATATCAATTGGGAAATTTAATACTTCAATTGGGAATTAATGATTTTGATCTTATTTTGAAAACCCTAATTCGGAAATGGTTATTTTGTTTACAATTTTAACGAAAATTTCCACTTCTTCAGGGTTTAAAATCTTCGAAATCTTCTTTATAGTATTTTTATGAACTTGTTTGTGCATTTCCATTATTTGATTGCCTTTAGGTGTTAACTGCAGAGAGTAAAAACGTTTATCTGCATTGGATTGAATTTTGATCACAATTCCCAGATCGATTAACTGGTTGATGGCTACCGAAACAGTTGATTTTTTCACATCCAGTTTTTTAGATAGTTCAGAAACTCTTATTCCCTGGTTTTTATCGATTAATTCTATGTAGTACAGTTGCCGTAGCGTGTATTCTTTCAAATCTCCTGTTCGAAGTTGTGTTTGGAATTTTCTCATTAAATCGCTTAATTTATCCATTGATTCTACCAGTTCAAGCTCCTGATTCATGGTTTCACTCCACCAATTATATAGTTTTATCTAACTAACTACTATATATAATAATTCATTTCTCTGAAGGATATATAAAATTCCTTATGCTCTGAAGAAATTCCCACTCTTTAAGAATTTTCAGAAGATGCGTTTAGTTTTATATATAAACACCGCAAAGAATCAGGAAAAGATTACTTCTCAAAAGCTCGGACTAAACACATCATATATATTCTATATAGGGAACTAGTGGACAAGAGCAACTAAGATAGTAATAAGATATAAATATAATGTAATACTAACCTAATATTGGATAGGATAGATGATTTAATAATATGACCCAAGAGAGATATTGGTGAGGGAACTAAAATGAGGGAAATGAGCCAAGAGATAAAGGACGAATATGAGAAAATTAAGGATAAAATCTCATATGAAGACTTCCTAAAAAAGATGGAAGAATATAAAAAAGAAAACGCAGATGTAAGCTTTATCGACGACATTAGTATAGCCCATATGGTAGTAGGAGATTTTATTACCGAAAAAAATGAACCCACAGAAGAAGTGAAGGATTTCTGGAAGATAGAAGAGCTAGAGACAGGCAAACAACACCTAAATCTACTGGGACGGGTAATGAGCATTTCCAATGTTAAAAAATTCACCAGTAAAAGAGGTAAAGAAGGAAAATTAGCAAATTTGATCATTGCTGATGCCACCGGAAGAATAAGAGTTGTTTTTTGGACTGAAAACATCAAATTATTGAATAAATTCCAGGAAGGTGATGTGGTTCAAATCAATGATGTGGAAGTGAAACAGGGGTTCCGTGAGGATGAAGCCCATCTCAACCTACAATCATCCCTTGAAAAACTAAACCCAAGTGATTATCCAGGTTTACCCCCATATAATGATAAAATAACTCCATTAAACGAAGTTAAAGGAGATATGGAAGTAAATGTGATTGCACGTATCATTCGAATTCCCAGGATAAGGTCCTTTGATCGGAATGGTCGAGATGGCAAAGTAGCCTCCATGGAACTGCAGGATAAGTCGGGCAGCATGCAGTTCACCCTGTGGAACAAAGACACCAACCTCATCGAGGACCTGGAACTTAAAGAAGGGGATGCCATCAAGGTAATTGGAGCTCAAGGCAGAGCTCGCAATGGGGAAGTATCCTTAAGCCATTCCTGGATTGGGAGAATAGTAAAAGGAGACTTTGACGTTCCAGAATACCACGAAGATATTATCAAAATCGGAGACGCCCATGAAATGAGGAATATCACCATGGTAGGTCTGGTTAATAAAGTTTATGACACCATAACCTTCGAACGAGACGATGGCAGCACCGGAAAAGTGAAATCCATGGAACTACAGGATGAAACTGGTGCCATTCGCCTTACACTGTGGAATGAAGACACTGAAATCGATACTAAAAAAGGAGACATCCTGAAAATCATAGGGGGTAACATTGAATTCGACGATTATTCCGGCACCAATTACCGTGTGAACACCAACTGGAACACCAAACTCATCAACAACCCTCCAATAGACCAAGAAATGAAAGATACTTTGAGTGAAGTTGGTAAATATCTCAAACCCATGAAAATCAACGAGTTAAATAGTATAGAGGATGATGGGGAAGAAGTGGATATTGTTGGACGGGTGGTTAATCTTTATGAACCTAACGAGTTTCAGCGAGACGATGGCACCAATGGTCTGGTGAGAACTGCAGAAATTGCCGATGAGACTGGAATGGTGCGAGTTTCCCTGTGGGATACTAAAGCAGAACATCCCATGAAAGAGGGAGATGCTCTTAAAATTGAAAACGCACGCACCCGCCTGGGTGATTACCAGGTGGATCTCAGTGTGGGTAAAACTTCCAGACTAATTGAACCCACAGAAGAAGAAATAAAAGGCCTGCCATCTCTAAAAGATGTTGAATCAATGATCTACCAGAGTAAAAAGATTCACGAGCTGGTTGAAGGCGACCGGGATGTAAGCCTATTCGGCAGGGTTTTAAGTGTGGCAGAACCCACTCAGTTCACTAAAAGTGATGGTAGTGCAGGTGTGGTTCGTTCAATGGAAATTGCCGACGATAGTGGAGTGGTTCGAGTTTCACTCTGGGATGATCAGGCCAACACCACCTTTAAAGAAGGTGAAGCTGTTAAAATTGAGAATCCAAGGGTTAACATGCGAAACAATCGTATAGAACTCAGTGTAAGTAGAACCACTATTATAACCAAACCCAATGAAGATGAAGCATCGGTTCCCAGTTTGGATGAGATAGAAGGAAAATTATACCCCTCCAAAAATATTGGAGATATTGAAGAAGGGGATCAGAGCATAAAGGTAACTGGAGAAGTAGTAGACATTCGAGGTAGCAAGATACTCTTTGAAATGTGTCCTAACTGTAACAAACGAGTTAACTGGGTGGATAATGCTTACATCTGTGACATCTGTGGTGAAGAAATCAAAAAACCAAACATGCTAATGATCATCAGCCTCATGCTGGAGGATGATACTGGGACCATAAGTATAACTTTCTTCCGTAATGCCGCCGAGGAAATTCTGGGCATGACTACTGCTGAAGCCGAAGAGATCATTGCCACCACTGGAGATGAAGGATCCCTTGAAGAGAAAGTAGGCGATCTGGTGGGTAGACAAATCACAGTGATCGCCGATGCAAGCTTCGACGAATATAATGAGGAAGTACGTTTAAACGCCAGGAAAATGGTGGACGTTAAACTTTAATTACTTGTGATGGAAAAATAAAAAGTGTGAACTTATACAACTTTAAAATCCATTTAAGAACCCCATCTATTAAAAAAAGATATCTAACTAATTAAACAAGTTCAAAAGGAGATTAAAATGGTAGAACTGGAAGATTTACCCAATGTGGGAGAAAAAACCGCTCAAAAATTAAGAGATGCTGGTTTTGCAGATATGATGCGACTGGCCACAGCCACTGCCAAAGAACTCAGTGTTAAAGCTGAGATTGGTGAAGGAGTTGCAGAAAAGGTTATCGAAGCTGCGCGTAAGGCAGAACAGATTGATTTTGAAACAGCCCTGGATGTGATGGAACGCAGAAAAGATGTGGGCCACATAATCACGGGAAGCAATGGTCTAGACGAGTTAATTGGTGGAGGAATAGAAACACAGGCAATAACCGAGGTTTTCGGAGAATTCGGATCCGGTAAAAGTCAAATATCTCATGAAATTGCAGTTACAGTACAGTTACCCCCTGAAAAGGGAGGTTTATGTGGAGAATGTGTTTTTATAGACACTGAAAACACTTTCAGGCCAGAAAGGATAAAACAAATAGCGGAAGGGTTCACTCTAGATGTAGAGGAAGTTCTAGGTAAGATACATATTGCCAGAGCTTTTAATTCTGCCCACCAGATACTCATGGCCGATAAAGTCAACGAACTCATACAAAAAGGTGTGAATATTCGTTTGGTAATTGTTGATTCCCTTACTTCTCATTTCCGTGCAGAATATGTTGGAAGGGAGTCTTTAGCCACTAGACAACAAAAACTGAACCAGCACCTGCACACCCTGCAGAACATAGCAAACACCTACAACGTGGCCGTCTTTGTAACCAATCAGGTGCAGGCCCGTCCAGACGCCTTCTTCGGAAGCCCCACCAAGGCTATTGGAGGACACGTACTGGGACACGCATCCACCTACAGAATATGGCTCAAAAAAGGACTGGCAGGCAAACGTATTGCTCGATTAGTAGACAGTCCCCACCTGCCTGAGGGTGAAGCTGTGTTCAAGGTAGTTACCGAAGGGGTTGTTGATTAAACCATTTCAGGAGAATGATCTTTCTCCTTTCTCTATTTTTTATTTATTTAAAAAAGTTTAAGTCAATTAGTTATTTTATATATTTCCAATCTAACTAACTCCAACTGTTTCCATGACCAAAAAAATACCGACTTTCGGATAATATATTCCATGATCTAATTCTTCAAACTGGATATGAAAATTCTTCAAATTTATGATGATACTCATAACTGATCTCATCCAAGCAATTATCACTCTGATAAGTTAACAAAACATTGCATTGCATAAAATAACCTACATAAAATCTAAAATTAGAGATCAGAAAAATAATAATAGATAAAAAATATCAACTAGCAAAATACTGTCGAATTTGGAAAAAATTATTCTAATATATAAACCTTGTTTAAAAATTTTAATAGAAAACTTTATCCGTATAATAGATACAACCCTACACCATAAGATTAGTTAACTATCACAATGTGGAAAAAATAGGTGATCTAATTGGCAGAAGAAAATAAGCAAGAAGCAACTGAAGAACCAAAAGTCGGAGTCTACATATGTCACTGTGGTATCAACATCGGTGGAGTCGTTGATATTGAAGCAGTGGAAGAATACGCAGCAACCCTGCCCAACGTAGTAATATCCGAACAATATAAATACTTCTGTTCAGACCCTGGACAGGACATGATCCAACAGGATGTTAAAGACGGTAAAGTTAACAGAGTAGTAGTAGCAGCATGTTCACCCCGACTTCACGAACCCACCTTCCGAAGGTGTGTCAGGGAAGCCGGACTTAACCAGTTCCTTTTCGAATTTGCAAACCTGAGGGAGCAGGACTCCTGGGTGCACATGAACGAACCTGAAAAAGCAACTGAAAAAGCCAAAGACCTGGTAAGAATGGCTGTTGCTAAGGCCCGACTCCTGGAACCACTGGAAGCATCCAAGGTTAAAGTGAATAACCAAGCTCTGGTTATAGGTGGAGGAGTGGCTGGTATCCAGTCCGCACTTGACCTGGCTGACATGGGATTCAAAACCTACCTGGTGGAAAAACAACCCACTATCGGTGGACGAATGGCCCAGCTGGATAAAACTTTCCCTACCCTTGACTGTTCCATGTGTATTTTAGCTCCTAAGACTGTGGACGCTGCAAAACACGAAAACATCGAACTCATCTCCTTTGCTGAAGTGAAAGAAGTTCACGGTTACATCGGTAACTTCAATGTAGTAATTGAGAAAAAACCAAGGTACATTAAAGAAGATATCTGTACCGGTTGCGGAAGCTGTTCCGAAGTTTGCCCAATAGAAATGCCCAACTACTTCGATGAAGGTATGGGTATGGTCAAAGCAACCTCCATTCCATTCCCTCAAGCTGTACCTCTGGTGGCCAGAATTGACAAAGATTACTGTATCGATTGTAAACTCTGTGATCAGGCCTGTGGTAACGGAGCAATTGACCACGACCAAAAAACAGAACGTATCGAAATCGAAGTGGGTACTATCATCGTAGCTACCGGTTACGACCCATACAACCCAACTGAGAAGAAGGAATATTCCTACGCAGATGCTCAAAACGTCATCACCGGTCTAGAACTGGAAAGACTCATCAACGCATCCGGACCTACCATGGGTAGAGTATTAAAACCATCAGACGGTGGACACCCAAAAAGTGTGGCCTTCATCCAGTGTGTGGGTAGCCGTGACGAACAGATCCACAAACCATACTGTTCCCGTGTGTGCTGTATGTACGCAATGAAAAACGCACAGCTCATCATAGACCACGAACCTGACACTGAAGTCGCGATTTACTACATGGATATCAGGGCATTCGGTAAAGGATTCGAAGAATTCTACAGAACCTCCCAGGAAAAATACGGTATCAAGTTCATCCGCGGACGACCAGCTAACGTCCTGGTTAACCCAGACGAAACCCTGACCATCCGTGCAGAAGACAGCTTACTGGGTAAAGTCACTGAATACAACTACGACATGGTTGTTCTCTCTGTTGGTCTAACCCCACCAGAAGGATCTGAAGAACTCAGACAGACCATCGGTCTATCCAAATCTGCTGACGGATTCCTTATGGAAGCTCACCCCAAACTACGACCAGTTGACACCTTAACTGACGGTGTTTACCTGGCAGGTGTGGCTCAGGGACCTAAAGATATTCCTGACGCTGTGGCCCAGGCTTCTGGTGCCGCTGCCCGAGCAGCAATACCAATGGTTAAAGGTGAAGTGGAAATCGAACCAATCGTTGCAGTGGTCAACTCCGATGTCTGTGGTGGATGTGAAGTCTGTTTAGAACTATGTCCATTCGGAGCCATTGAAAGGAAGGACGACAAAGCAACCATTAACGTTGCACTGTGTAAAGGATGCGGAACCTGTGTAGGTGCCTGCCCATCCGGTGCAATGGACCAGCAGCACTTCCGAACCTCTCAGATATTCGCTCAGATCGAAGCTGCTATGAACCCAGGTAAATAAGGGTAACCCCCTTTTTTAACCTTTTTTTATTTTTATAATCCAATTTTAGCAAGTAATCCTATTTTTTAGAGCCCTATTTTTAGAGTAATCCCGTTTTTGAAATTTATTTGAAGTTATTTTTAAAAACAATATATCTTAACAAACTCAAATTCAAATACTATCTTGAAAAAATGAAAACAAAAACGTTTTTTTAAGAAAAACACAGCCTAATCCCTGAAAATTGTAAAAAGTAATCCTTAAAATTCATTTTACTTTTCTTTGAATATTGGACAAGTGATTTGGAAAGTATTTATATTGTCTCAATTTTATAGTTCCCTATACTAAATTATATTATCCCTATACCAAACCCGTTAATGTAAGATCATATCATGATTTGGCCGGGAGGAAAATAATGTCAAATAATGAAAAATACGCCCAGGAAATAAAGGATATTACCAAAAAACATCACGAATGGATGAAAAATAGTATAAATCTCATTGCCAGTGAGAACATTACCAGCATCAGCGTCAGAGAGGCACTGGCCACTGACCTATCCCACCGGTATGCAGAAGGACTGCCCTGTCACCGGTTGTATGAGGGATGCCAGTACATTGATGATATTGAAAACCTCACCATTGACCTATCCAAAAAACTGTATAACGCAGAGCACGCTAATGTACAACCTATATCCGGTGTAGTTGCCAATATGGGGTCTTTTTTTGCGTTAGCCCAACATGGTGATGGTATGATGGCCCTGGAAGTTCCAGTAGGAGGCCATATCAGTCACGCCAATGTAAGTGCAGCGGGTATCAGAGGACTCAAAGTATCACCCCACCCCTTTGATGAAGAAAAAATGAACATCGATGCCGACGCCATGAAAAAGGAAATACTCGCCCGTAAACCAAAAATAGTCCTTTTAGGCGGTAGTTTATTCCTCTTCCCTCATCCTGTGGAAGAAGCCAAAGAAGCAGCAGATGAAGTGGGAGCCAAAGTAATGTACGATGGTGCACACGTTCTGGGACTCATTGCTGGAGGCAAGTTCCAGGATCCATTGAAAGAAGGAGCAGATTTACTGGTGGGAAGTACCCACAAGACATTCCCTGGACCTCAGGGAGGTATAATTCTTTGTAAAGAAGAATTAAGCAAAAAAATTGATGATGCAGTCTTCCCAGGTGTGGTAAGTAACCATCACCTGCATCACTTAGCTGCCCTAGGTATAGCCACTGCAGAAATGGCAGAATTCGGAGCAGCCTATGCCCAACAAATTATCAAAAATGCAAAGGCACTGGCACAGAGTTTCCATGAACTGGGTTTCAATGTACTATGTGAAGATCTGGGATTCACTGAATCCCATCAGGTGGCCATGGATGTCTCCAACATTGGAAAAGCATCCAAGATGGCTAAAGACCTGGAAGCCAACAATATAATCCTCAACAAGAATTTATTACCATGGGATGATGTTAACCGCTCCGATGACCCATCAGGTATACGTGTGGGAACACAGGAGTTAACTCGACGCGGATTAAAGGAATCACACATGGCAGAAGTTGCTGAACTAATAAGAAAGGTAGCCGTTGATGGCAAAGATGCTAAAACTGAAGTATCTGAATTTATAAGTTCTTTCGACACTGTACATTATGCTTTCCGTGGTGACAGAGCCTACGACTACATAGAATTCTGATTATGTTGAGTAAGCATCATAACATGAAATTGAGCACCGTCAGAGAATTGTTAACCCGAAGATAGTTATGAAAATTGCTTGGGCATTCACTGGAGCCGGTCACCTGCTCCTGGAAAGTGTGGAAACACTGGAAAAGATTGCAGGGAAGCATCAGGTCACTGTGCTGCTTTCTGGTGCTGGTGAAGAAGTGCTGAAGATGTACGGCCTTTTTAACCGGGTAAAAGCTGTTACCGGTGGTTATTACAAGGAACTGGTTCTGGAAAAAGACCAGATGTGGAGTTATCCCATATCAGGTCGTTTTTCCCTGGGAAGATATGACCTGTTGATTGTTTCCCCCACCACTTCCAACACCATTGCCAAACTGGTGCACGGAATCGCAGACAGCCTGGTGACCAATGCAGTGGCCCAATCAGGTAAAGGGAAAACAAAAACTCTGATGGTGCCGGTAGATATGGAATCCGGAGACCTGGAAACCGTCTTACCATCTAAACTGGAGCTTGATCTGTGTCAGAACTGTTCTACTTGCGAGGCTGCAGCAGCATGCCCTCCAGATGCCATCACCCCTGGAGTGGAGATCAACCTCCTGAAATGTCAGGGTTGCGCTGCATGTCAACTTGCATGCCCCTACGGGGCGGTAAGTGGAGGTAGCATCATCACCATCCACATGCGTGAGATTGACATTGAAAACACCAGGAAACTGCACCAGCTGGAAGGAGTGGAAGTCTTAAAAGATCCATCAGAAATTTTGACTCATTTTTAATTAAATTTTTTAAATACCCAATTTTTTTAAATTGTTTCCGGACTTAAAAACTAATAATCAATTTAATTCTTTTTTATTCCAATCATTAATTTCCTATCTTTAATTTCCCTCAGATCTCCCAGATTAATTAAGGATCAAAAACATATTAATATCAACAAAATCCATTAACCAAGTTAGGATTAGGTGATATAAGGCAATAAGGGGGTATAAATTTGGTAGAAGAACATAAAAGAATTGATTTTCTTGTGGAAGAACTAAAAAGTGATGATTGGAATGTTCGTGAAGATGCTGCTGAACTTTTAGGGGAAGTTGGGGAACCAGACGCAGTGCAACCTTTAATAAAAGCCCTGGAAGATGAAGACTGGCATGTTAGAGAGGCAGCTGCACTTTCCCTGGGAATATTTGAAGATGAACAATCTGTAGAACCTTTGATTAGGCTCATGGATGACGAAAAAGCCAATGTAAGATATGGGGCTGCTATCAGTCTCTCCATGATAGGTGATGAGCGTGCTGTGGATGTTTTACAAAAAGCAACTGAAGATAAAAATTCAGTGGTTCGTAAAGTTGCAAAAGTAGCCCTTAAAGAAGTTAAAAACCGCCTTTAAAATATGATTTATTGTTAAATGATGCTTAGTTGTTAAATGAGGATTAGTTGTTAAATGAGGATTAGTTGTTAAATGAGGATTAGTTGTTTAACTAGGGATGAGAATATGGAAGATGATGTTAACGTGCAAAAAGCCGTATTAAACCTTTTAGAAGAATACACCCAAGCATACCACGAGAAAGATCTTGATGGAATTCTGAAACTCTTCATAGACAATGCCGACATGGTGATAATTGGAACCGGATATGACGAATGGATCAAAGGCTATAAAAATCTTCGATTAGGATTTGAAAGAGATTTCAATCAAGCCGATACCATAAATGTTAAGTTAAGGGATGTTAACATCTCTTCCACTGGTAAAGTAGCCTGGTTATCAGCTCACATGACTATGGACGCCAGGGTCGATGGCCATGAAATCTACCTTCCAGGTCGCCTCACTGCTGTGGTCGTTGAAACCGACGATCAGTGGCTTTTCACACAACTACATTATTCCCTGCCTGCGGTTGAACAGGATGAAGGTAAAGCATGGCCTGATCTGTGAAAAAAACTAAAAATGAAAAAAATAGCTAAAAAAGGATTCAAACTGGAAAAAATCCGGTTTAATATCCGGATGTTTAATCTTCTTCCAGCAGGTCAAAAAGATATGCAGTCATCTCTATCTCTTCTCGGGCCAGATAATCTTCCAACCGGTTTTTGGAATCTTCTGTACCGAAGGGATAGTACTCTTCTTCAAAATAGACATTCAGATATAATTCATTTTCTTTGACCGTTATTGGATCATTTAAAAGCTCTTTAAGCTTTTTAAGTTCTCCCCCAGTGAGTCCAGTTACTTTATAGGCCACAAAGTAACTTTTCATACTGTCAGAAAATCCATAATCAATAATTTTTACCTTTAACTGCAATATTTATCCCCCTCTTAATCCAGTACAGTTATATTTTAATTATCACCCATTTAACCATCATGACCTTTTTTTAAAAATCCAGATGAACTATTCCTTCACTTACCGATTCAACCATACGAATCATACATAAGATCTATTCATGCACTTTCACAGGTGAAATCAAGTTCATCCCCAATTTGTGTGTTGGATTCAGCTAGTTTACCTTTTTCCAGTTCAATTACATACCTGGCCGGTGCCACCGGAGTGTAAGTGGTCCATGGATCAAGGGTGACAGTATCCACCACTTTCATGGCAGAATCAGCAAATATAACATCCAGGGATATGCGCATGAAGAACATGTGAATACCTGAAGCTCTCCGACTTCTATCTGAGGGTAATTTTAGAATAAGAGCTCTTTCTAACTTTTTAACTAACATTAATCCCTTGAAACGGGAGAAAAAACTGTCGGCTACATCTGCATTTCCTAGATTGGTGCCCTTAGTTTTATTTACTATAAACACATAACTCATAAAGATAGATTTAACCTAATCATTATAATAGGTTTTTATAACATTAGAGGGATCTTGTATGAGAAATATTATTGTTGAAGAGCTTATTCAAAAGCCAATTGAGGAACAAGAAATAGAAATCGTTGAAAGGAAGGGGATAGGTCACCCAGACAGTATAAGCGACGGAATCGCAGAATCAGTTAGCCGTGGCCTGTGCAACGCTTACTTAGATCATTTCGGTGGTGTCTTACACCATAACACCGATGAAGTACAGATAACCGCGGGGGAATCTTCTCCTGAATTCGGGGGAGGAGACATAATAAAACCCATGGACATCCTCCTTACCGGAAGGGGAGTCCCAGAATACGAAGGGAAAAAAATTGGTATTGACAGGATAGCCATTAAAGCAGCCAAAGATTACCTTAAAGAAACCCTGATAAACCTGGACGTGGAAACCTGCACCGTGGTGGAGTGCAAAATTGGACATGGTTCCGGAGACCTGGTGGACGTTTTCAAAAGGCAAGGAATGCCTGCATCCAACGACACATCCTTCGGAGTTGGTTTTGCCCCATTTTCTGAAACTGAAAGAATAGTAATGGCCGTTGAAGAACGTTTAAACTCCAAATCATTCAAAAAGAAATACCCACAGGTGGGTGAAGACATAAAAGTCATGGGACTGCGTGATCATGATAAAATCACCCTAACTGTGGCAGTAGCCATGATTTCCAAATATGTGGACGGTGCGCAAACCTACCTGGACACCAAAGAAGAACTTAAGGACATCGCCACCAATTTGGCCCTTGAACACACCTCCAGAGATGTTGAAACATTCATCAACACTGCTGATGACCCTAACAGCAAAACTGAAGAAGGTTACTACCTCACTGTAACCGGTACCTCTGCAGAGATGGGAGACGACGGATCAGTAGGACGTGGAAACCGGGCAAACGGACTTATAACCCCTAACCGGCCAATGTCAATGGAAGCAACCTCTGGTAAAAACCCTATAAACCACGTGGGTAAAATATACAATCTTCTATCTAACCAGATGGCTAACGACATTGTTAAAGAAGTTGAAGGTGTTAATCAGGTTCACATGATGATTTTAAGCCAGATTGGAGCTCCTATTGACCAACCTAAAGCTGCAAGTGCACAGCTTATTCTGGAGAAAGGATACGAAATGAGTAAGGTCAGAAGTGAAGTCCAGGGTGTTATGGACACCTGGCTGGCTGATATCAACAAGATAACTGAGATGTTAATAAAGGGAAAAGTTCGAACCTTCTAAAACCTTCATTCCCTTTATTTTTCTTTGATATCTCAATTATATTACTTTATTTTTGAATTTACTTTATTCAAGATATTTCTATTGTAATCCTCACTCCAGCCCATCTTATCAGTGACCATATCAATTATATAAAAGGATATAAAAGGCCGCAAACAAAGTTTGTTATGAATGGATCTTGCTATGGAGTAGATACTCAATTATGAATAAATCATTACGTTTCATAAAGATCATCTATAAAACAGCCGATTTGAGTTATTTATTAAGTAAACCACTTATTACCAGAAACAATTATTACAAGGAGAATGTTACATGGCAATCAAGGAAGCCCCCCGATCATACCAGTCTGAAACCATTGAAGAGAAGGTACAGAAATTCTGGGATGATAAACAAATATATCAGCTTACTAAAGACCTTAGGAAAGACCAACCTAATTTCTCATTTTTAGACGGACCACCATACTGTAGTGGCCGAATACACTTGGGAACTGCCTGGAACAAGACAATAAAGGACAGTTTCCTGCGATTCAAGTCCATGTCCGGATTCAACGTCCGCAGACAGGCAGGATGGGATACCCACGGACTACCCATTGAACACAAGGTAGAAGGACTCCTGGGACTTAAAAGCAAGAAGGAAATCGAAAGCAGGATCGGGATTGAAAACTTTGTGAACAAGTGTAAGGATTTTGCAGTGGAAAACCAGGCCCTCATGACCAAACAGTTCGAAAAAATGGGTGTTTGGATGGACTGGGATGATCCTTACGTGACCTATGACACCCAGTACATGGAAAGCGCCTGGTGGACTCTTAAAAAAGCCAATGAAAAAGAACTCCTGGTAAACGATCTGAGGGTTATCACCTGGTGCCCCCGATGCGAAACTGCACTGGCCATGGCTGAGATTGACTATGAAAACAAGGAAGATCCATCAATCTATGTTAAGTTCCCATTAAAAGGCCGGGAAAATGAGTACATCCTGGTATGGACCACCACCCCCTGGACACTACCGGCCAACCTGGCAATTTGTGTGCATCCAGATTATGATTATGCTTACGTTAAAGTTGAAAATGAAGGCATGGACGTAGTTTACCTGATGGCTGAAGCCCTGGTGGAAGCCACCTTCCCGGAACAGGATTATGAAATAATAAAAGTGGTCAAAGGAAGTGATCTGGAAGGAAATGAATATATACACCCCCTTCCTGAAGAGATACCCTTCCACAGGGATTTCCAGCACCGCATATTACCTGGAGACCATGTGACCCTCACTGAGGGAACCGGCTGCGTTCACACCGCACCTGGACACGGTCCAGATGACTTTGAAATAGGAAAACAACACGGATTACCAATATTCTGCCCAGTGGACGAGGCAGGATTGTTCACACTAGATGCGGGCAAATATGAGGGCCAGTTCGTTAAGGATGCCGACCCCAATATCATCGCTGATCTGGACTCCCATCATCTACTATTCAAAGAGGGCATCATTGATCACCGTTACGGTTTCTGCTGGAGATGTAAAACTCCCATCATCTACCTGGCCACCAAACAGTGGTTTTTGAAGGTTACTGCAGTCAAAGACCAGATGCTCAGCGAACTGGACAAAGTGGAATGGGTCCCGTCATGGGCTGGTGAAAACCGGTTCCGGAACTGGATAGAAAATGCCCGGGACTGGACCATCTCCAGGCAACGTTACTGGGGAATACCCATACCCATCTGGATCTGTGAAGACTGTGGAAAGATGGAAGTTATCGGATCCATAGATGAACTGCAGGAGAAGATTACAGAAGGCCAGCTGGAAGGGGATTTCATCCACCGCCCACATGTGGATGAGATAAAACTGGGTTGCTCCTGTGGTGGTAAGATGCAGCGCACTCCTGATGTTCTGGATGTGTGGATCGACTCTGGAGTTGCTGGATGGGCTGCTCTACATTACCCTAAGGAGAAGGAAATGTTTGAGGAATGGTATCCCTACCAGTTCATCACCGAGGGTCATGACCAGACCAGAGGATGGTTCTACTCCCAGATGGGCTGTGGGGTAATCGCCCTGGACAGCGTGCCCTACCAGAAGGTTCTGATGCACGGTTTCACCCTGGATGAGGAAGGTAAAAAGATGAGTAAATCCCTGGGGAACGTGGTGGAACCAGACGAAGTTATAGCCAAGTACGGGGCAGATGTTCTCCGTTTCTACCTCCTGTGGGGAAACAAGCCATGGGATGATCTGAAGTTCAACTGGGAAGAAATGGGAACTGTGAACAAGATGTTCAACATCCTCTGGAATGTTTACGTCTTCAGCACCACCTACATGGCGCTGGATGAATTCAATCCCACCCTTTATAGCCCAGATGATCTTATATTCCGCGATGAAGATCGTTGGATCACCTCAAGAGTGCATTCTGTGGCCCTCGAGGTCACCGATGCCCTGGATTCCCTGCATCTCCACAAGGCCACACGTAGCCTCAACCATTTCATACTGGAAGATCTCAGCCGATGGTACGTGCGCCTAATAAGGGGACGAACCTGGGTGGAAAAGGACGACCCGGACAAACTGGGAGCCTACTACACACTTTACCACGTGCTTAAGAATATGATAACCATCTTAGCACCCATAGCTCCCCACATCACCGAGGAAATCTACCAGAACCTGGTACGCGGTGTTGAGGAAGAGGCCCCAGAAAGTGTGCACATGCTGGACTGGTGTCTTAACGAGAACCTCATTGATCAGGACCTGGAAAACAACATGGACATTTTAAGGGACATAATAGAAGCCTGTGCCCGTGCCCGTGATGTTGCCCGTTACAAGCTCCGCTGGCCAGTTTCTAAGATCATCATCGTCACCGAGGATCAGGATGCAGTAACTGCTGCTCTAGCACTATCAGATGTGCTCACCGAGCAGGCCAACACCAAGAGCGTGGAAACATCAGAAGAATTTGAAGGCCTCAAGGTCCTGGCTGCCCCAAATATGAAAACTCTTGGGCCCAAGCTTCGTGGAGATGTGCCTAAGGTGGCTGCTAAATTGGCATCAGCCGATGGTGCCGAGATTGTCACTGCCCTAGAAACCAGTGGGGAGTATGTGGTGGAACTGGATGATAAGACCATTACCCTGGAAGATGGTGATGTGGTCTTTGAAACCGAACTTCCAGATAACGTGGTCAGTGCTGAATTTTCCAGAGGAAGTGTTTTCGTGGACACCGAGTTAACACCTGAAATATTATCAGAGGCCATGTCCAGAGAACTCATAAGACGAATACAGGACATGCGAAAAGACCTTGATCTGGATGTAGAGGCCAATATAAATGTGGCTGTTGATTGCAGCCTGGAATTCCAGAAACTGGTAGAACCACATTTAGATTTCATTTCACACGAAGTAAGGGCAAAGGAACTTGAATTTGGAACTGAAGAAGGATACCACACTAAAAAGTGGAATATTGAAGAATTTGAATTATCTATAATCTTTAAACAATGAACTCCTAAAGAGGGCGAAAAGATGACTTTAACTGACACGGAAATGGAATACATCAAAGAAGAACTGGGAAGGGAACCCAACCCCCTGGAATATGGTATGCTGGATATAATGTTCTCTGAACACTGCTCTTATAAGAGCAGCCGGCCCATCCTGAAATTATTCCCCACCGAGGGTGAAAAAGTCATAATGGGCCCTGGAGACGATGCTGGTATCGTGGAACTCACCGATGACCTTGCCCTGGTTATGGGTATGGAAAGCCACAACCACCCCTCAGCTGTGGAACCCTACGGTGGAGCAGGCACAGGTATTGGAGGAATAATAAGGGACATCATATCCATGGGAGCAATGCCAGTTGCCCTTCTTGATTCTCTGCGTTTTGGACCTATGGAAGACCAGCGTTCACGTTACATCTTCGAATACGTGGTTAAAGGAATCTCAGATTATGGTAACCGGGTAGGTATTCCCACTGTTGGTGGAGAAGTGGAATTTGAGGATAACTTCAAATTCAACCCACTGGTTAACGTGGTCTGTGCAGGTATTGTACGTAAGGATGAAATTGTACTTGGAATAGCCCCCAATGTGGGAGATGTTTTTGTATTGATGGGAGGCCGCACTGGAAGGGATGGTATACACGGTGTTACCTTCGCTTCAGAAGAGCTAACCTCTTCTTCAGAACTGGAAAGCAGACCTGCAGTTCAGGTGGGTGATCCCTTCACTAAGAAACAGGTCATGGAAGCCACCTTTGAGGCCCTGGAGAAAGTTAACATTCAGGGATTGAAGGACTTGGGCGGGGGCGGCCTTACCTGCTGTATTTCGGAAATGGCTGATAAAAGTGGTAACGGTGCACAGATGGAGTTGACCAAAGTGCCACTAAGGGAAGAAGGAATGACTCCCTATGAAATTATGCTCTCTGAGTCACAGGAAAGAATGGTCTTTGTGGTGAACCCTCAGGATGTGGATGGCTTACTTGCAATATTTCATAAGCATGAGTTGCCCTATGCAGTGATTGGTCAGGTCACCGACACCGGCCGCATGGTGGTCACCCAGGAAGGAGAACCCCTAGCAGATGTACCCACCCAGCTACTGGCCGACCCACCACTAGTGGAACGTGAAGCCATAAAACCGGCAAATGACGAGGAATACGTTGAAATAGAAGATGGTAACCTTGATGAAGCCCTTTTAGACTTACTTTCCAGTCCCAACCTTGCCAGTAAAAAGTGGGTGTTCCGGCAGTACGATCACGAGGTGCAGATCCGCACGGTAATCAAGCCAGGGGATGATGCCGCAGTACTGCGGGTGGATGATGAGAAGGCATTCACCCTCACCAGTGACTGTAACAGCATACACTGCTACCTGGACCCATACCATGGAGGGGCCGGGGCTGTGGCCGAAGCAATACGTAACGTGGTGGCCATGGGATCAGAACCATTATGCATGGTGGACTGCCTTAACTTCGGAAACCCCGAAAAACCAGATGTGTTCTGGCAATTCAAAGAGTGCGTTCAGGGAATGTCCGACATTGCTAACCGGTTTAAATTACCAGTTACCAGTGGAAACGTCAGTTTCTACAATGAAACAGAAGGAGTAACTGTTAACCCATCACCCGTGGTGAGTGTGGCCGGAATCATGGACCTTAAGGATATCCGGACCATGGACTTCAAAAATGAAGGAGATAAGATCATCCTCATTGGAACCACCCAACCAGAGATGGATGGATCAGAGTACCATAAGACCATTCACGGAGTGGTACAGGGAGAATCACCTCAGGTTAATATTGAAGCAGAATACGCATCAGCCCGGGCTGTTCTGGAATTAATCCGTAACGATGAAAATGGACAGGTAACTGCAGCCCATGATCTTTCAGCAGGAGGATTAGGAGTTGCCCTGGCAGAAATGGCTATTAAAGGAGACTTGGGAGTTAATATAGATTTATTCGCAGCCCCTGGTGCTGAAGGTCTTTCTGATTCAGAGATACTCTTCTCAGAATCCCATGCCCGTTACCTGATTACCGTGCAAGAAGGAAGTTCTGCAGAGATTTTGAACACTCTAAAGGAAATGAATGTCCCTGCAGCAGTAATTGGTACAGTTAAAGGAACTTCTCTTAAATTAAGCCCTTCAAACATTGAAATTAACATTCAGCAACTTAAAGATTCCTACCATGGAGTTATAGAGAAGTTCATGGCCTGATGAAAAACCCTATCCTTACTAACCATTTGAACGTAAATATACCTGAATGAAATATGGTCTGATAGTATGAAAAAAGAACTCTGGAGGCAGCTAATTCATGCTTCTGGGGTCTTTATCGTTGTTCTCAGCTATTTTCTACCACCACAATTGTTGATCATTCTCTGTGTGGCCATCCTGGCCTTCGTGGTTATAGTGTTTCGACTGGACCATCAACACCATATTCCCTTTTTTTCTACTATTTTACGGGTTGCCAAACGTGACGAAGATGAAAGAGGATTTGTTTACTTTTTTATTGGAATTATAATAACCCTGTACTTCTTCCAGTTTAACATGGCCATTGCCAATGCCGCGATCCTCATCCTGCTATTTGGGGATTCCGCATCAACTCTTATGGGTCGAAGGTTTGGAAGAATAAAATTACCTTTCCACTCACATAAAACATTGGAGGGGAGTTTAGCGTTCCTGGTAGTTGGATTTTTGGTTTCTCTCACCCAGTTACCCCTTATTCCTGCTTTTATTGGTGCACTGGCCGGTACCCTTACTGAAGCTTACAGTCCTATTGATGATAACGTACCTATACCTCTGATTTCTGCACTAGCAATTAGTGGAGTTATTTACTTCCTGATTTAACAAAAGTAAACGTAATTATAGAAAATTTTAATTACACTTTTCAACTTTTTTAAAAAAGAACTTACAATCTGATAGCCCTTTCGTGACGGAAGGACCATACAGTACCCGCAAAAATAAGGAAGGATATGATAAGTGTGGGAAGTAGGTATAACATGATTTCTGGCCGGATAGTGGGGGATACTGCCAGTTTAACCATTAAAACCGTAGGTATGAAGTTAAATACTCCCTGAAAAATTTCGGATTTGACGAATAATGGGATGAAAAGGATAAAAGTAGCAAATACCAGTACTAAAGTTATGGCAGAGTTGGCCTCCTTGGTGCTGTCCACCAGCATGGATATGAGTATTCCCATTCCAATGAAAGCCAGGCCCATGAAAAACAACACCAGTATTAGAAGAGCCGGGTTGAAAATGGGCACCCTGAGAAGATCAAGGACCGCTATCCAGGCCATACTCTGTAAAAGCGAAAATAGTAGAATGGGAATTATTTTACCAATAATTACCATGGAACTGGAGAGTGGAGTCATTAGGAGTACTTCAAAGGTTTTCCTCTCTTTTTCACCAACCACACTATCGGTTACAATGTTACTGGCCAGGAAGAACGGTAAAAGGAGAATAAATGGTACTATAAATCCATATATAACTTCCACGAAGTATGGGCTGTCTAGTGCCAATGGGACCTGTTTATTTTGATTAATTTTAACTTCCTGAAAATTAACCGGGTTTTGAATAGTATTAACCTGGGTTTGGTTTAAACCAGCATTTTTTAAGGTTTGTTCAGTGTTGTATTTGGTAACTGCATCGTTGATTTTGGTGGATACTACTGGATAAAAGACATTGGAAGTATCCCCATACACCAACACTTCTCCTGAAGCTGAAATATCTACGACAGCCACCAGCTTCTTTCCAAGCCCAACTTTAGCTTCATCAGTGCTGTTGTAATAATTTAAAGTTATTTTCTCATCTTCCAGGTACTTTGAAAGGCTTGAACCCTCCAAATTCTGAGGCAAACCTATATTAAGAGCAGATGTTACCCCCACCTGATCCAGTAAAGTCGGGTCACTGGCCACAGCAGCTACTGCTACCAGACCCACTGCCCCTATGATTATGAAAACCTGAACCAGAACCACCAGTAGGTATATCCTATTTTGTAGGACGTCTCTGGCTTCTTTCTTGGCCAGTGCCATAATTTTCCGGATGCTTGTGGGAATTTTCATGATGCGCCTTTAATTAATCTAGTTTAGTTACTTAATCCAACTTATTTTAATTTAATTCCTCAGCAGTTAACTGGGAAAGTAGATTAAAACGCTGAAAAACGAAGCTTATCTCAGTTCTCCTTAAATGGGCCTGTTCCTTTCCGGAAAGTTTGCTGACGTTTTTCCCATTGAGAATAACTTCTCCTTTTGTGGGAAGATCCAGTATGCCTGCCAGGTGCAGAAGTGTGGATTTACCTGAGCCAGATGGACCCATAATGCCAGGAAAGCCTTTTCTTCCAGTTGGAAGTTGACTCCCTGCAGGGCGTTGATTTCCTCTACACCCATTTTGTATGTTTTCCATACTCTTTAATTTTTAGTGTAAATAGAAACATCACCCATCATGGTTTCTGTCTGGTCCTTCATGTAGGACTGCATCCCATTACCTGCACCCATGAGAAGCACCCGAGTGGCCACCCCAATTATTATGCCCAGCATGGTCAGGGCGCTTCTGAGTTTTCTTCTTTTAAGGTTTTAAAACGACAAACTGTAAATACCCAATTTTCCGCCTCCTTTATATTAAGTTGGATGCTACAACTAATACCCATTCCTCTGATACAAATAGTTTTGAATTATACAAAAATATTTTAAAGTAAGCATAACTATTTAGGAAAGTAGAAATAATTTTATTATGTTAAGATTTAAAAGTATGTAATAGTTCCTATACTTAATAGGAGGGGGTAGATTCAGGTGGATGATGAAAAATTGAGTGAAATGTTTGAGGGTTTACTTTTGTTATACCAGCTCATTCAAAAAAAGATTTTTAAACATAAATCCTTTGAAGCACGGAGAAACATATCATTTAACCTTTATTTAATATTGTTAATGTTAAAAAGCTCTAATCAACTACCTTTATCTGAAACTGGCAAATTATTATGCATAAGAAAACAGAATATGACATATATGACCGATAAACTTGTTGAAGAAGGTTTAATCAAACGCGTGCCGGACCTAAATGATAGGAGAATGATTAATATTACCATTACTGATAAAGGGAAGATGTACGTGGATGAATGGCAAAAAATGAAAATGGAGGGAATGAAAAGGAATTTTATTTATTTTAATGATGATGATCTAACTAAACTGCATAAATCCGTTGATAACATGAAATACGTTCTTTCTAAAATTGAAAATGACTAGAAAAACACGAGCATGACTAATTATCCAACACTTGTCTCCTAATCTAAGCCAATAAACTTCTTAATAACTCTAATAACACCAATAACTCCCTATTGATTAATTTCTTTTTAACATCATCATCTTAAATTAGCAAAATTAATTCTGAAAATTAAGATTACTTTTTTAATATTACTTTTTGAAAATAATTCACTTTGAAATTAATTCACCTTTTCTTAATACCAAGTAATTGTAATGTGAGCTTTACTGGTCCAGGACGCGGACCAAATAAAACATCATCCCGTCCAAATAGCCAGGCTGCGATTCCAAAAAATATTACACTCAAAATAATTACAACTGTCACCGACATAAGGATTTCCGGTATGGGGATAGCTTCCCCTGTAAATAAGCGCATAGCAGTGGTCATAGGCGAAATGTTAGCAGCATAACTTTTACGAGATATGTAGGCCAGGGCAGGGACAATCAAAAATCCCACTATTATAACATAGGCAAAGGTTATTCCAATTCCAGCTTCTTTATAATTTTTAGCATATGCACCTATTATGGAAGTAAGACCCACTATGGGTATTGCAGTGAGCACCACCATGAAATAAACAGGTAGGGGATTGTTAATAGTGAACCCTGCAGCAATAAGGACAACCATCCACATAGCCACTTGCAGTGCAGATATAGCAACCACTGCAAGCCCTTTACCCAGCAAAATCTCACCTGGAGATATGGGCATGGCAACTAATATTTCACCTGTTTTACGCTCCTTTTCCCCCACCACACTATCAATGATTATGTTACCAAACAGGAAAAGCGGTAGGAACAGGAGCACTACCAGCATCACCTTCTTGATAATCTGCATAGGTAGTGATTCCCCTATTTTTTCCTCCTTTATTCCAGTTTGAGAGCTAGTATTGGAAGGATTGTTAGATTGTAAGTATGACTGAGTTAAAGCAGATGAAACTGATTTGGTGGTGGTGTTGATGGAATCTCTAACTACGCTCCTTCTGGGATCAGAGTAATCCAGATAGAGCACCGTGTCTACAATTTCCCCATTTTGTATTCGTTGAATTGAGTCTGATGAAACAGTGTAAAACCCATTTGTTTCACCATTTTCAAGGCGAAGAAAAGAACCGTTACCATTGGTCGAGTATACTTTTATTATTTCTTGATCTATACTTTTTTTAAACACCCCTCCACGGTCATCCACATCCAGAGTGGCGAAATCAACCAGAGATGGAGTTAAAGAGAGTCCTTTATCCGATTCTATGTTGGCAGCAAAGGAATTGAACATGAATATCAGCATGGCCAGGACTGATAACTGCATGAAAAAGATTAAAAGGAATTTCTTACTCTTTAGAGTGTTTTTAAACTCCCAACGAGTAATGATACTGAAATTCATGTTGAGTTTCATGGTTTATGCCTTTACTTTTTAATAACCCTGATGAATACATGTGATATCGGGATTTTCAAGAAATATCTGGATTTCAAGTAATATTGGATTTACAAGACAATATCGGGATTACAAGAGATACCAAGCAATGTATGAATGATACTTCGGTTCACTAATACCAACTATTATCTCCCTACTGGACATGGAATCTCCAATTGGAACTTCACTGTGTGGTTTGAATGAATACATCGTCCAGTGTGGGTTCCTTGGTGTTCACTGAAATGGCCTGTTCACCGAAGATATCGATTATATGGGAGATATCTTCTCTGGAGCGTAGGGATATCAGGAACTGGTTACCCTCCAGGTTCACCCCCTCCACGGAGTCAAAGGCCAGTAACTGGTTTTTTTGAATCTTTTGAGGTTCTTTAACCCTAACCTGGAGGATTATATCCCCGTGTATTTTCTCTTTCAAGTATTCTGGAGTTCCCATATCACGAATTTTCCCCTGATTTAAGATTGCCACTCGGTCACATAACAGATCTGCCTCATCCATATAATGGGTGCACAGAATAACGGTCTTATCCCCTTTAAGTTCCTTGATAAAATTGCGTATGGCCCTGGAAGTGGCTGGGTCCAGGCCCATGGTGGGTTCGTCAAATATTATAATTTCTGGATCATGGATCAGTGCCCGGGCAATTCCAATCCTCTGGCGCAGACCCTTGGAAAACGTGTTGATCTGGTCATCAGCACGGTGGCTCATCCCTACCAGCTCCAGAAGCTCATCTATTCTCCCATCAATCTCATTTTTAGGGACACCATACAGTTCACCGAAGTACTTTAAAAGGTCCCGTGCTTTGAAACGCTCGTAAAGGTTGGGTTCTTCGGGTAAGTATCCGATCATGGATTTGATTTTTATAGGGTCATGATAGATGCTGTATCCCCCCACAGTCACGTTTCCAGAGTTGGGTTGAAGTATACAACAAATAATTCGGATAGCGGTGGTTTTACCAGCGCCGTTTGGCCCAATTAACCCCAATAATTCGCCTTTTTCTATTTCAAGATTTAGATTCTCCAGTGCTCTGATGCGTCCGAAAGACTTGTTTAAAGAGTCTATTTTAATCATGGGATTGTCCGATTTCAAGTCCACATCTCCATCCTGGTTAAAAATTAATTCATCTTAAAAGAATTCCTTTATAAATAACCTATTTATTACTTGATTCCATCTTCTTTATTTATTTAACCAACATCCATCTTTTTGGCTTAAACGTGAACAGTTTCCTAAAGGACATCTAATTTAAACCCATCCCCTTAAAAGAATCACCAAACCAATGATTATCATCACAAATGGAAGGATATAATGACCATAATTTTTAATTTTATCCCCTAAAATACGGTTGTTTACAAGTTTAAATCCTAAAAAGCACCATATTCCCACCATAATCAAAAAGATAATAGCAGTTAAAAACAGAGAGGTGGGAGCCATGCTGGCAAAAAGAGGCATGTAAACCCCTAAATTATCACCACCATTGGCCAGGGTAACCATAGCTACGGACAACGTGCCCTTGTTATATTTGTTGAAGTTTACGTTTTGCACTGAATTATCTGTTTCTGACTTTTTAAGATAAATAAGACTTTTGATTCCAATTATAATTGGGATAATTCCCAGTAAACTGATCCATTGGGATGGAATAATAAAATGGATGAAATAGGCCAGGGAACTAACTGTTAAAAGAACAATAAATCCGATATACTGTCCCGAAACCACATCTTTTGCCCTGAACTCTGGATTTGCAAAAAAAGCTGCGAGGATAAATAGATCATCCAGATTTGTAGATATAAAGGCAGATATGGCAGTTAAAATTATTATAGTTTCCATTTAAATCCTTTTATTAGCCCATAAGAAATTTAAACTCTTAAATTTAAATTAAACTTAGTATATAAACTGAGTTCACTCCAGTTAATTCCATCTAGCATCAGTAAATCTAACATCAGTATATATTTTAGGGAGATATAACAACCTTTAAATACATTTTTTATATGTTCTTAAATAAGCAGAGATTCAAGTTAAAATGCACTGATGCATTACTAAAAGTCTCTCATAAAATAAAAGTCTCATAATTTTTATACAAACTTACCCCCACAGCTGATGAAAATGTTTCTATCCAAACTCATGCCCATGGATGATGCTCAGAAAATCATCAATAATTACCTTAAAACCACAGTAATAGAAGAAATTCCATTAGAAGAAGCTTATCAACGAGTGAATGCTCAAGATGTCATTAGCACTTTAAATTCACCCCCTTTTGATCGTTCGGCCATGGATGGATATGCCATACAGGCAGAAGATAGCTTTGGTCACTCCCCAACCAGTCCATTCCAGTTAAAGGTGGTGGACCATATAGGGGCCGGGCAAAAGTCAGATCTCAAACTAACATCTGGTGAAGCGATTACAATAGCCACAGGGGCCCCCATACCTGCAGGTGCAAATGCAGTGGTCATGGCAGAGTACACCCATGAAGAAGGAGACATTATTGATGTTGAAACTTCCCTAGCACCAGGTGAAAATGTATCCCCTGCAGGAGAGGACTTTGATAAGGGAGATATTGTTCTGGAAAAGGGCAAACTCCTAGGACCTGCAGAACTGGCCATCATTGCTTCAGCTGGTTTTGACCGTGTTTCAGTGTATAAAAAACCCAGGATAGCTGTTATTATAACTGGGAGCGAACTGGTGATGCCTAAAAAAGAACTTGAAGGGGCAGAAGTAATTAATTCCAATCATTTCACCATTAAATCTATGGTAGAAAGTTGTCTGGCAGTTCCTGAAATGTTCCACTCCATTGACAACGCTGAGCTGGTGGAAGAACTCTTTGAAAAATTGTTTAGAGAGTACGATGCCCTCATCACCACCGGAGGCACTGCTATCAGTAAAGGAGATGTGGTGGTGGATGTGGCCCAAAAATTAGGCGAAGTCCATGTTCACGGAGTTTCATTAAGACCAGGTAAACCATTTGGTTTCGCACAGGTCCAGGGAAAACCTGTTTTCATGTTATCCGGTTTTCCAGTGGCAGCCATGGTACAGTTCGATGTTTTCGCCAGGGGTGCCCTACTCAAAATGCAGGGTCTCCAACAGAATCCATTGTTAGTCCATAAAAAAGCAGCAAGGAAAATATCGTCCACACTGGGTAGAACCGATTATATAAGGGCCCGAATAGAAGGTGAGATGGTCCGTCCACTGAAAATAAAGGGATCAGGAATCATAAGATCCATGGTAGAATCTGATTCTTACATTATAATCCCAGAAAACCTGGAAGGGATTGAAGAAGGAGATCAATGCCAGATTCTCCCATATCATTCTCTAAAAGCTTAAAGCATTGAAGTTACTTATTCAATATAAAGGTGATCTTGTTTGAACGTTTTATGGTACTACGTCATTTTCTTTGTCAGCGTCTATGTTTTAGCCATCTTATTCCGAAATAAACTAAAAGTAGACGTTTATGGGCCCATTCTTATGAGAAGGACCCAAAAAATGAAGGGATGGATTGATTCCATAGCCCAGGCCAGCCCCAGATTCTGGCGATGGACTATGAACATAGGCATCCCTGCATCAGTCATCTGTATGGGAATAATGGTTTACCTGTTAATATTATCCTTACAGTACATGTTGCAGGCCCCTCAGGCAGCACTTCTTTTACCCGGAGTGGATATTCCTGGATCCCCCATATACATCCCCATATTCTCAGGAATAGTCGCCCTTGCGCTTTTAATGGTGGTTCACGAGTTTGGACATGGAATTCTGGCCAGGGCACAGGGAGTTGGAGTTAAATCCATTGGTGTCATTTTACTGGCAATACTTCCAGGAGCATTTGTGGAACTGGATGAAGAAGATGTTGAAAAGGCCAAAAGATCAGTTAAATTGCGTATATACGCCGCAGGATCAATGTTTAACCTGGGACTGGCTGCAATTGCATGGGTGGTGGTACTTCTCCTGACCACATCATTTATTCCCTTCGCTTTTCAGCCTGATGGGTTGAAAATTACCAGTGTAACACCTGGAGGCCCATCTGAAGGTATACTCCATGATGGAATGGTTATTCAGGATATTAATGGATATTCAGTTGGTAACCGGGCTGCAGCCAATAAATTCTTAAATAGTACCCGCCCAGGAGATAAAATAACTTTAACAACTAATCAGGGCACTTACACTGTTACCTCAACTGGTAATCCCAACAATGCATCAACAACCTATATTGGAATTCGAGGGGACACTAACATGGTGGTTAAACCCTCTGTTGCCCAGACATATGGTGATGTGATCCCCTGGTTCTTATACAACCTGGCTGATCTGTGTTACTGGATATACGCCCTGAACATTATGGTAGGACTGTTTAACCTCCTGCCCATGAAGCCCCTGGATGGAGGGATTATATTTGAGGAACTGCTCAGATACAAAATACCCGAAAATATCACTGGAAAAATAGTTTCCTGTGTTTCATGGTTGATGATCGGAATTGTGGCACTTTTAATAGTTTACGGAACAGTTCCAGGAATAATACAGATGTTTTAATACGTAAACTACCCTTATTTTTTTTATTTTATGAAAATAAATTATTTCCAGAAAATATTCATTCCAAAAGAATGTTAAAAAAATCTGAAAATCCACATCCAAACAAACATTATTCAAAGGACCAACTACAAATTTATGAAGTAAGTTTTTTTTAAAATAGCATCTAGAAAGGTGAACATATCAATGAAAATTGTAATCATTGGAGGAGGAGCAGGTGGACTGTCCACTGCTTCTAACATAAGAAAATACGATAAAAAAGCCAAAATAACTGTTATTACCCGGGATGAAAACATAGCCTACTCTCCCTGCGCTATTCCCTACGTTCTCTCAGGTCAGGTAGACCAGTTCCAGGATATCATCATGCACCAGCCTGAAGATTACCTGGAAAGGGATATTAAAGTTATAACCCGTGCAGAAGTAGTGGAAGTTTCCACTGCTGAAAACATAATACGATATAGTTTACTAGAATCTAATTCTAACCATCTTCAGGACGAATCATTTGATTTAGACTATGATTACTTGGTAATTGCAACTGGAGGGTCACCAATAACTCCCCCCATTGAAGGAGCCGATTTAAAAGGAGTATTCAAAATCAGGACCATTGGAGATGGGGAAACCATTAAAGAATGGGCCCAACACAGCAACAAAGTAGTGGTGGTTGGAGCCGGACTTATCGGTTTGGAAATAGCCTTCGGCCTTAAAAAGATGGGCTTGGATGTTACTGTAAATGAGATGCTGCCCCAAATCGTTCCCAGATCCCTGGATCCCAGTATGGCCAACATTGTACAGAAATACCTGGAAAGCGAGGGTATAAAGGTTATCCTGGGTAAGGGAATGGAGAAAGTGGCAGGCCAAGACCACGTGGAAGGAGTTATTTTTGAAGATGACATTTTAGACGCTGATATGATCATCATGGCCACTGGAGTTCGCCCTGAAACCAAACTGGCTAAAATGGCGGATTGTGAACTTGGAAGATGGGCTGTGAAGGTTAACCAGAAAATGCAAACCTCAGTCCCCAACATCTACGCAGTGGGGGACTGTGTGGAAGTGGTGGATGCCATCACTGGCCAACCCACCCAGTCACCCCTGGGTTCTACCGCGGTGAGGCAGGCCAAAATTGCGGCCAAAAACATTGCAGGAGTAGAATCTGAATTCAAACCAGTTTTAAACGCCATGGTATCCAAAATTGGAGAACTTGAATTCGGTTCAGTGGGACTTACTGAATCCTTTGCCACCCATAACGGATTAGAAGTTATATGTGGAAAAAGCCGGGCTTTAACCAAAGCACGTTACTACCCCGGGGCAAAACGTATAGACGTTATGATGGTTTGTGATCTTAAAGGAAGGATAATCGGCTGCCAGCTAATTGCCAAAGAAAGAGTTGCAGAACGTGTTGATACCATGGCATTGGCCATTGCCAAAAATGTTACCTGTCAGGAGTTGGCCACCACGGAATTTTCCTATGCTCCTCCAGTTTCAATGGTAATTGACCCCATAATACTGGCTGCAGAGGATGCCTGTGAAAAATTGAAACAATTCCACAACACACGGAATAATAACTGTGGATGAGGTTTTTAAACTTCCATTTTAGTTTTTCAAGGTTAAAATAGGTTATTAAGGATAAGCCATATTTCAAAACTCATCTTGTCAAAAAGAGAAGGAGGATGGGCGACTCCATCCCCCTTGAAGGCGGTAAAATTAATAAATATTTAAGTTTGATTAAAGAAAGTCTGATTTGAATATTAAGAGAATTTAGTAACTATTTGACCTTAGATACTTTTTTTAATTTTATTTGATGTCCAAATCCTTGTGGTTCTTTACTTATTCTGAACCGGTAACCAGTGGCTTCTTCCATGGCCATGGCTGCAGTGTTGGTGTAGGGGCAGGTGGTTATGAGAACTCCCTGGCTTTCCAGCTGGCTGCATACCGGGAAAAAACGGCAATTTTTCACCTTAAGTTCCACTTCATCACCACCAATGGAGTATTCTATATTCCCCGCCATGTGATGGGTTTCTACGAAGTAACTGCGAACTGATTCCAGTGATGTTTTACTGTCGTTAAATTCTAATCCTTTTCCTTTGAGTTCTTCCAGGAATGTGCGGCCAATCTGACGGGTGACTGAGTAGGATCCTGTTCCAGCTATGGTCCACAGTCCCTGAGTAAGTCCCAACACCATTACCAGAAGTGGATCCTTACCCCGGGGGGCCTGGATTTCTTTTCCCGTTGGTTTGAAAGTGGATTTATCTATACCACACCGGGGGCAAAGCCAATCACTGGGTATGTCCTTGAAGCTGGTTCCAGGTTCAATTCCACCTTCAGGATCTCCATTTTCTGGCTCGTAGATATAGTGGCATATTTCACACTGGTAGTTCACGCTGTTCCTCCGTTATGGACATTTAGGTATTTTGATTGAAATTTGGTATTGATTGAAATTATTTGACAGAAATTATGAAATTTAACAGTTAATTCCACCATATAAAAAAAAGGAGTTAAAAAGAGGATTTAGAAGTACCTCTCCAGAATTCCTTTTAACATTCGAGCGTGGCGGGCTTCATCCCGGGAGCTTTCATCGAAGAAATCATGGGCAGGGTCTATGTCACATTCTTTGGCCTTTTTAGCTGCTGCTTTTTTCTCGTTGTTGGCCATGGTTTCCCCTTCAAGCATCATTTCCAGGTTTTCCTTGAGTGTGGGTTTGATTACTTCGTTCATTTCAGCAAAATGTGCTGCGTGCTCTGCTTCTTCCCAGGCTATGGTTTTCAGTACTTCTGCCACTTCAGGAAGTCCATCTCTTTGTGCCAGTCTGGCCATGGCCAGGTACATTCCCACTTCCTGAGTTTCCCCACTGAAATTAGCAGCTACCAGTTTTTCCAGGTCAGTTCCCTTACAAATTCCTATTTTATGTTCGTTTATAAGATCCATTTTTCTCATCCTCCAATGTTTATTCCTAGTTAAATTTTATTTTTCAAGACCAATTATTCTATCGGATTAAATTCTATTGAAATATCCTAAAATATCGGTTAATAGGGCTAACGTATAGTCATTATGCTTTTTTTATCTCTTGAGCCAGTTTTTTACCTGCTTCGAAGCATTTTTCCAGTTCATCTGCATCTGGTACGTAGTATACTTCGTATTCGTTGAGGACGTTGAATCCGCACTCTTTAAGATCACGGGCCAGGGTTTCTGGAGCTCCTCCTTTTCCTCCCATGGATCCAAAGGTTAGTGCCAGGCGTTCCCTTCCGGTTCGGTTGAATTTCAATCCTCGCAGGTAGTATATCAGGTCACCCACACTGGGGTATGGTTCATCGTAGATGGTAGGGGCCCCTAGAGCTATGGCTTTACTTTCCAAGATGTCCTTCACGATTTCACTTCTTTCATCTTCGTGGAGGAAGTACATTTTAACATCCACTCCCTCGCTCATGGCTCCTTCAGCAACTGCATGGGCCATCTTCTGGGTGGACTGGTGCATGGTGTCGTAGATGATGGTGATCTTATCCTGGCATTCACCAGTGGCCCAGGTGCTGTAGGCTCCGATGACCTTCATGGGGTCGGTCCAGATCTGTCCGTGTGCTGGTGCAATCATCTTGATCTGCTCCAGGAGTCCTAAGTCAGTGACTTCCTGGAATTTTTTCAGTACCAGTTTGGATAATGGGGTGATAAGGTTGGCGTAGAACTTCTGGGTGCCATCCATCAGTACGTGTTCTGGTATTTCATGGTCGAACCTCTGGGGGTAGCATATGTGCTGTCCAAAGGCATCGTTTGGGAATAATATTCCTTGTTCTACCAGGAGGGTGAACATGCTGTCTGGCCAGTGCAGTAAGAATGCATCTAAAAATGCCAGTGTTTTTCCGCCCAGTTCCAGTGCATCTCCGGTTCCCACTTCAATGAAGTTAGCACCTTCTAAGGCAGGGAAATGTTTCAGTAGCCCTTTAACTGCAATTTCTGTGCAGTAAATTGGTGCTTCTGGGAATCTGCGGTGTAATTCTGGTAAAACTCCACTGTGGTCTTTTTCAACGTGGTTTTGTACTATCACGTCAAGGTTAACTTCTTTGCCTTCTTTTTCAAATGCATCTTCCACCCGGGCCATGAGTTCCTGATAGTTGCCAGGGTAGGCGTTGTCAATTAAAGCCACTTTGTCGTCCCCGAATACAAGATAAGCGTTGTAGGTAGTTCCGTTTAGAGTGTATCCATGGTACTTTCTTATGTCCCAGTCTAAAACTCCTACCCAGTATACGCCTTCACCAATTTTTTCTGACTCTGCTTTCATACTTTCACTCACCATTTATCATATTACATGAGATTGTATGTTCCCGGACACTTATATAAGTTCGTGTGTCCCCGAACGTATGCTACTTTACGAACGATTCCATATATAGTTTACTGTTCGCATCAAAACGAACGTACTTATATACCCGAACTATTTATATATTAAGTGAGTAGATTTAAGTGAGTAGATCACAAGTGAAAAGAACAAAATCCCCAATCATTCGTCTTAAAAAAAAATTAACATGAATTTTCATACCATTTACATCAACTACCGAGTAAACTGCGGTATTATATATTAAAAAATTGAACATATTTTAAAAAAAATGGT
The DNA here is from genome assembly GCF_963666025.1 of uncultured Methanobacterium sp. Classification (NCBI taxonomy): domain Archaea; kingdom Methanobacteriati; phylum Methanobacteriota; class Methanobacteria; order Methanobacteriales; family Methanobacteriaceae; genus Methanobacterium; species uncultured Methanobacterium sp. The sequence continues at coordinate 1,573,003 of NZ_OY762552.1, read as the reverse complement.
CTCATAAATTAAATCATGAATTAAAAAAAGTCTCATGGAAGGTTAAAAATGGCCAACACAAATACTGAAAGCCGGATCAAGATATTTTCCACTAAAACTGGAGTGAATGTGGTTCAAAGCCCAATAAAAGCACAGATTCTCTCCATTCTCAAAGAAGGCGGATTGAGCGGATCCCAGATCGTTTCCTCAACCAAACGGTCAAAATCCACCATCTCCGCACACCTGCAGGACCTGGAGGATGCAGGTATAATTGACTGGGTAATAGACCCGGAGGACCGTCGGCGGAAAATTTATTACATAAACTCCAAATTCCTGGGAGATTTATCATCAACCAGGGAAATAGAAAACGAAGTTAATGATCTCCTGGAAGAATATGTGGTCCAATCTGAAGATCCATTTAATTTCTTCCGTTTCATGTTCAGAGCTATTCGAGTGGCATTATTAGATGAAGGGATTAATATAGACCCCATACTCCATAATGCAGGTGTTAAAGTGGGTAAGACATTTTACAAAAAATTAAAGGGTCATGATGTCAATGAACTTGCCCGAAATATCGCAGTGTTCTGGGAAACCAATAAACTGGGAAATATCCAGATAAAAAGCATGAATCCTATTATCATACAGGCCTATGACTGCTTTGAATGTGAAGATCTGCCCCAACTGGGAAGACCAGCCTGTGCATTTGATTCAGGACTACTGGAAGGAGTATTCTCCAATTATTATGGCCATGAAGTGGAAGCTGAGGAAACTAAATGCTACGCTCAGGGAGACGATTTCTGCCAGTTCGTAATTAAGCCTTTAAAATCAAAAGAATGACTGAAAGTGTGAAAAAATTGGTTTAAAAAACAAGACGCAACGTTCAAACATAACAGGATAAAAATGTTAAAATGTGAAATGATAAATTTATTTTAAAACTTATCATCAAGAATGTTCGAAGCTTTTCCTGTTCAAGCTATCCTATTCGAAATATATTAAAAATTCGAAACTATTCAAAAAGGAAATATTTCCCTAAAAAAATAGGAAATCCTCTTTAACATCCCTTCTCATAAATCATTTTCACGAAGTTTTTAATGGCACCTTCTGCTTTTTGAACATCCCTAACACAACCGTAATGTCCCCATATGGAATCATAGTTGAAAAGTTGTGAATTTTTCAGTCCTTCATACATAGGCATGACACAATAATTGAAGTCAACGATCTGATCCTGATTTATGGCCACCACCAGTGCCGGGATTCTGATTTTAGATATTTCATCTCCCAGATCATGGTTTAAAAGGGCATCATTCCTCCAGATAACATCATTGGCATCCCATTCATGGGCATCCTTCTCCCGGTCACCCATTCCCTCTAAAAATTCACTCCGGGATTGGAAACAGGTCTCATAATTTTCAGGGGAGAGACTCCAGAGGAAACTGAGGGCGGATGATTTTTCCATGACACGGAGGGGGTTATCGGTGTAATTTCCATTCTTATAACCAGGGTCCTCGGTGATCATCTGATTCATAAGGTGGTACATTCCGTACATCCGGTTTGAAACCCGGTGGCTGGTTCCATTGAGTATCAGAAAATCAATGAAATCAGGGTACTCAATTGCCCAGTTAAGAGCCTGGAAACCGCCCATGGATGTCCCCATAATCCCCTTTAAATGTTTTATTCCCAGTTTTGTGGTTATGAGCTCGTAATGGGCCCTTACCATGTCTTTCAGGGTGTAGTGGGGGAAATCTGTTTTCAGGCCAGATGTGGATGGGGCAGATGATCCTGGTGCTCCCAGTGCAGTGGGGCTTATCACGTAGAAGTGGTTGGTGTCAATGGCCTTTCCCGGGCCAATTACACTCTTAAGATTCTCTACAGATGTGTAATCCCCACTCCAGCCATGGAGATAGATGAAGGCATTGGTTATGTTCCCCTCGTTATCCAGCTTTTTATTTCCCTGTGTGGCGTATTCCAGCTTTATTTCCGGGAGTATTTCTCCTGATTCCAACTGGAAATCTTTTAAAATATGATACTGTGGTTTGAGCAATATTTCACCTTATACGTTTATCCATTAACTGTGTGAACTTATTCATTAAAAAAATGCCCTCATTCAATAAATATGTGAGTTATCCTTTGATTCTGATTTCAAATTCTTTTTCTATGAGTTCCATTGCCTGTTTATGGCGTGGCCCACCCACATGGTTCACTACCCGGGATATTTCTTTCAACCTTTCTGCATATTCCATCTTTTTCTCGTGAGGAACCCGTTTAACCCTGCTCAGATTCACCAGAGCCTCAAGAACCCCACATATAGCCCGACTCAATGGTTCGGATTCTTTCTTCTCCTGTTTTATGTCCCTAACCTGGGAGTGGAACATGACAGTGATATTTTCACCCATGGCATCATTTTCCTTTACTATTTCCTTTTCATGGTGTACTTCACCAAAGAATGATGCATCTGCATTTTTCAGGGAAAATCCATGGTCTTCTTCTGCAAATTCCAGGTTTGAAGTGCCGCCTATAAGTGAATAGGTAAAAAGGAGCGGATCCCTTGATAAATTAACATAGAACTTTTTGTCCCGTTTTACATTGGCTATGGTATGTGACCCTTCATGGAGCCGGAGTACTACCTGGTCCTGGCCTTTACAGATTATCCCCATGGGGGCAGCGTTTGGTGTTCCGTCTTCATTACGGGTGGTTACAATGCCCTCGTAGTGGAGGCCTTTTTCCATGTTCAGTGCGTATAAATCTAGCATTAGTCACTGCCCCCACGATCATTGAATTTAACTATGGTTGTGGAGAGGTATTTCCCCTTATTTGCAAAACCTTCAAATACCTCTTCATCGTCCATGCCACAGTTTTGAACCGAGGTGACTGTTTTATCCCTTGGATCCTTACAAACAAGTTCTTCCAGCTTCAGGGAGTGGCGTGATGTTTTCATAACCACTGCAGTATCAGCGTGTTTTAATAGCTCTTCCAGCCGTTCATCAACCTTGGGTACCACCAGGATTATTTCATCCTTTTCACCCAGTGTAATACCTGCACTGGCAGCGCAACCTGTAAATGAGGTTATTCCAGGTATCATTTCCACAGAGTAGCCCTGGTTTCCAATTATCTGGGCTACATAGGAGAATGTGCTGTAGATTGAAGGGTCTCCCAGGGTGATGAATGAAACATCCAGACCTTCATCTAATTTTTGAGTAATTAACTGTGCAGCACCATTCCAGTAACTTTTAAGGGCTTTTTTATCCTCAATCATGGGGAATAATGGTTCAATTGTTTCGTATTCATCACCACGACCATCCAGAATTCCCTGAACTATGGAAAGTGCCACACTTGGTTTTTCCTGGGATGATTTAGGTGAGCAGATTACTGGTACGCTTTCTAGAGTCTTTACTGCCTTTACTGTGAGTAGTTCCGGGTCCCCGGGACCCACTCCAATACCAATGAGTTTGCCTTTATTTATATTCATGATAAAACACCGAATTAAAGTAACTTTAGAATAATTAGTCTTCTATTTTATATCATGATAATGGTATTTATCTAGATTCTTTTTGGTATCCAGATTCTTTTGGACTAATGTAAATTATCTTGATTGTCCAGGCATCTTAGTAAAAATTCAAATGTCCTCTAAATTTATTCAATTTTACCGATGTTAATAATAAAAGTATTTTAAAAATTATTATTGTAATTGAGTTTATAACCACTCTCAAAAAAAGCTATTATCCCCATCACATTTAGATCAAAGCTTTTTAAAGGTATTATCCAGACTAAATCTAAATAACCACATTTAAAGTTCATAAGAGAAACCAATTTTGATGAATACTACTCATACGCTGGGAAACTTTACCTATTTATACCACTACCCAAAATATAATTGGTCATGGATAACGGCTTTTTCTGTGAAAAGTGCGGAATGATAAAAGACCGCTGCATATGTAACTCTGGAAGTGTTGAAAACACCATCCAGGCTAAAACTCCCAAAATATCATCATCAAGAATCAATGCCATTAAAAAGGCTTATCCCCACATTGACGAGGACATAATTGAGAAGTTCCCCTTTGCCTCACCACGAGAAGGGCAGCTGGAGATTATAGCTGAAATCAGGGATGCCATAGATGAGGGCTACTCTAACATAATCCTGGAAGCCGGTACTGGAACCGGTAAGTCCGTGGTGGCCACCACTCTGGCCCGCCTTTACCATCCAGCTTACATATTAACCATGACCAAGCAGCTCCAGTCCCAGTACGCAGCAGAGTTTGGTTACCCCATGGTGAAGGGACGTGGGAACTTCCTGTGCCAGAATGAGAACCTGGAGTTTTCCTGTGACCAGGGAACCTGCCAGACCATTCCCAGCACCCAGAAATTCGCCTGTGATTATGGTATCAGCAAGTCTCCCTTTGGTGGGGAAGTGCACGCTTTTCAGGATGCCTTCGGAAGTCCCCTGTATTTCCGTTCCAACAATAGGTGCCGCTACTGGGACCAAAAAGCCCATGCAGCAGAAAGCTCCATAACCCTGATGAACTATGATTACGCTCTCCTGGAACTTAACTACGTGAAACACTTCGGGAAAAGAGACCTGATGGTCCTGGATGAGGCCCATAACCTGGAGAACAAGCTCATGCAGCGCCTGGAGGTTAACCTCTACAACCGCAGGCTGCAGCGTGAAATTAAAAAGACCATACCTCAAAGTATGCTGCAGCACAATGAGCCCCAGGAATGGATACTCTTTGTGGAATCACTCTACGAGGACTACCAGGACATCAACATTAAACAGATCCCTAAAAACCAGGCCGACCGGGTTAACCGGATGAAGATGAACCTGAGCGAGCTTTCAAGGAACCTTGAGGAAACTCCAGATAACTGGGTGGTGGACACCAGCCCAGGAGGAGTTTCCTTCAAACCACTCAGGGTTAACACCTACGCCAACGACCGGCTGCTTAACCACGCAGACATAAGGCTGTTCATGAGTGCCACCATCCTGGATCAGGACCTGTTCTGCCAGTGGCTGGGCATTGAACCTGAAGAAACCTATCACCTGGAAATTAAGAGTATCTTCCCCCCATCATCCCGCCCAGTTCACCTGAAACTGGTGGGTAACATGTCCCATCGCCTGATTAAACGTACCGCCCCCAAGACCATCCCGGTACTGGAGAAGATCATTGAACACCATAAATATGAAAGAGGATTGATACACACCCATAACTACAAGTGCCAGGAGTACATCATCAAGCACCTTAAAAATCCCCGCTTAATGGGCCATAACTCCAAAAACAGGGAGCATGTGCTGAACCGTTTTGAACACAGTAATGACCCCCGGGTGCTGGTGAGTCCTTCCATGAGTGAAGGGGTGGATCTGCCCTATGAAAAGTGCCAGTTCCAGGTTATCTACAAGATACCATTCCCCTACCTGGGAGATCCCCAGATCAACCAGCGCAAACAGCAGGACCCCTCCTGGTATGCGTATAAAACCATTATGACACTCCTTCAGGCTTATGGTAGGGGAATGCGAGCCGAAGATGATTATTGTGAGACTTACATCCTGGATGGGAACTTCCGCATGTTGCTCCGGAACAAGCTCTATCGGGAACTGGTGCCCAGCTTCTTCAAGGATGCCATACAGAGGGAATAACCATACTGTTCATAAAATGGTAAGATAGTTTTAATATAGAGTTTAAATAAACCATTACCCAGTATATTAATAATCATTGTTAGTTTCAGGGCCAATCCAAGTAATGAGAGGTATAATGAAATGTCCGAACTTTCCAAGGTGGACATATATAGACAGATCGATGTTCTAAGGCAGAGTTTGCTGGACCTTACCATGCGTAACCAGCTTTTAAACTTCCGTCCCCGCAGCATGACCGTGGAGGTTACAGAAGGAGAACTAGCTGAGATTTACGACAGACTGGTCCTTAAAAAAAGCAAAAGGAAACTTTTACAGTTTATTCCCCGGGCAGACTTCGAAATCACTACCGGTGCGGGTTATAATAAGAATCAGGGCCATAAAGATAAAAGTCCAGGTTATAATGATAACACTCATTTTGAAAATAAAGAAGATCATGACTCTGATGTAGACCAAACATCTCCCTTAACTGAGGGGAGTCAAACTAAAACTGGAAAATCGCTTAATACTACTGATAACCGAATTAAAAAAGTAGATCATGGAGATTTTTCTGCTGATGAACTGGTTAAGGAACCCCAGTTCAATGAGACTGATTTTGAAGACAAAGTATCCACTTCAGATGATATTAGGGCACCAGATGAAGTTGAGATAAAATCCCCTGAGTTTCCAGATACTGAAATGGATAATGAGACACTTGCACCCGAAGAATCATTACTATGGGAAGCACCATCCCTGGACCAGGAAACCCTGGAAAAGAATAAAGAAATCTTTTTATCCACAGATTTAACACCATCAGAGCTTCAGCGTAGATTGTTCTATATAAATCAACGTGCCAGGTCAATGATGGAAGAGCAGGGTTACAATATACTCTACCTGGCCATGGGATTCTTGAAATGGCAGGAAAGCAACGGAACACCAGGAGACCGTGAAGCACCCCTGATTCTGATACCAGTGGAACTGGAACGTAGACGGGTGAAGGGTTCTTTCAAGCTACGCTGGACTGGTGAAGACATAATTCCTAATATCTCTCTCCAGGCAAAACTACTGGATTACGGGGTTGAAATACCTGATTTTGAAATGCCCCGAACCCAGGAAGGTGTTGATGAATATTTAGACCAGGTAAGAGAATCCATTGCCCATGAAAAAGGTTGGGAAGTTAAAGATAAGGTCTACCTTGGTTTTTTCAGTTTCACCAAATTCGTGATGTACAAGGACCTGGACCCGGAAAGCTGGCCTGAAGACATGCCCCTGGAAGAAAATCCCCTTATAAAGGCAATATTCGACCCAGCAGAAGAAGAGCTGAGTCCTGGATTCCAGGAAGATGAGGTAGACGCGAAACTATCCTCCGAAGATGTTTACCATGTTATGGATGCAGATTCATCACAGATCGCAGTGATAGAAGATGTGAAGCATGGCCGTGACCTGGTGGTGGAGGGTCCCCCGGGAACTGGTAAATCCCAGACCATAGTAAACCTTATAGCCGAACTCCTGGCACGTGGTAACACTGTTCTATTTGTAAGTGAGAAAATGGCCGCCCTGGAAGTGGTTAAAGGCCGTCTGGACAGAGTGGGACTGGGTGAATTCTGTCTGGAACTGCACAGTAAAAAATCGCAGAAAAAGGATGTTCTGGAAAAGCTGGAAAGTGTCCTTAGGAATCCCAAACCAATTGATCTTTCAATGGATGATGATCTAAGCACCATTGAAGAGCTCAAATCAGATCTGAATGAATACGTCACCCTGCTACATTCTCCCTATGCAAAAATCAACTGGACGCCTTACCAACTTTTTGGTGTTAAGGAGAGATCATTGCACCATTTCGAAAAAATAGGCACTAAAATGCCACGTTTCGTGGTGAAAAATAGCAAAAATTGCAGCTTACGGGAATGGCAGCGAACTATAAACAAGTTCAAGGAACTGGGAGAGTTGTACAAACTGGTGAAACCAGTATCTTACAATCCATGGAAATACACCCATCCTGACCCCATACTACCAGCTGAAGAAGAGGAAATCGAAAACCTGCTGGATGAAACCGTTAAAACACTCAATGAACTGAATTTAAAGGCAGAAAACCTTTCCAAAATATCGGGTGTAAATATACCGGTGACACTGGAGGATACCGAACATCTAATAGCAGCAGTGGAGATAATCTCCTCATTCCCTTCCCTGGAGAGGGAACTCATCCTTAACACCAAATGGGATTATGACAAATTACAGGTTTACAATCTCATTAAAAGTCTGGAAGAATACAAAGCCAAAACCAAGGGCCTGAAAAGGTTCAAAGAAGGAGTTTTGGATGAGGATATTTCATCCTTACTCATAAATTTCCAGGAACAAAAACCGAAACTACTGAAATTCCTTAGTGGAGATTTTAAGAAGGCTAAAAAACGGATTGGTAAACTTTACCTGGGTAAAACCCCTGAAAATGATGAGATAATACTTCAGGATCTTGAAGAACTCATGAAATGCCAGAAGCTGCAGTTAAAGATCAGGGCACAGGATGAACTGGCCAGATCCCTGTTTGGATCCCACTGGAAGAGGGAGGAAAGTGAAGCTGAAAATCTGAAGGCCATATCAGAATGGATACTCAAATTCAGACAAGCCCTGGAAGAAGGTAGGATCACCGAGAAAATCCTCATAATACTGGATTCAACACAGCAGTATGAAATTAAACAGATCACCCGGGAAATGCATCAGGATTATGACCAGATACTGGAGTACATAAACCAGCTGGATAGTTACCTGCACTTTAACCCGGACTCGGTATTAGGAGATTCACGGACCAAAAGTCCCCTTGATTACTTATCATCCCAGATTTCCCTATTAAAAGTGGGACTCTCTGGTCTACAGAACTGGTCCCGTTTCAGCTCCTCCCGAGGTGAATGCCTGGAAACAGTGGGAAAAAACCTGGTGGAACTAACAGATAAAGACGAAATTGAAGCAACCGACATCATACCCTGCCTGGAGGGAAACTTTGCAGACTCCCTACTGCGTAGTCTGTTCCTGCAGGAACCATCACTCTCCCGTTTCGTGGGAGAGGTTCATGAGAAGAAGATAAATGAATTCAGGGAACTGGACAGTAAGATTATAAATCTCAACCGTTTCCGGATAGCCCAGGAGTTACACCAGAACCGGCCTTCACTTTCAGGCACCGCATCCCCTCGTTCAGAACTAGGAGTGCTTAAAAGTGAGTTTTCCCGTAAAAGGGGACATATGCCCATTAGGAAACTGTTATCCATCTGTGGAGGGATAATACAAACAATAAAACCCTGTTTCATGATGAGTCCCCTTTCCATAGCCCAGTACCTGGACCCTTACAGTGTGAAGAACCTGCGTTTTGATTACGTTATTTTCGATGAAGCCAGTCAGGTAAAACCGGAAGATGCCCTGGGAGCACTATTAAGAGCCAGATGTGCAGTTATAATGGGAGACACCCGGCAGTTACCTCCCACCAGCTTTTTCGATATTTTGATTGATGTGGAAAGTGATGATTATGACCTGGCAGTGCTGGCAGATATGGAAAGCATTTTACACCTCTGCAAACGAAGCTTCCCTTCAAAGATGCTACGCTGGCACTACCGTAGCCGTCATGAATCCCTCATCGCGGTGAGTAACCAGGAATTTTATGATAACCACCTTCTGATTTACCCTTCACCCAGCAAGGACTCAGAAGAACTGGGACTGAAACTGATCCACCTCCCGGAAACTGTTTATGACCGGGGAAAAACTGCCACCAACCGGGCGGAGGCTAAAGCAGTTATCAAAGCAGTGTTCGACCATTACCAGAAGTACGGTAACACCAAGAGCCTTGGTGTGGGTACCTTCAATGTACGGCAGCAGCAGGCCATCCTGGAAGAACTGGAACTGCAGTTGAAGCTCAACCCTAAAATGGAGAGTTACTTTAAAGGGAACCATGGAGAGCATTTCTTCGTGAAAAACCTGGAAACAATCCAGGGAGATGAAAGAGATGTGATAATGGTTAGTGTGGGTTATGGATTTGACTCTGAAGGTAATTTAAGCCATAACTTCGGACCAGTTAACCAGGATGGAGGAGAAAGACGTTTGAACGTTCTCTTAACAAGGGCTAGGGAGAAGTGTTTGATATTCTCCAATTTCAGAGGTCGTGACCTTCAATTAAGTTCAAGTGCACCTTTCGGTCTTCGTGCCCTTAAAGAATTCCTGGAATACGCTGAGAATAAAACTCTGGCCCAACAGGATCTAGTTCAGAACAATGCTGATGATGCCTTTGAAGAGGCTGTTTCTGAATTTTTAACTGAACACGGATATGAAATTCACCGCAGAGTGGGCTGTGCTGGTTTCAGGGTTGACCTGGCAGTTGTGGACCCAGAATACCCTGGACGTTACCTTCTGGGCATTGCCTGTGACGGGCCGATGTACCAGACCAGCAGGGTAGCCCGGGACCGGGACAGACTCCGCCAGCAGATCCTGAAAGGACTGGGATGGCGTTTCTATCGTTTATGGTCTACAGACTGGTACCGGAACCGTGCTGATGTGCAAAAACGACTCCTGGCAATAATAGAAGAACTCTTAAAAGAGGACCGTGCCGAGGAAGTTATTCCACCAGTAGAAGAGGCAGAAATTGATTCCCCTGTAGAATATCTGGAAGATGGAGAGAGTGTAATTAGTTCTACAGAAGATGGAACTAGTAGTGAAAAGGATGCTGATCTTTCTCATGTAGATGAATCAGTGCCCCCAATTCACGACGGAACAGGTGAAATTGATTCGTCAACTGATTTAACACTAAATACTTCCCCATTAGATGATCTCAGATTAGGTGATTCCAAATTGGATGATACCCAATTAGATAATACACAAATAGAGGATTCTCAATTTACGGACTCACCATTAAATGAAACTGAACCCCGTTCTAAACTGTTAAAATCAGAAGAAAGGAATTACTCCATTGAAAATTCTACTGATTTCCCTGAACTGGATGAGATTTTAGAATCTGAAAAGGAAAAATCTGAAAAAGAATCCTCTTCTGGTTCCCAGGTAAAAGAAGATGATAAAGATGAATTATCGGATTACGTGATCTGTGAGGACACTGGTGTGCCTGTTTCTGGGGACATTCACAGCCAGCCAGTGGGAGATATTGCCAGAGCAGCAATGAAAGTAGTGGAAGTTGAGGGCCCCATACACTACGACGAGGTTGTAAAACGTATACGGACTTACTGGGGACTTAGCCGAGCCGGAAGGCGTGTGCAGGCAGTTATGAAAGAAGCTATCAACCTGGGATTGATGGATGGTCAGATAATTCAGAAAGGTGACTTTTTATATTACAAAGATGCACCGGTGGTGGTTCGCAGAAGAACCGGCAACCCCCCCGCCAAGATGGATCTTATAAGTCCGGAAGAAATTGCTGCTGCAGTGAAAACCATCCTAAAATCACAGTACGCCACCCAGACTGATGAACTGGTCAGGGAAGTTTCCCGACTTTTCGGAGCCAAAGTAACCCGTGGGCCTGCAATAAGTAGGATAAAAGGAGTAATTGATGATCTTATTCAGAAGGGTGAGATCGAAGAACGGGCAGATGGAATGGTAGATATTATCCGTGAATAGAGGAATGTGAATATCAGGGAATAGAATAAATGGAATGGATAATATTCTTCAGGGGAAACTATTCCTCTGGAAATTAAACTATTCCATTTACTGAGTGAATATTACTCATTAATTAGTGAATATTTCCATTTATAGTGACAATTCCAGTTACTGGTAACTTATTTTAATTTAAAGTTACAAAAAGAGTATTATCACGTTTATTTTTTTATTCTTTAATTATAGGATTACCATTTACCTTCCACATCCTAATGCCACCCAGGATATTGTAAACTTCAAGGTATTCTAACTCTTCCATTATAGCCAGTGCTTTAGCGGATCTAACACCTGATCCACAGTAAATAAGATATTTTTTCTCCTTATCCCCTTTTTCCAGTTCTTCAGTGAAGTTTTCGCCACGAAAATCTATGTTCACCGCACCCTCAAGATAGCCTGTGGTGAATTCTTTAGGAGTTCTAAGATCGAGCACAATAAAATCAGGGTCCTCCTTAATCTTATCAAATAATTCTAATGCAACATCCGGACTGATATTTCTTAAAATCTGTTCTTTTTCATTTTCAGAGGATTCTGACATACTCATACACCTGCAATTTAATATTTACAATCTATTATTAATAATAATCTCAGCTAGAATCAACCTTATTATATTTTTTATTTAATTTAAGAAACTGTATAAGTTGTTGAAGGTTAAAAATTTTATCTAAAAAAAATAATTACACCCTATCTGTTCAATCAATTAAATTAAAAGTCTCCGCATCAAATAAAAAGAATATTTTCAAAAAAAAGATAATTAGTGCTGAGAAAGATAACAGGATAATAGGAAAACGAAAAACTTCAGGAGAGAACAAAAATATGGAACAGAAAACTCCCAACCGGTTTACCGAGGCCCTTGGTGAAGAGGTGGATGATGCCTTCAAAAAACTGGCTTCGCAAATATTAAAAGATGGCGCCCTAACTCTCAAGGAAAAAAGTCTCATTGCCCTGGCATGCGCTGTTGCAGTTAAATGTGAACCTTGCACACGTGCACATAAAAAACAGGCCCTTAAAACTGGTGCAACCCAGAAAGAAATTATGGAAGCTGCTGCTGTTGCTGGCCTGGTGCGTATGGGTTCAGGGTTTAACACTGCCTATGCACTTTTAGATGATGATGAAACCATGAAAAAATTCGATTACAAAGCAACAAACAATGCAGAAAAGAAGTATGATGATAAACCGGATGGATCTAAATCTATGGAAAGGAAACCTGACGGATACCTGAACCGGATTTTAGAAAATGGTCCATCGAATAAAATTCCAAAGTAATAAAATTCAAAATAAAATAACAAAACTACTACATTTTAGAAAAATGTTGTCAAAAACATTGGAAATTATAAATAATAGCGGACCTGGGGGGATTTGAACCCCCGACCTTGGGATCCGAAGTCCCACGTCATATTCCAGGCTAGACTACAGGCCCATAACTTTTTAAAAAAAGTTTGAATTAAAAAATGACTTGAACTGGGTGTCATTCTTTTTGAATACAACTCCATATAAACTTTGTTGCTTTATATGAAGGCACTCACATCAATCCACCCAACTCATTTTAAATAAACTTCACATTTTACCGATCATATATTCCAATGGGAAGATCAGTAAATACACTAAAGCACTCCATCGGGGAAGTACAAAGCTGAGTGATAGTGCCAGGAGCGAGATAACTATGAACAGGACGTTGGTCCTTATAGTGACGGTTATATCTCTGGGAGGAACTTTTTCATCGATAAATTTTTTCCTGCTTGCATAGTACCAGTTAAAACCCAGGAAGAGTGCAATCCCCAACATGTTTAAATTGAAAATAATGTGAGAAATGGAAAATTCCCCATATTTTCCGGTTAAAGAAGCAGAAAATGGGACCAGTACTATAAATAAGAGCCATATCACATTTATCCATAATAAAGGTGTGTTCATTTCATTTATCTTATGAAAAGCACGATGATGATTACTCCAAAATAGTGCCAGGAGAATGAAACTCATGATTAAAGTGTAAAAACTTGGTATAAGACTATAAAGAGAATTTTGAACTGCAGCATTAGATAATGGGCCGGTAATATCCGGAACAGCCAAAGCCAGAACCAGTAAAGTCATAGCAATGGCAAATATTCCATCGACCAATGTTTCAAGACGCTTCGTATCCATAAATATACTTGAACTTTCAGACTCCATATTAAATCTCCTATCCAAAAATATCTCCTTTTAAATAAATATATCAAAATATAACTTATTTAATGTAGATATAAGTCACTTTAAATACTTTCCGATATTTCTAGTTGCATTATGATAATTTAACCCATCAATAGAGAGATACCATCACTAACGCACTATCTAACACCAGACGGAGAAATAATTATTTAATCTACATTATCCTGATTTTCAATTCCTTTCTTGTAAATTAATCCCCTGAAACGTCCACCAAAAACCATTAAATAAGCATTAAATAAGAAAGAAAGCAAAATGTATGTTGCCATACCCCCAATAAGACCAATGGTGCCAATTAGGTACAGATTGGTAAAGGTAAGAATTAAGCTCAGCATCTGCACTATTATGGTGTAAACTAACAGGTAAGAGATATAGTATCCCCATCCAATTTTCTTTATCATGGCAAATACTTTCTTATAATCAAAAATTGCACGGAATTTGTCTTCAAATGCCATATTTGCCAGGGCCAATAGAAATACAATGTTAACGATGAAGCCCACAATAGCCAAAACCGCTATAAAAAGAAGATTCGTGGCAAAATTCGAGACGCCCGAGAAAATTAAAATTAAAATAACAACATAAGAGGGGATTCCGTATATTATACTTGCCCCCACGTAGTTCAAACCATCGGATATTAATTTCCCTGAATTATCAAAATCTGGTAGTTCATCCAATCCAACAATGGTACTTTGAATTACTCTTAATGAATAACCCAATGCCATTAATCCAGGAATTATTAAAAAACATCCTAAATAAAGGATAAAAACCTTTAAAAACTTAAAAAAATCCGTAAAAGGAAAAATTATCGCATCTTTGAAGACCTGACTAAAATTCATGACTACACTCCCCATTTACTAAATTTATTTTCATTAATTAATTATTACTATTACTTATAAATTTATTGATATAGGGATTATTGGGGAAAATATGAGAATCTTAGGTTTAAAAATGAAGAGTTAAATCAAATTCTAAGTGGAACTTAAGATTATAAAAAAAAATAATTTATGTCCGGGAATATTCATTGAAACATGGTAAACAAACTATTTCACCATTTTCAACCCGGGCCCGGTGTTCAGCTACTGGTTCCCCACACTTGGCACAGTAGATGGATTTGAATATCCTTGCTTCTTCTGGGAACTCTGCTTCAACACTTTCCACTTTGAACAGGTCCTGGGCGGGAATATCTGATAGAATCTTTTCAGTGAATGCATCCTTGGCTTTTTGAAATTCATCCTTATCTTCCTGGCCTGCTGAAGGAGAAAATGCCATCTCACGGGCCTTTGAAAATTCAGGGTCAATTTCATCGATGTTATTTTTCAGTGATATGCGCATCGCCTTTCCTGTTTTACGGTTCATGAAGGTGTATACCTGTTTACCGTGGTCCTTGAATATGAGGTTGCCCTTGCCCATGGTGCAGCCAGTTACCACCTGGATGGCATCCACACTGCAGCTATCATTTTCAACGATAGCCACCAGTTCTTCATCTTCTGCCCGAGAAGATAACTCACAGATAGCTATTCCTGCGGCACGGTAGCCTATGGCTGTTCCAGGACATGAATGGCCATGGAATTTGGTTACTTCGGAAAAAGGAATTATTTCACAGTTTTTGTCATCTTCCATATTATCACTCCTGAAAAAAGATTGGATAGGTGAGGTTAATTAATCTTCGTACATTCCTGAGAGAGGATCCTTACCATTAGGGAACATTGCCCCGTAGGGTTCGAACCAGTCCATGTCCTTCACGGTGCAGAAGTGCATTCCCCTATTGGATTCCGTCATCATCAATGGCTGGGCCTTTTCCACATCCCATGAACCATTTTCACGGTTGTAAATATCATCACGTACTTCCAGGTGTACCACTTTCCCCACAACCAGTGCGTAGGGGAAATTATCATATTCTTCAGCCACGATCTTATGGAGTTTGCATTCCATCCAGGCGTAACATCCGTCTACTCCCGGTGTTTCAATTTTCTGGCTGGGCTTTTCTTCTAACCCTGCAAGTTCGTATTCATTCACCTCTGGAGGCACGAATTTAGCAGTTGGCATTACACTACCCGCCAGATCCATTCCTGGGAGGCTGATGACGAATTCTTCCCGAGCTTTCATGTTATCAAAGGTATCCCTCATCACCCCAGCAGTGGCTACACATATCAGGTCAAACGGACGTAGAATGGGCATCAGACAGGAATACGGGGCCACGTTACGCACTCCATCTGGACTGAGGGTCGAAATGAAGGTCACAGGCAGGGGTATTATGGATTCTCTTTTGAAGTTTTTTAGCTGCATGTTGGTTCACCGCTAAAAAATAGGAAGAACACCCATATAAATGTATCATATAGGTGTGACATATAGTATTACTATAGTAGGCGTTAATAGAGAATCTTCATACGCCCTACTAACTTTTTAATTCTTATACTTTTAATCTAAGTTGGTTTTTAATCTAAGTTGGTTTCTTCTGTTTCAGGGAGATCTTTAATTTCATTCTGAATCGATTCTCCTTCATCTTCCACTGTTTCTTTAAAGATTAATCCGATTGCCCTGTACAGGAACAGGTAGATGAATGGATAAATGACGAGGCTTGCTATAACCAGGCCTGCATATGGTATCATTGTTACCAATGATCCCACCACTAACAGTATGATGTAAAGAATTGCCAGTAAAATCAACATCACTATGTATTCTAACCAGCCAATACTTTCTATTCTCTCCTTGATTTCACCGAATTTAAATGCTGCCCCTATTTCATTATAGTAAGCCATGTTAGAAAGGGCCATTACGGATATTATCCCCAGGATGATGAAAAGTACTGCACCCACTAACATAACAACCACCCCTACCGAAGATCCAATAAGTAGCATGACGAACCCCACACTTAAAATAATGGTGGGAATTATTCCATAAGCAATACTCATAATGAAAACTCTAAGTCCATCCAGGAACATTTTAGTCCATTCATTAAACTCAGGGGGTTCATTTTCCCCAATTATGGATGTTGCTATTGTCCTGAGTTGATACCCCAATGTTAGGAAAACAGCTATAAAAGCAGGAATTAAGAGGAAATATAGCAAGCTAGAAACACGACCATATCCAATTATAATTTCCATTAAAAGCTGGGATATTAAAACTATTAGCCCTAAAATCAACAAGCGTTTCCAGTTAGAAACTGGATATTTAAAAGCATCTCCAATAATTTGACCCATGTCCATTCCTAATCAGCTCCCCATGATTCATGCAAATACTAAACCAATTAATTAGTTTATTAACGTTTTCCAGTTGGTTCTCACATGATATAAATGTTATTAGCCAAATTAAAAGTAATACAACTGATGCTTTTTGTTTAAATAAAGATTAAACAGCCCTTAAAAAATTAAATAGGGTTTATTCATAGCACCGGCTGAAATTATAAACTCCATATCTCTAAATCTTCCTGTAACGCAGAATATAAATTATGAGGCCCACACCCAGTACTCCACTGGCTGCAAAGCCCAAAAATCCCAAGAGGGGCATGTCCCAGATCATAGGGCCCTTGTTTATCTGGATAATCCAAGAGGAACCAATGAGTAAGGCCGCGATGATTATGGCCACCACCAGTTTATTACTGGTTCTTTCAATATCTTCTGCCAATTCCTCAGAGTAGCGTACCTTTATCTCTCCGTTTTCAACCTTGGCCACCAGCCGGTTAAGGTTACGAGGCATGTTCTTAACCAGGTGTTCCAGTTCGAACATGTTATCCTTGAACAGATCAGCCATGTTCTTGGGGTTGAATTTTTTCAGGAGGAGTTTTTTAACCATTGGCTTGAACTGGCTGGTTGCATCAAATTCCCCGTCAAGGGAGTAGGCTACCTCCTCAATCATGGACACTGACCTGGCAATGAGGGTGAATTCTGGCGGGACCCGTGCCTGGTACTTGGTTATCAGGGGAATAGCCAGTTCACTCAGGATATGTCCCAGGTGAATATCCTTAAGACTGGCACCATAGAAACGGTCCAGTATATCCATTATATCTCTTTTTAGAACTGTTCTATCCACTGAATCATCTATGATGTCCATGTAGATCAGCTGGTTGATAACTGCATCCACCTTGTATTCAATCACCTGAATGAAAAGTTCTCCCAAGTTCTGCATGAACTCCTGGTCAATATGGCCCATCATTCCAAAATCAATGTAACAGACCACGTTATCCTCCAGAACATACAAATTACCAGGATGTGGGTCTGCGTGGAAAAATCCATCCATGAGTATCTGCTGGAAATAGGATTTAGCCACTCTTTCGGCAATGATCTTATTATCGAACCCTTCCGGGTTCTCCATCACCTGACTCATCTTGGTTCCCTGGATGAATTCCATGGTTAAAATCAGAGAAGTGGAATATTCTGGGAAAATTGCCGGTGCCCGAATACCCTCATTCCCTGCAAAGTTAGCCTGGAAGTTCTGGGTGTTCCGGGCTTCCAGTTCGTAGTCCATCTCCTTGTGGATAGATTTTTCAAACTCATCCACAATCTGGGGAACATTGAAAATTCTTAAACTGGGAATTCTCTTGTTAATTAAATCAGCCAGATGATGCATAATAAGTATATCTTGCTCTACAGTATCCTGAATACCCGGCCTCTGGACTTTAACTGCCACCATGGTTCCATCAGGTAACACAGCACGGTGAACCTGACCAATTGAAGCTGCGGCGAGTTGTTTCTCTTCAAATGTCTGGAAAGCTTCGTTTAATGGTTTGCCCAGTTCACCTTCCACGATCATCTTCACTGTGTCAAAATCAAAGGGCAGTGTACCATCCTGGAGTTTGGTGAACTCATCAGCCATATTTTGCCCAACCAAATCCGGCCTAGTGCTCATCATCTGCCCCAGTTTAATAAAAGTGGGCCCCAGTTCCTCAAAAACCATTCTCAACCGTTCCGGGGCGGTGGCATCCAGATCAAGATCAGAATCATATTTATACAATAAATCTCCCCAGCGAGATCCCTTAAGCTCCAACTCACCCACCAGGTTAGTGAACTCGTATTTAACCAGTAACTGGATGATTTCTTTTAAACGCTGGTAATTGACTGTTTTACGGGAAAATGGTTTCATCATTACACCTAACTATGATAAATTAACAATGGAATACTAATTTCAGTAGTAAAAAATTCAGTGTCTAAGAACTTCCTGTAAGAATAAACTCTGTCATTCCCTTCAAAAAAACTCTACTATCCCCTTGAATAAACTCTATCATCACAGCCTCTTATATTATTCAACCTTCCGGTGTGCGTAAGGTCACATATCTGATTATTCTATTTTTAATGGATCAGCAATTACCGCACCTATGAGTAAACCCATGGATATGGCTACAAAGGTGAGTACCACCATAATCAGGTTGGCAATGGATGCAGAATAGTTCTGTCCAGCTAATGTGGCCAGGCTGATGAATCCCAGGGATCCTGGCACTAATATCCAGAATGCAGGTATAATTGATACGTAGTATGGTGTTTTGAGCTTTGATCGTTCCAGGTATGTTCCCCCCATGGTCATGATGGCCGAACCTAAAAATGCACCGAATAATCCACCTAGAAGGTAATTACCTACCTGAAGTCCGCCAAAAGTGGCAAATAACACCATCAAAACTCCCAGCATGTCACGGTTTCGTATGGACATGAAAAGATACATTCCCAGTGTGAAAACCAGGATCCCGATGTAAGGAGCCCACCATCCAAGGGGCGTGGCCAGGTACGCGACCATGTAGGCACCCGCAGAGAGTCCAACTACCTGAAGACCTATTAAAACTCCGAAGAGGAGTAGTAACAGAATAACTACTCCCTGGATCAGGCGGCTGGCACCAGATATTACATTGTTGGCTGCCAGTTCGTACATTCCAGTGGCCAGAACCGCTCCAGGGATGAAGTAGGAAAGTGCCGGGACCAGGATGGTGAGGGATCCCTTTACTATTCCCTGTTTCACCCCGAAAAAGAAGATCATGGATACCATGAACGCCACTAGAACTGGTAAAATAAGGTTTAGTCTGGGTTTATCCTCAGAGTATCCTATAATTAAACCTACAATAGCCCCTAATCCCCCGCAGAAAAGTAAATCATTGGTTGTGGGCAGGAGTAGCATTCCCAGCCCAGTGGAGTACAGGGCATATCCCAGGATATGCCTTATGTATCTGTGCTGGCGTTTAACGTTGATTATCTCATTTATACGGTTAATTCCCTGTTCTGGAGTTATTTCTGCATTTTCTGCCTGGTAGATTAACTCGTATAATCGTGAGACCTGGTCCAGTGGTAGGAGGCCTGGTTTCTGCCCGGTCACTGCCAGGGCTTTTGAATTCCCATCGCTGATCTTGATGAGTACGAAGGTGGGAAAGTCAATTACTTCCTGGGCTTTAACCCCATATGCCCGGCATATATTCTTTAAAATAGCTTCTATTGTCATGACTGCAATTCCTGCCGCAGTCATGGCCCGGGCTAGTTCTGTTAAAAATTCCAGTAGATTTGGAGGCAAATCTCCCCCATCTGATATGTTGGTAGGGTTTATATTCTCCAAGTTACCTCCAGGAAACATTTTATCCCCAGAAACATTTCATCATTTAAACTCTCAATCTATCCCGGTCTTTACACATAACTGTGTTTTTGTAAAGGGATTAACTTTTGGGAATTTAAACCATAAATCTTATCTTCTAATATAATTGTGAATCTGGCATAATATGTGAATAATTAATTGATTGTAAATTACCTCAAAATTATTTGCATCAAAATTATTCTACTTCTTCAATCCCCTCATTATAGATGAGAGCCAGGAATCTTCCACTGAAAGCGGATATATATGAACCAAGGAAAAATCCTACCACCGCAGCAACTGCATAAACAGTTATTTGTCCCATATTCATTAGCTGGGGAATGGCACTAAGCGCAGATACAACTGCGGAAAATGCAGTGAGTATGACAACAGCAATAATATAGTTACCCCATCCAATATTTTTTATTATGCCAAAAATATCCTTAAATTTAACTGAAGCTTCTAATTTGTCCTCTTTAACTATGTGGGGTAAAGCAATGAAGCTGAGGATGTAAGGGACCACCATGATGATAAAACCTACTACAAAAATTATCTGGAAAGAGGTGGTTAGAAATGCATTAAAACTGGTCACCTGTCCACTAAAGGCAATGGACATGATTATAATGGCTGATATAATGCCCACAATGATGGCGGGAATACCCCTGTAAATTAATATTACAACGATGTACTTCAAACCATCCACAAACATGTTTAACCACTCATTAAATGGTGGCAATTCATTAGAATCTTTGAAAGAATATTCAATTATACGTAAATTGTAGCCATAAGCCAGTATTGCAGGTATTATTAAAATACTGGTGGCCATTAGTATGCCCAATGTTAAAAGTCGTTTCACATTGGAAAAAGGAAATTTCAAGGAATCTGCAACCATTTCACTAACATTCATTTTCTAATACTCCCCTTTTTAAATAAACTACTCCCATCTTAAATTAATAATATAACTAAAAGTTAGTCAAATTTATTAACATATAATTGTTACCATCTGGCTTCGGAAAAATAATTGTTACCATCGGACTTTCAGAAAATATACTTATCTTCTGAAAATTTACTTAATATAGTTAAAGAAATTAATTGATATTCATCCTAAATTTCTTTGAAATTATCAAAAATAATAAAATCATCATTTCAATTGGAGATATCTTATGCTTGCCAAAAGAATTATACCCTGCCTGGACTGCGACCTCAACGTCCCCCATGGCCGCGTGGTTAAAGGAGTGGAATTTAAACAGATCCGGTATGCAGGAGAACCCGTGGAACTGGCCACCAAGTACTACCAGGATGGTGCTGATGAAATCGTGTTCCTGGACATAACTGCCTCCCATGAACGCAGGGAGACCATGGCCGATGTTATTAATGCAACCACCGAGAATGTGTTCGTGCCCATCTGTGTGGGCGGTGGTATAAGGAAGCCACAGGACTATGTGAACATGCTCAAGGCCGGTGCAGATAAATGTTCAACCAACACCGCAGCTATTCACAACCCGGATCTCATCAACGAAGCATCCAAGGTAGTGGGTAGTCAGGCCTGTGTCATTGGTATTGATGCCAAACGACGCTACATTGACGACCCTAAAGAAAATGATGAACACGTTATAATTGAAACACCCCAGGGTTACTGCTGGTACGATTGCAGTATCTACGGTGGAAGGGAATTCACAGGCATTGACGCAGTTAAATGGGCCATGGAATGCCAGGAACGAGGGGCAGGAGAAATACTCCTCACCAGTATGGACCGGGACGGTACCAAGGATGGTTATGATATACCCCTCAACCAGACCATGAGCGAAATGCTGGATATTCCCATAATTGCCTCCGGTGGTGGAGGTAATCCAGATGATATTTATGAAGTACTTACCCTGGGCAAAGCAGATGCAGCACTTGCTGCCAGCATCTTCCACTTTGATGAGTACCCAGTGCCTGTGGTGAAGGAGTTCTTGAAGGAAAAAGGTGTTGCTGTTCGAGTATGAAAAACTTCTCTTGAAACTTCTATTAGATCAAAAATTAACTTAAATCAACAATAACCAATACCCAACAAACACATAATTTCAGGCGAGGAATTTGAAAAAACGAAAACACATCTTCCTGGACGATAATGCCAAAGTCGGCAGAATAGAAAGGAAGATTAAAAAATATAACAGGTACAAGTCCCACAGTGAAAAAACTCCCGAGGAAGATTTCCGTCTGCAGGAGAAACTGGCCATGCTCAGCGTAGTTGCCAGTAACTTTATGATGACCGGTCACAGCCCCACCATGGTCCTAACCAAACGTGAGGAAGGAGACGAGGTTATGATGCCAGTGGGTGGTGGTCAGAAAGACCGGGCCCGGGAAATCATCTGCAAGGCAGATTTCCGTAAACTCTACCGTGGAGGTAAGGGCCGAAAAACCGACCCCCTCATGATTGTAACCGCCATCTGCATGTACGTCATGAGACAGGACAACCCACGAAGGGGAGATATAAGGTATTCTAACGATTTTATTAGCAACGTTGGAGTAACCAAGGAAATATATCAGCACATAAGCCAAAAACTAGATGTTAAGGAGAATTCCTGATTTTTGATGTGTCACTCTATATAGTGATAGCAAAATTTTGGCTATGACTATTTTTATTTGCTGACTCTTTTTATTTGATTTACATCTAATTCTACAAACACCATTTCAACTAATTAATTGATAAATTTATCAGAATCTGATTAAATAAAAATCTGATTAAATAGTTAATCAACTATTTTTAGCGCCTTTTGCAGTTTTAACCTAATGTTTTAACTTACTAAAAACTATCCAATAACCCATAACTGTAATATTGCCCAGTGAGTTGTTCTATTTCTATTTTTCATTTGTTTATACTGGAAATCACTGAATTATACTGCATGAATTTACTGAAAAATTTCCAGGAGAAAAATGAAAATATAATAAAACTAAGAGATAATTGGGAAGATTAAAAAAAATCGTAAAGCAAGTTAGGATATGGGGGAATTTTTAGTGAAAATCAAAAACAGTGTAGTAGCAGTGAAAAATCTGGATGAATCTGCCAAATTTTACACAGATATTCTGGGATTGGATGAAATAAGAAGATTCAGCCCTAGAGAGGGTCTGACCATCGCGTTCTTTAAAGGGGAAGGAGAAGCCACCATTGAACTGGTGGAAGGTGAAGAAGGTAAACAGGGACTCTTCATGGTGGGTATTGAAGTAGAAAATATGGATGATGAGATCGCTGCATTAAAATCCAGAGGAGTTAAATTAACCCGTGGCCCACTGGGTGCACCGGGAGGTCCTAAAATTGCATTTCTAGAGGGTCCAGATGGTGTAGAAATAGAATTAATCCAGCCGTGAAGATTGGATCCCCTAGACTAAAAACGTTTTAATTATTAGTTTTATCGGAGAAATTTCTAAGCAAATTATTAAAAAATAAGCAATTATGTAACTCTTTTTAACAAAATAATGAATATAATTTAGAATCGATCTTTCTGATAGGTCGCTCTATATAGTGATAGCAAAATTTTGGCTACTCTTCTTGTTTTCAATTAATTAACACATTTCAATACCATCTTATCAGGGAAAGGTCTACCTCAAATATATCCTTAAAACTTTAGATATCCTAAAACTATTTGATTCTATTATATTAATCCCTTATTTATAACGCTCTAAGGAATTTATTCTCCAATTACCAGAGGTAATTTACTTATTTTCCAGGCAACAAATCCACCCAAAATGTTATAAGCCCCAACAAATCCAGATTCAAGCATTTTCTCCATGAAATAACCACCCCTAACACCGCTCTTGCAGTAAATGATGTAGGACTGGTTTTTATCCAATTTTTCCACTTTACTCTGGAAGTGGTGACCATCATAATCCAGGTTCACTGCCCCCGGAATGTGTTCCTTTATAAAATCCTCCTCAGGCCTAATATCCAGTATAACAATCTCTGGTTCTTTTTCCATTAAAATCAGAGCATTATCCGGAGATATGGTAATGAATTTTCCCATTTTTATCACCACTTTTATTATTGTTTTAATTACCTTTCTTATTTTCTATGGTCCTCCAGAATTTATCAACAGATGAAAAGAAGGGATAGGCTTAAAAGAAAACACCCTCCTCTACTTATGCATGAGGATTAGATCAGATGATATCCTCTCCATAATTTTAATTGCCCAGATTATGACATCATTCATGTCCAAAATAGGGAATGTGACAAAAATTCACCCTTTTGCATGCGTAAAGTATATATACGGGTTAAAAGGATAATTATATTCCATACCAGGGGGACAATCCAATATCCCGGAGTTCCCAAATAATGGGGGGTTACAGTTTAAATCCATAGCGATTACTGTCGAAAAAGAAGGAAATAAATACATTAAAACTGATCTTAGAGGAAGTCAACTCCTCCAATCTTCACATTTAAATAAAGGCACTGCTTTTAGCACTAAAGAACGTCAATTATTCAATCTTATCGGACTCTTACCCCATTCTGTGGAAACTCTGGATGAACAGCTTCAGAGGGCCTATCAACAGTACTCTCTCCAGTCAGATGACCTCCAGAAAAATATATTTCTAAACAACCTTTATCATACCAATGAAACGCTTTTTTTCAGTCTCATCCAGGAACACATCCAGGAAATGATGCCAATTATCTACACTCCCACTGCAGGCCTGGCAATTCAACATTACAGTGATGAATTCCGGAAACCACGTGGGATCTATCTTTCCTACCCTGACCGGGAGCATGTTGATGAAATCCTAGATCACTGGGATGCAAATGACATTAACCTGATTGTTTTAACTGATTCTGAACAGATACTGGGAATTGGTGACCAGGGAGCCAATGGAATTGGTATTTCCGTTGCTAAACTGGTACTTTACACCCTATGTGCAGGTATTAATCCCAGGAAGATGCTACCCATTATGATCGATGTGGGCACCAATAATCCCCGTCTACTGGAAGATCCATTCTACCTGGGCTGGCGCCATCCCCGTATCAGCAGTGAAGAATACCACCAGTTCGTGGAAACCGTGATCAACGCCATAAATGAGAAGTTCCCCCAGGTTTTCCTCCAGTGGGAGGATTTTGGTAAGAAAAATGCCAGACATCACCTTGACCGTTACCAGGATACCATGTGCACCTTCAATGATGATATACAGGGTACCGGGGCCGTTGCCATGGCCGCTCTCCTGAATGCTTTGAAAATAACCGGAACCCCTCTATCTCATCATCGGGTGCTTGTCTACGGAGCAGGAACTGCTGGTTGTGGTATCGCTGATCAGATCTGGGAGCAGATGGTAAAAGAAGGTCTCAACCACCAGGAAGCCTACAATCGTTTCTATCTAATGGACCGCCAGGGACTGGTAACCAGTGCCCGGGGAAATATTGACTATTTCAAAGCACCATACGCCCGCAGTTCATCTGAAACAGATGCGTGGGCCCCTGCAGATGACCCCACCAACCTTCTGGATGTGGTGCGTAACATACATCCCACCATCCTTATTGGCACCAGCACAGTGCAGGGTGCTTTCACCCGTGAAGTTATAACTACCATGGCCTCCCATGTGGAAAGACCCATAATATTCCCATTATCCAATCCATTAACCCTGGTAGAAGCCACACCAGATGATATAATTCACTGGACAGAGGGGCGTGCCCTAGTGGCAACTGGAAGCCCGTTTAGTGATGTGGAGTTTCAGGGGAAATCTTACCCTGTTTCACAGTGTAATAACGCTCTGATATTCCCTGGACTGGGCCTGGGCATAATCAGCTGTCAGGCAGAAAGGGTAACCTCGGGGATGATGGATGCTGCCACCCTGGAACTGGCCAATTCTACCGAAAATGACACCAGGCTGCTTCCGGAAATATCCCAGCTACAGGAAGTGAGTAAAAACATTGGGGTGACCGTGGCCAGGCAGGCCATTCTGGAGGGAGTTGCCCGAAACAGGGCCGAGAGAAATGTGGAGAATCTGGTGGAATCCAATATATGGGAACCTGTTTACATGCAGTACAAGCCCCTGACTATGGAAAATTCTAAATAAGACCAGATTACCAGTTTATATTTGAATTAATTCATTTTTCCATTAATTAATTATTTTTTACCAGATAGGAATATTAACCCCCATAATCATAATAATCCTTGACAATTTAATCAAAAAGATTTATCAAAAAATTATACTAGGAAATTGAAGGTTAGAACATGTCACTGGTCATAAACACCACCACACCGGAAGGAATAGTCTTAGCAGGAGACAGCAGACAGAGCTACCGTAATATGAAGGGCATGGCCCGTATTGGTAGTGAAAACGCCATTAAACTCTTTCAGATCAACCGAATGGTAGGGGTGGGCATAACTGGCCTGGCCTTCCTCCCAGATGGAGGGGTGCAGAAGAACGTCAGCCAGTACATTGAAGAGTTCCGCAGATCCTCCAAGGTTAAAAATATGGAAGTTAAGGATGTGGCCCGGAAGCTGCACCACCTCTTCAACGACAAGTACCAGTGGAAAGACCAGTTAGGGCAGATAAAAACCAACATCCAGAATGACTTGAATTCCAAGGGATGTACTGTGTTGGAGATGATAATGGAAGACCAGTTGTTGAAGTTCAGCTTCAAAACACCCCAGGGAACTATTGAAAATGGCGTGGCCCGGGCAGACCCCATTGAGATACTGGTGGCAGGTTACAATCCTGACGGAACCCACCAGGTTTATAGTGTATCCATACCAGGACCAGTTCAGAAGCTCAGGGACAGTAAAAAACCAGGAATGGAATACGGAAGTTCATGGCTTGGCCAGGGGGACGTGGCTGCACGGATCGTCCTGGGATTTGATGGTAGAATCCAGAATGTGGACTTTGTAAAAGAAGCCATGCAGGCCCGGAGCGAACAGGAAATACAAAGCCAACTAAGGGGACTGGAATATGCAATCCAGTGGGGAACCATGACCCTGCAGGATGCCATTGACTTCGCCACACTGATGATCCAGACCACCAGTGCCATACAACGCTTCAGTGATGGTATTAACGCCGACCCCGGGGACATGCCAGGTGTGGGAGGTCCAATTGATGTGGCAGTTATTACCCCAGACCATGGCTTTGTCTGGGTGAAGAAAAAACAGTTGAAATTCGCTGATTGTGAGCTTGATCTGGATAACGAACCATTCCTTTAATCAGGACATGACTCCCAGACATAACTCCAGGACATAAATTCCAAAGACATGATACTACTGGAATACATTCCAGTACATAATTTCCCAGGACATAATTTCATTAATAATTGGGTTCATATAATTAACTGATTAAAGTAAATAATTAGCAAGTTATTTGATTGAATGTCACCTGAAACTTACCATCAGGAGTTAATACCATGTCTGATCTGGCAAGTCTTTTAGCAATAACCATACCCCTTTCCTGGGCTGCAGCAGTGAGCCCAGTGACCCTGTCCATTTTTCTAGTAATAATGTCCATGACTAAAAAACCAAGACTAGCTGGTTTTTCATTCTACATGGGCGCCATTGTGGTCCTTCTGGTGACAGTCCTTATTGGAATATTCCTGGGTCAAAAATTAAGTGCCTCAGGTCATGCTGACCCTACCACCATGGTGGCCATAGATATTTTTCTGGGTGCGGTGCTGTTTCTCCTTGGATTCAGAAACATAGTAAGCAAGGAACATGGCAAGAACAAGAACATTTTAAACCGCCTGCAGGTTGATCCAGAAACCGGGAAAGGGCGCCAGTTCATCAAATACTTTTCCATTGGAATGATCGCATTTTTAATGAACTTCAGCACTGCCATCTTTGTCCTGGCAGTAGGACGTGCCATAGGAGTGGCCAATGCAGGTCTAACCAACGATACAGCGTCCGTTCTAATTTTAATTCTCATCGCCCTTTTAATAATAGAAATACCACTAATATTCTTCATTCTCCTGCCAAATAAGGCCCAGAAAGTACTGAATCCAGTTAATGACTGGATCTCCAACCATGGCAACCTGGTGACCGGGATTTTCTGTATTGCCATAGGGTTTTTCGTGGTTTACAGTGGCCTGGGGAAGCTGGGAATCGCCTGACTGGGTAAAAATAAAAAATAAAAAAGCAGAACCGTTGATAAAAAGATTAAATGAGGTAAAAAGGCAATACGGTTCTATTTTTGAATTTCATTTATTTTTCAATATTGCCCATTTTCAATTAACAATTTTTTAATTATCTTCTAATTATCCCAATTAACTAACCCTCTTTGAATTATCCTCTCTAATTATCCCAGTTATCCCTCTTAACTACCAGGGTTATATTAAATACATATCCTCAGCTTTTCTATAGAGTTCTTCACGGAAATTAGGATGAGCTATATTAATTATTTCCTGTGCCCTTTCTCTGGTGGATTTACCCTTAAGATTAGCCACCCCATACTCCGTCACCAGGTAATGGGTGTCCATTCGAGGTGTGGTGACCATTGCACCGGGATCTAAACGGTCCACCACCCGTGAAATAGCACCATTTTTAGCAGTGGAGTAAAATGCCAATATCGATTTCCCTTCTCTGGAGTCAAAAGCTCCTCGGACAAAATCAAGCTGCCCCCCTGTCCCACTGTACTGATGGCCTGCCAGGTACTCAGCATTGCACTGTCCCAGGAGATCTACCTGAATTAGGGAGTTTATGGATATCATACGGTCATTTTTGGCTATCACGCCAGGGTTATTTACATAGGAGCAGGGGTAGCTTTCCATGGCCGGGTTCTGGTCCATGAACTCCAGCATTTCCTGGTCACCTTGAGCCACGGTGAAAACATGCTTGCGGGGGTGGAGGGTTTTCTTTTCACCGTTTACTACTCCCTTTTTTATGAGGTGGACCATCCCTGGCCCAAATACTTCGGTGTGGATTCCCAGGTCGTTATGGTTTTCCAGCTGTTGGGCCACGGCATTGGGCAGTACACCAATACCCATCTGGATGGTGGCACCATCCGGGACTAATTCAGATATTTTTTTACCAATGATATCTGCTTCAGGCTGTTTAAACCCACAGGGGAAGTCCGGAATTGGCTGATGGTTTTCAACCACTGCATCAACCTCTGAAATGTGGATCAGGGAATCTCCAAATACACGGGGCATGTTCCGGTTTACTTCCACAATCAAGACCCTTGCAGCCCGGGCTGCAGTGGAGGTGAAGTCGTTGGCAGTTCCAAAGGAGAAGTAACCAGCATCGTCCATGGGTGAAACCGTGGTTATGCACACATCCACTCCAATGAACTCTTCCAGGAGCCGGGGGATCTGGTGGAGGTGGTTGGGAACGTAGTAGTTTAGTCCTGTGCTCACCAGGCCCCGGGTGCCAGAATCCACGAATCCACTGTAGGCCTCCACACAGTCCATTAAGTCAGGGGCCAGTATGGTGGAGCAGACACTATCCATGGGGAGCACAGAGAACATTTTAATTTTTTCAAGGTCACTCTCCCTCAGACGTTTGGCCACTGCCTCCAGAAGGGCTGGTGGTTCAGCCATGGTTAATCCGTGGACCAACATGTCCCCTTTTCTGATTAATTTAACTGCTTCCTCTGGAATAGTTAATTTTGCCCTGTATTCTTTTTTATACATTTGAACCCCTTACCCCTGTTTAGTTTTTAAATAAATATTGTGGCTTAATAACTATTTTAAGAGTTATCATCTGATCCTTTTCCCATCAAGTATCCTCCGAATCCCAGCAGCCACAGGATAACCGGGTAAGCCACCCATCTTTCCACTCCCCCTCCACCGAGCACTGGTATGAACAGGTTGGATGTGAAGAGGAAAAATAGGGAGAGGATTCCCAACAGGAGTGATATGTATTTGAGAGGTGATTTGATTAATTTGTAGGAGTAAATAGCCGATAAACCCCCACAGATGAAGGTCATCAACGAGAATATGGGGTGCATGGGAGTCATATTCCCCGGGAATACCCCCACACCGAGGGCTCCTAATCCAAACAATCCCACCAGTATCCCGCCTATTTTATCGTGGTAAGCTTTAAAAAGGAAGTAATTACCCATTAGAATCAGAATTCCGGCGATTATCATCGCAAAATTGAATATGGTTGCCGAGGGTTGGGTTATGATACTGTTAGGGGGCACTGTAGCCCCTAAATCACTGATCATACTCTGGGCCGTGGTGTAGGTGAGTTCTGGAGGGTAAAAAATTTCTCCAGTTATAATGCCCATTAAAACCACCATGGCGGCTATAAAAATGCAAATACCCGCTAGAGTGACATGTGTGGCGGATGGTTCAGTTCCCTTAATCTGGTTTTCAGTTGATAACTCCTCTTTATAAGACATGATTTGCCCCCCTTACTTCGAGTTTCCCTTTTAGACTTGTAGGTATGTAAATTTATTATATTTCCAGTTTTTAACATTTCCTATATTTCCCATTATTATAAATAAGTTGTTATACTCTCTTCAACTGCCAAGGTAAGGTATTGTAATTACTTAAATATCCTGAAATTAGACAATATTCTATGAATTTTGTAAAAAAGTTGAAAGACGGATTTCCAAGCCAATGATGATAATAATATAATATTTGTAAAATATACATTATTTGAAATGATACCACTTCTATTAATTTGAACAGTTTCATTTGTAATGGACATCACTTACATAAAAAGAGGAGATTATATGAGTTCTTTAAATTTGGATAATTTTAGGGCACTGGCCGAGAGATTCGTTTCCCAGATGCTACATGGTAACTACGAAATGGCTGCCAGCCAGTTTGATAACCAGATGAAAACTGCTATTCCCTTACCTGAGTTGAAAAAGTCCTGGCAGCGTTTAACTATACCAGCAGGCGATTTAATACAGTCCGGAGTGTTGCAAGCCGCGGAACTGGAGGGACACCAGATCGTCAGTGTAAGGTGCCAGTTTGAACGGGCCAACATTGATGTACAGGTCGTGTTCAACAGTAAGGGTCGTGTCAGCGGATTAAGCATAATACCATCCCAAACTGAGTACCATCCACCAGATTACGTGGATGATTCCACTTTTAGAGAGGTTGAAGTGACTGTTGGCAGTGGTAAATGGTCTTTACCCGGAACTATCACCATTCCCACTGGTTCTGGGCCGTTTCCAGGTGTGGTGCTGGTGCATGGTTCGGGTCCCAATGATCGGGATGAAACTCTGGGACCCAATAAAATATTTCGGGATATTGCCTGGGGCCTGGCTTCAAAGGGCATTGCAGTCGTAAGATATGATAAACGAACCCTCCAGCATGCTTCAGAGTTTACACCGGACCAGTTGGCTCAGCTGACTGTGCAGGAAGAAGTTATTGATGATGCGCTTCTGGCAGCCGAGTTACTGCGCCAGACCCCAGAAGTCGATCAAAACCATGTTTATTTACTGGGCCACAGTTTAGGTGCATCTGTTGCCCCGCGTATCGGCCAGGAGGATTTTGATCTGGCAGGATTAATTATAATGGCCGGAATTATCCGTCCCCTGGAGGATACCATCCTGGAACAGTTCACATATCTTTACAGTCTGGCTGGTAAGATGACCAGGGAACAGAAGAATACACTGGAATCTTTAAAGGTTAAGGTGGCACGGGCAAAGGACCCTGAGCTTTCCGCAGATGTTCCATCAAAAGAGCTGCCTTTGGGGATGTCAGCATCCTATTTCTTAGATCTGCGCAACCATCCCACTGCAGAAATCATTAAAAACTTGGAAATGCCCATGTTGATCCTGCAGGGAGGACGTGATTATCAGGTTTCACCAACCAAAGACTTCGAAATGTGGAAAGAGGAGCTTGAATCCAGAGAGGATGTTACCTGCCAGTTATTCCCCAGTTTAAACCATCTGTTCATTGAAGGAGTAGGTAAATCAACTCCCACCGAGTATGGAGTTGAAGGTCATGTTAGTGAGGAAGTAATTGAAACTATCATTAATTGGTTAGCAGGTTAACAACCAATACATCCAAAATAAGCTATTAAGTCTAAAATAAGCTATTAAGGCGTGAGTTAAATGGAAAAAATTTATAATTAAATTCTTTAGAAATAATAGGTTTTTAGAAAAAAATGGTTAAAAATACCAGATACACCTATATCATATTTTTGGTTGAGTAGCTACGAAAATCCCATTGTCCTTGGTGATTTTAATCATTCCTTCTTTTTTTATTATGTCCCCAACGTAATTCTCGAAATCTTTCCGATTCTGACCATTAAGGTCCTGGTTAACCTTCCCAAAGGAAAGAATGTAATCCACCAAAGGTCCGGCTTCGGTTACTTCCAGACCATCCGGATATTTAATCATCTGCACCTGGTCAAAGGATTCACTTAACTGTTCTTTCCCATTTTCCAGGCCAAAAGCACGTGCCAACGGTACTAAAGAGTAATAGATCTCATCATTATAAGCAGATACCAGTTCACTTATTTCTTTGGTGTTTCCCAGTCCAAATGTGGTGGCATACAGTGCTCCATCACTTTTAAGAACCCTGTTTATCTCGGATATGGCTTTTTTCCTGTCGGGAATGTGGTACAACATTAAATTGGCAATTACAATACCCACTGAATCATCCGGGAAGGGAATCTCCTGGGCATCCAGTACCTGAAATTCAAAACGGTCCGCATCATCACCTAAAACCCTACGCGCATCAGAGAGCATTCCTTGAGAAAAATCCGATAAAATGATGTGTGCATCTTCCGGTATTCGGTTTAAGTTTGCTTTCCATAAAAGTCCATTGCCACATCCAATCTCCAGTACCCTTGATTTGTCCGGAAACTGGATCTGGTCAAATATCCACAAAATCCAGGAATAAGGGTTGGTTTTAAACATCCGGGTTAATTCCACCCTGGCCATGAAATTCTTTGAATCGGAATACTGTTCTTGGAGTAAACTCATTTCTTATACCTCTTAGAAAATCAATTCCCCTGGCATTCTAGCAATAATTTATAACCCCTCATCACTATAAATAGATACTCGTTGATTAAAGTATACAATATTACAAGCCCACAGCAACTTTTTGGGGTTATTCCTTTTTTTAGGGACTTTTTCTTTCCATTTCTCCGTTAACTCATTTTTATTTCGAAACCTTTTAATAATAGTGGTTAATAACATGACTATTGTTCAGGGGTTTAGTAATAACTTTAATATTATATTTTAATTTCATAAAGCTTATGATGGTAAAAAATGAGGATAATTCCAATTCAAAGCTAATAGCATAGGTGGCTGCCAAAAAAGTAACATTATTACCGTTAAGATCATGGAACCGTTATGATCATGGATTAAAAAGGAGATTATTCTGTGGAGGTTTAATAAATGGGAAAAATGTCTTATACTCTTGTACTTGGTATACTGTTGTGTATTGTTGTGGCTGCCTCAGGATGTACCCAGCAAACTGGAACTGGGAACCAAACCCCGGATGTTAAGGGGATTACCACTGTTGCTTTAAATGGTCCTGGTACCTTAATCATCCAGCAGGGGGACAATGAATCCTTCCGAGTGGAAGCAGACAGTAACCTTATGTCTAAAATTTCCACCACTGTATCGGGGAACATCCTAACAATCAACAACCTGAACAGTGTGGGTAACGGGGCTGTAAAATTCTACATCACCCTTAAAAATATGAAAACTCTCGTCACCAATGGCGGAGGTAACTCGGAAATCACCGGCCTGAACACCGATAAACTCACCATTACCCTGGATAACGGTAAAATGACCCTTTCGGGTACAACCCAGAATATGGTGGCAACCATCAACGGAGGGGGTAACATAGACGCCAATAACTTACAGAGCCAAACTGCCACCGTGACCATTAACGGGCAAGGAAAAGCCCATGTTAACGTGATAGGCACTCTCACCGCAATAGTTAATGGTGGAGGTTCCATAACCTACACTGGTAGCCCTCAGGTAACCCAGCAGGTCAATGGTCTGGGTTCAATTACCAAAAGTGGTTAAAAAGGTAAATTCCCCTTAGAATAATAGTCAAAAAAGCGTTGCTTTATAAAGCTATTAACACATTGGGGTTATTTTATCCTTTTTTTATTTTTGTAAAGGAGGCGTGTATTTTGAAATTAATAAAAGATTATAAAAAAGCTTCTTTAAGATCATTTATAGCTTCGTTACTGGTTTTAATTTTGTTTTTTGGTGTTACTCCCATATCTGCTGTTCAATGGGAAGTTGGTACGGGACAGAATTATAACACCATTCAATCAGCAATTGATAATGAAAATACCCATGATAACGATGTTATAAATGTGCATGAAGGAATTTATGCTGAAGATGTTATTGTGAACAAAATTCTTACCATACAGGCTAATTTAGGCGATGATGTGGAGTTAAACCCCTCAAATACAGGGTTTACCGTGGTAAATAATGAAACTGGCGATGGTAGTGGAAGTACCGTAGACGGTTTTAAAATAACCAATTCTCCCACGGGTACTGGGATTAACGTCAGTGCAGAAAACTGTACTGTTAAAAATAACCAGATAAGTGGGGGAACAACAGGAATACTGGCCTTAGCCAACAACACATTAGTAAAAAATAACGTGATCTCCAATGTTTTAAATATCAGTATTCAAGTGGGAAACACCCTACTCCTAAATGAGTCTGGCACGATTAAGGATCTTGGTTTTAAACCCATGAACTGTGTAGTTGAAAACAACCAGATAACTGGCGGATCAACCGGAATATCTGTTATCGGGGCCAATGCCAGAATAACTGGAAATGATATATCCAATACACAGAACCAGGGTATCGCTCTTTTAGGGTGCAATCCTGTCATTTCTGGAAATAATATAAGGGATATGGTGGGGGGCGGTTCCAAGATCGGAATTTCGCTGGCCGCCATTAACTCTCCCGGTTCAGGTGTTACTGGCCCCAACAGTCTTAACATTAGTGGTAACACTTTATTCAACATCAAAAGTACCAATGACACCGCCCAGGGAATCAATGCATTCGCCATGAGCATGAGTTCGTCACTGGACAGCATGCTGATCCTGGGAAATACAGTTTCCCAGCTCTGGGGTATGGGAACAGCAACTGCCATTTCAATGGTCTGTCTGGCATTGAACGGCACACTTTCCAGCGTAGAAGTAGTGGGAAACACCATAAACAATGTGTTCAGTCAGGGGGTTAACAGCACCTCGACCGCCATTTCATTAATTCCCATGGGATTTGAGTTCAATGCGGGCAAATACAATAACACCACAACCGCAGATACATTAACCGTCTCCAAAAATAAAATCAGTGATATTTACAGTGACGATGAAAATGGTACGATTAACGGAATATCCATGATACAGTTATGCACCGGTAATGCCTCTATTTCCCAAAATAACTTATCCAACTTCCATGCAAACCGGACCGCCTTTGGAATCGTGTCAAACGTGTTAGATTACACTACCTTCCAATCCAGGGTAACCATTGATCAAAATACCATATCTGATTTTACCGCCAACAACCAGACTTCAGGAATTGCAGCTTCCACACTGGGAAATGCTAATATTCAACATAACAACATATTCCGACTTAACAGTGCCCAAACGAAATACTTAATAGTTGTCAGTTGTTTACAGGGCAATAATACCATAACCGGGAACAATCTGGAAGGAAATGGAATAGGAGAAGGAATTACCGTTATGGGAAATAACAACACCATCAACTACAATCGCATTGTAAATTTCCAGCATTACATTCAAAATATGAATTTCACAGAATTATATGAATTCTCTCAGGGTCAAAGTCTTCCAACAGACGAACAAATCAGAGATTACTTGCTTTCAAAAAATGGCACATACGTTAATGGCACGCTCATAAACATAACTGAAGATAACATAACCAGCATAATAAGTGGTTATCATACACTCATTGACAACCTGAATAATTTAACCAAAAGTAACACCACCGCTCCTTACAACTGGTACGGGACCAACAGTGACCCTGGCAGTGATAAATTCTTAAAAAACAATGGCACTCTGGAGTATTCTCCCTGGCTGGTTATGAATGTTAATGTAGATCCATCCACCATTTACACCGGACAAACTTCCACCATAACTGCTGACGTCTATAGAGACTCTGCGGGTGGTGATCATCGAACCAATGCATCAATGTACTTCAGTGGCCCCCAGGTAACATTCACCACCAATCTGGGCAATGTGGGAAGTAAGTCCGTGGTAACTCAATGGGCCAGTGGTGCTGCTAATGCAATTTTAAGAGCCGATGAAGGTGAAGGGATAGCCACAGTTACCGCCGGTGATTATCAGATTTTAAGAACCCTTGTAACCATTTTAGCTGCTTCAAACACTTCCCCCACATCGGTTAATGCAGCAAATACCGTGGGGATGCAAAGTACTGGAATACCCATCAATGGATTAGTTTTAGCCATTTTAATGGTTATAAGTGGACTGATACTGCCGAAAAGGAGATAATATCTCCTATTTTTTCTATTTTTTGGCCATTGTGGTCCGGACTAATTTGAAGGGAACATGTTTTAGAACCAGAAAGTCAGTAGATTAATTGATGAAGACTGAATTGAATTTCACTTTTGAAAAATTTAACGGTCCATTTAACCTTGACCTCACCATCAATAGTGGCCAGACCAGCCAACCCCCCTGGAAAGAGAGTGATTCCTACTTTCAGGAACTGATACTTATTGGTGGTGATCCCTGTCTGGTTAAGATCAGACAGTGCGATGCGGATCCAGATAGTGGTGTGGAAATCATTGCCAAATCCCCTGAAAAGATATCAAAAAAGAGTATCGAAAGCTCTATCAGGGAAATATTCAACCTCGACCACAACCTGGACCAGTTATACGATTTTTTATGTGAAGATCCTAAACTGGCACCCACCATAGAATTTTGTGAAGGATTACGGATTTTTACTGCCCATAATCCCTTTGAATGCATCATATCATCCATATCATCCGCTAACTGTTCCATAATACGCTGGACACGTTCAGTAAATGATATTAAAAGGAAATGGGGTGACGGGTACCAGTTTAGTCCAGGTGATTTTTACACATTCCCCTCCCCAAAAGTACTGGGCAAAGTTCCGGAACACGACCTGGAAGAAATGCAGCGCTGTGAAGATGAACTACCCGAGGATTTCATCTTCAATAACAATCTCCAGGCCTGTGGAGTGGGTTACCGGGCCAAGTACATTATCAATGCAGCAAGAATGGTCCAGTCAGAGATTAACATCCAGAAAGTGGCCAGGATGAACTATGAAAAAGCCTTTGATACCATTCTCCAACTTCCCGGCGTAGGCCCCAAGGTGGCAGACTGCATCCTGCTATACGGTTTCAAAATGGAAGAAGCCTTCCCGGTGGATGTGTGGATTAAAAGGATCGTGGAACATCTCTACTTCCCTGGAGAAGAATTAAAGCCACCGGAAGTCAGGAAATTTGGAATGGAACGTTATGGAGACTGGGCAGGTTACGTTCAACTGTATCTTTTCCATTACGCCCGTAAATCTGGTCTTTTGGAATCTTTACGTAAAAAATGAATTAAAAAAGAGGTTTTGTTAAAGTTTTACTTACCATTATCTTTTTTTTACGCATTATCATCCGCATTCCGCATATCATAGATGCTGATGAAAAGGAAACCTACAAAGGCAATAATAGCCAGGTAATTGTAGGTGGAATACT
Source organism: uncultured Methanobacterium sp. (assembly GCF_963666025.1). NCBI lineage: Archaea > Methanobacteriati > Methanobacteriota > Methanobacteria > Methanobacteriales > Methanobacteriaceae > Methanobacterium > uncultured Methanobacterium sp. The sequence goes on along the minus strand of NZ_OY762552.1, from coordinate 1,535,474 downwards.
GTCCCAGAATGAATGTCTGGTAAATAAGTGCAACCAGGACAATTGAAATCATAATTATCGCTATTATGCTTAAATTCTTGTTCATGAATACCAACCTTTAATCCATTTTATTGTTTAATTTATAAACTTTTATTTACCGTTTCCATTGATAGTCCGCTCTGGAAGTAACAGAACAGCAGCGGCAAAGAAACATACCGCCCCTATAAACGTCCCTATGTTCATCATAGATGGATTGAATAGTTGATCTGAAGGTAAAATAATAAATGCTCCTGCTGCAGACACTCCGAAAGCCACAGACCCCACCAGGTTCAGGAAAACTATCCACCAGGCCAGACTGCTCATTTGAAATGATAGAACTTTATGACCAACCTCAATGTAGATCAGATAACTGGAAACCAAAAAACAGATGGAACCATAAAGATCAGGGCTCCAGATGAAAATTTCGGCCTGTGAAGTAGAAATGGACATTATCATTGCTGCAAAGGTGCTGATGTTAAAAAACAAAGTTCCCAGAGATTGTATTCCTGTGGACCACCAGTCAATTCTGGTTGGCTGGAAAAAGATGAAATGCAATTTACTTTTAATTCTACCTATTTTTTGTGGTGCACTTACTGTTTCCAGAAATTGTAAGAACCCTGCGCTGGTAAAAAAGATGGAACCAATGAAATAAGTCAAATTATCATTGAAGCCACCCACCAAACTAGAATAGGAATGCATTGATCCCAGGGCAAAACATACAGAACCAATAGCAAACAGGACTCCAATCCACCACCCACTTGTCCCAGGAGCCCACCATGTGGAACCTTTACTTATTTCAAGGTTGAAGTGATGTTTCCGATGATGGCGAGAGTTCCAATTAACAATCCCCCCTTCAGGGGTTTTAAAACTGGCATGAGTGATGAAGGGTCCCGGCCCTGAAGACTCTAAAAATTGCCAATCATCCGGTACATCAACGTAGGGTGAGTTATCTTTATTACTATCTGTCAAAAACTTTCAAACCTCTAAAATGATTTTAAATTAGTATATTCAATGGATTCATTAGCATATCCAAAAAATACAACATATCCAATGGATCTGTTAGTATATCCCCTGAAACACAGGTAAATCCACCAATCATCAGTTATATCGTACGAATATCATTTTATCCAAAAATATGGGTTTATCCAATGAAATCTGCGGGTAAACCCTGTTCCAGGCATTTTTCCAGTGTTTTCTTAAGTTTCCTCTGGTGGGGTGGCCAGGCCATGTACAGTAAACCCTTTAACTTTAGAAGTGCAGATGGTTCCGGTGACTCCATCAGCTTTCTCATTTCAGGTGTATCTGGCAATCCCGCCAGGTGGAATATGTTTGGATGGGCATCAGCATAGTAAACTGACTCGGCAAACCCTTTACCCAGCAATCGCCCCTCTGAATTTCTGATATAAACCCCTCCTTCAGAGTACTGAGCTCCACTAGCATTGTAACCAGTTTGACCACCTTCAACAATGGGAGTCATAGTAAAGTGCCGTATGTCCTCAGGTACCATCTCCTGGAACTTGAATTCCCATCTATTCGGATACCAGGTGTTGGTGATTAAATAATACTCAGGATTAGATGATTTCACACTTTTAACCCATTTATCCACAGTAAGAGTTCCTCTAGTGTCCACAACATGGTTTTCTGCATCAACAAACTGTCCTTTCACCGCCACAGTCATCTGTTCAGGTGGTTCTGGTCCGGTGAGCCAATAATACTTCAGGTTCTCATCGGTGTGGGGTGCATACATGGTCATCTCCCTCTTTTCATCAAACTGGGCCATGAACCAGTCCCAACCTCTTGAATGGGAGGGTTTGGTTAATATATTGGCTGCACGTGCAACTTTACATCTGCTGTTACCCAGTGGTTCAAGGGCGTTGCCCCACTGGTGGTCAAACCAGAATTTACCCTGATTAAGTATGATTTCCTCACCGTCAAGCTTCAACAAGCTCCCAGATTCCAGAGATAGGTTAGTAGCCGAGTAATAGAGCGTTCCAACATCACAGCAGCAGGGGAGACACCCCTTGTTTCCCTGAAGTAGGAAATCCTTGTTGGAGGAGAAACCCAAATCCACTTCTATCTCCACATCTGCTTCACCTCCCTGGTTGACACCCCAGGCCTGTACCCGGAGGGGAAATAGTTCATCTTCTTTTTCAGAGAACATCCTATTTTTCCCGGCTTCATAATGGAAGGGTTGGTTGGAAAAATTCAAGAGACCAGTGGTCCCTGCAATAGCAAATGGCCGGGTTTGAAGATGTTCTTCACCTGCCTTGGCCACCGCGAGTTGCATCTCAAATATCTGATTATCCCAATCACTTAACCCAAACCCATGAGCCATTTCAGGAGGCAGGAGTGAATAACGGTAAAAAGAGACCAGTATTCCGTATTCACGTTTCCTGGTATCGCGACAGTTGCCCACGATGAAGTGCCATCCTACCTGGTATCCCAGTTGAGGGGCGAAATCACGGGGAAATTGAATATTGGACTTTTCGGGGATTTTCTGGTAGCCACGGCTACTATCCATACCCAGAAGATGGTTCAGGGCATAAGCCTGGATGGAAGTCAGCGAGCCACAGTGTTCCAGTAGTTTTTTATACCGTTTCCCATAACTGGGAGTGAAAGAATCTGGATTGTCCAGAAGGTCCTGCAAACGGTAGCGCATCCGCTCCCCAAATGCTTCCGGACTGTTTTTTTTACTTAAAAGACGCTTCTTCACACCTTTTGGTATTTCTTTGGACTTAAATTCTTTCATCCATAGAGATAGGGCAATATTTTCCCGGGTTAACTCATCTAAATCGTTCAACGCATCTTTTCCCATTATTATCTCCCCAAAAACTCATGACAATTCTAGGCTCATAATCTTCTACTTAAATCCTTTTTCATTTCTATTGTTTATTAGATTATGCCTGAATTTATACCCGAATTTTAATGGTTAACTTGGAAAGAATACCTAAGAAGAGTGTTAAACAAATATTTTTACAACCTCAACCAAGCTTACAATCTCAGGCCATTCCTTAAAGTGATTAAATAGGGGAAACATCTACAATACTGACTAAATACAGGAAAATCTCATCATAAGTGATTAAATATGGGTGATATCAACAAAAATCTGGACGAATTCCAGAAGCAAACCCAGGATGCATACGTTCAGGTAATGAAGCTCCTGGAAGAAAATTACTGCTGGAAATGTCCCATGCGCAGCACCAACAGCATTTCCCGTTGTCGGGAGGTTCACACCGCAAGAGTGCTCCTGGAGGCTGTAAATAAAGGGATGGTTAACCAGTTGCTGAAAAAGAACTTTTCTCCAGTTGAAGTAGACGCCCTGGTAACCAGGATACTCAAAAAAATGATTAAAAAACAGGGCGGTAAACAAAAGGAGAAAAAAATCATGTTAAAGGTTGAAGCTGAACAAAATCCTGATTTAAGCTCGTATTGCGGATTGATGATAAAAATTAACCCTCGAAAAGTTCGGAAGGGTGAAGAAATACTGATATCCGATAAAACAACCGAATATCCAGTATTGGGTGCTTATGCCCTAATTGCAGGGTTTCCATTCCAGGTAGCTGTGGTAAAGAGAGTTTTTCATGAAGGTAACTTCTGGTATATTGAACTGGAAAATATGCGAGTATTGCCCTTAGAATCTATTTTCGGTGTGCTGATTAAAGTGTTCGAAAAGGAAATTCCCCTTCAAGTTGATTAACCATAGGTGGATTAGTTATATCACATCTAGAAATCATAGTTGATTAATTATTTATGATGTCATTCTAAAAATTATAAATATCTAGAAACATCAAATTGAGGATGATTTAAATGGTTGGTGACGATGATCTTTTCCTATTCAAAACAAAAATTGAGGACATGTTAACTGATTCTAGCCTCAAAGAAATTTCAGATGTGGTTCTAGAAGAAACTAAAAAGGCTCTTAAAAGTGAAAGCTGTTATGTAGCCTTTGTAGATCCTGAAAACGGAGATAGTGTGGGAATATCGTTCTCTCATCTTACCACAGAGTGCCAGATGTACGAAGACTTAGGTGAAGCTAGGTTTAAGATCCGAAAGGATGGAACTTACGGTGGACTTCTGGGTTACTCCCTAGACACCGGGGAATCATTATACGTCCATGATGTTGCCAGTCATCCCGCTGCCCATGGGTTACCACCAGGTCATGAACCGGTGGATCAGTTCTTATCAGTCCCTGTTAAATTTAAGGATGAGATCCTGGGCCAGATTGTGGTTGGAAACCCACAGGAAGATTACACTGACCAGCATCTGGAAGTGGCTCTTGAAATAGCAGATATATATAGCTTGGTCCTCAAAAAGTTGCTTTATTAAAATGAATACTTAAAAAAGGCCATGTATGGTTATTTATTGAAATAGCTATATTTATACAAATTAATTTTGTTTTAATCATTTAAAAAATAGCCCATCCTTTTATATAAAATACAATTATCCCTATAACTATCAAAGCCACTATTAAAATTAGCAGAATCTTTTTTATCTTTTTGCCTTTAAAGGGATCCATAAGTGCCTGTTTAAAAACATCAAAAATCACTAGAAGACACATTATAAAGATTATAACTTGTGGTGTGTTGGTGGGCCAGGCCCAAAGTAGGTTGGCAACCAGCAAGGTGCCTATGATTATCACGATATAGATGATGATATTGGCATAGCCTTCCAGATAATTCCTGGCTTCCTTTTTCATCGATCTACAGTATATATGCACCTATATATGTATTTTTTTATTACAGAAAGGGGTAAGGCAGGAATACCCCTTACAATAAATAAGGCAGGAAAGGGCCCTTACAATAATAATTTTAACGATCAATTTTACAAAGAATGCTACGAAATTTCAGAGATAACAATGATTAATTTTGATTTAACTTCAATAAAAATAGAAACGAACAGAAATAGAAGAAAAAAAATAAAATAGGGATTATTCATCGGTAACTGTGACCTTATTCATCACATCGCCAGGTTTAATGGCGTTAACCACTTCCATGCCCTTAACCACTTTACCAAAGACAGTGTGAACACCATCCAGGTGTGGTTGTGGGGAGTGGGTGATGAAAAATTGACTTCCACCGGTGTCTTTACCAGCGTGGGCCATTGAAAGGGCACCAATACCGTGTTTATGCTCGTTTATTTCACATTTTATGGTGTAACCGGGTCCACCAGTTCCATTACCCTTTGGACATCCACCCTGGATTACAAAGTCAGGGATAACACGGTGGAAGGTTAATCCATTATAGAATCCACTGTTGGCCAGTTTTTCAAAGTTAGCCACGGTGTTAGGGGCTTCCTTTTCAAAAAGGGTTAGTTCAATGTTTCCTTTATCAGTTTCAATAATTGCTTTTTTCATAAGAATCACCAAGAAAAGTTCACTTTTTCCCTATTAATAAATGTTTAATAAAAATAATAGAATCACAACATTATTAAGGTAAATTAAAATAAAAAGGGAGATTACAGAATTTGAATTGGGTAAGAAAACTATTGCGGGTCTAAAACACCTTTTTGACCCACCAGCATCAATGAAATTAAAAGACTCAGAATACCTGCAACGCCCCAGGCTATTCCCGCTAAAATTTCTCCAACAAAGAATGTGTACGCTCCAATTCCCAGTAATATAACAGCACAAAGCAATACGATTATTTTTCTTACTTTCACTGCTTTAATAGGACGTCCCAGTTGGGGAGAGATTGAAAGGAAAATAACTCCTAATATGAACCAGATTACTCCCTGGGATGTCTGTCCCATGTAAAATGTATAGGCCCCGATAATTAAGAGAATTGCCGATCCAATGTATAAAATAATTTTTTGAGTGTTCATAAGAGTTTCCCTTCTCCAGTACTAGCTTCCAGGTACTAAATTCAATAATGCACGTACCCTTATCTCCAGTATTAACTTCAATTTAATTTCATCATTATTTCTCATGTAAAAACTTCAATAATTCACGTAACTATCTCATATACTAACTTCAATATAATTTCATACTACGTAAACAATAATATCCAGTTGGTAAATAGATTCTTGATCAATATATATCCATTCGGTGTGTATTTAACCATATTTAACCATTTCCCTAGTCAGAGGATAGATAAGGCTTATAATGTCTGTAAACATAATTCATTATATCGCTTAAAATAATATTGAATTGAAACATGCCCAGGAGAAATAAAAATGATAATTATTACATTTACACCGGTGATACTATGAACACAGAGGAGATAATGGCTCAAGACAAGGAATATGTAATGCAAACCTATGGTCGCCAGCCTCTGGCCCTTAAAGAGGGTAAAGGGGCTGTGGTATGGGATGTGGAAGGACGTCCTTACATTGATTGTGTGGCGGGGATTGCGGTAAACAACGTGGGACACGCCCACCCCAGAGTAGCCGAGGCCATCAGCAAGCAAGCTCATAAATTAATCCATACATCCAATATTTACTATACTGAAAATCAGGTGCGTCTGGCTGAACTTCTGGTTGAAGTTTCACCCCATCAGAAGGCATTCTTCTGTAACAGTGGAGCAGAAGCCAATGAAGGAGCCATAAAACTGGCCCGCAAGTACACTGGAAAGGGAGAGATCATAGCCATGGAAAACAGTTTCCACGGACGAACCATCACCACCATCACGGCCACTGGTCAACATAAATACAAGAAGGGCTTCGGACCATTAACACCTGGCTTCAAACACGTGCCCTACGGCAATCTGGAAGCAGTTGGTGAGGTAATCACCGATGAAACTGCTGCAGTGCTGGTGGAACCAGTCCAGGGTGAAGGCGGAATAATAATGCCCCCTGAAGGTTACCTGGGTGAATTGAAGAAATTATGCCATGAAAATGATGTCCTACTCATATTCGATGAGGTGCAAACTGGATTCGGACGTACTGGGGAGATGTTTGCCTCACAGACCTTCAAGGTCACCCCGGATATCACAGCCCTGGCCAAGGCCATTGCCGGAGGATTCCCCATGGGAGCAGTTATGGCCAGTGAAGAAGTTGGAAATGCATTCCAGCCAGGCGACCATGCAGCCACATTTGGTGGAGGACCACTGGCATGTGCTGCGGGCTTAGCATCAGTACAGACCATTCGAGATGAAGGACTCCTGGTAAAATCACGTGAAAATGGTGAATACTTCAAAAATCAGTTGAAAGAATTATTCCTGGAGCACGGCCTGGTGGAAGACGTGCGTGGTGTGGGAATGATGCTGGGAATGGAAATGGACATACCTTGTGCGAGTATGGTTGATGATATGCGCCAACAGGGAGTTCTAGTGAACTGTACCGCGGAAAAAGTACTCAGGTTCGTTCCACCACTGGTAATCAGTCAGGAACAGATTAACGATGTGACTGATTGTCTGGATGAAGTTTTAAGAAGATTGTCAGATTAATTTTAAGAAGATTATCCGACTAATAATCTCTTTTCATTTTTTTTAATTTGATAATTGAGGTATTTTTTTATTTTTTAATATATTTTTAAAATCAAATATTCAAATCAATAATTAGTAATTGTTATATGCACATAAATGGATACATTTAATGTTTACTTCTTTTCGGAGGATCATTTATGAACTTATACTTCAAAACCAATGAAAAAGGCAATCTGGACATCGGTGGTGCCGATGCCCTGGAAATTGCCCAAGAATATGGAACACCCCTTTATGTTACAGATGAGATGAGAGTGCGGGACAATTACCAAAGGGTATACCAGGCATTCAGTAATGAATACTCAGACTTCAAAATATTCTATGCAGCCAAAGCCAACACCAGTTTGGCCATGATGAAAATTTTAGAGAGTGAAGGAAGCTGTATTGACGCAGTTTCACCTGGAGAAATTTACACCGCATTATTGGCGGGCTTTGAACCTGACAGGATACTCTACACCGGTAACAATGTAACCACAGAGGAACTACAATTCGCCCTGGATGCAGGTGTGCGCATGAACCTGGACAGCATTTCCATGCTGGAACGTCTGGCAGAGCTTCCTGGAGCAAAGGGTACTAAAATATCATTCAGGGTCAACCCCATGGTGGGTGCCGGTCACCACGATCACTGCATAACCGGTGGAGAATTATCCAAGTTTGGAATAATGGAACATGAAGCAGTAGAGGTTTACCAAAAAGCACAGGAACTCGGTTTCCAGCCAGTGGGGATCCACACCCACATCGGTTCAGGTATCCTGGATCCAGAACCATTTAAACTGGCAGTTCAGGTATTGATGGATGTAGCTGGCCGAGTGCACAAAGAAGCTGGTGTTACCTTCGAGTTCATAGATTTCGGTGGTGGGCTGGGAATACCATACACCCCTGAAGAAGGATTACTGGGTATTGAAAAATTCGCTGGTGAGATTGTAGGGCTCTACAGGGACAAACTCCAAGAGCACGGCATGAAAAATCCAACCATGTGCATAGAACCCGGCCGTTATATTGTAGGAGATGCATCATACCTTTTAACCCAGGTAAACACTGTTAAACAGAGCTATAGAAAATTTGTGGGAGTTAATGCTGGATTTAATACATTATTGCGACCCACAATGTATGGTTCCTATCACCATATCCTGGTGGCTGATAAACCTGAAGCAGAACCCAGTGAAAACATCGATGTTGCGGGAAATGTCTGCGAATCAGGAGACCTTTTTGCCAGAGACCGGCCACTTCCTGAAATTAAGGAAGGAGATATTCTGGCCATCATGAACGCTGGTGCATATGCATTCAGTATGGCCAGCCAGTATAACTCCAGACCGCTACCAGCAGAAGTTATGGTGTGTGATGGTGATGTTGATATTATAAGGGAAAGAGAAACCTTTGCTGATCTTTTCAGTAAACAGAACATTCCCATGAGGCTTTTAAAATGAGTGAAAGAATGAGTGAAAGAATAATTCTACTATTTCATAAGATGCATGGACTGGGAAACGATTACGTGGTAATTGATGAATCCACTGAAGAAATTATCCCAGAAGATAAAAAATCAGAAATTGCAGCCGAACTGTGTACCAGAGGATTCTCTGTAGGGGCAGATGGGGTTATATTTGTAGAGCCATCTGCAGGGGCAGATATCCGCTTCCGTATATTCAACAGTGACGGTAGTGAAGCAGAGATGTGTGGTAATGGAATTCGCTGCTTTGGCAAATATGTCTATGAGAATGATGTCATCAAACAGAAGACCATAACTGTGGAAACACTGGGCGGAACCAAAGAACTCACATTACATGTTGAAAATGGAACTGTAAAATCCATCAGGGTTGACATGGGCACTGCAACCTTCAAGGCCAGTGAAATACCCATGGAAAGTGCTGAAGAGGAATTCATTGATCAGGAGTTAATGGTGGATGATGAACCCTTGAAACTCACCGCCATCAGTGTGGGCAACCCTCATGCAATTATCTTCAATGATAACTTGAAAGAAGTGGCCCTGGACCATCTGGGCCCCCTCATCGAGAACCACCCTGCATTCCCTGAACGGACCAACGTGCACTTCGTGGGAGTAGTCAGTCCCCAGGAAGTGGAGATGTTAACCTGGGAACGAGGTGCTGGTTTCACCATGGCTTGCGGCACTGGAGCAACTAGTACAGTTATTGCAGGATACAAGCTGGGTTTACTCCAAAAAGACGTCAGGGTACACCTACCTGGAGGAAACTTACAAATAACTGTGTACGAGAAAGATGGAAAACTAGGCGCCTTCATGGAAGGAGATGCAGTTAACGTCTTTGAAGGGATAATGGAACTGGATTTATAACCAGTTCCATCTTTACATCCTGGTTTTACCTAGATTCTTATTCTCATAATTGTAATTTCATATTTTTTTACCATCTTAATTTTTTTAAATTAGAATTTTAAAATAGAAATAGAATGGATAGATATAGAAAATTCAATGCATAGAAATTCAATTTAAAAAATATTCCAGAAATTAAATATTATTCCAAAAATAAAAACATTACCAGGTTATTTGCCTGGTTTTAAATTCATATATTTTAATTATATACTATTTAATCTCATTATTAGCCGGACTATGTCTTCAATTCATCCAGAACTTCCTTCAAAACAACAGCACTATTACGTTCTGTATTACCTGAAGTATAGACCAAAGTAACAGTTTCTTTCTCCTTTTCCAGATCTAATATCTGGTTTAAAAATTCGGCTTTATCCTGAAGCTCATCTCTGTATTTAGTCTTGAATTCATCCCATTTCTGAGAGTTCTGAGATAACCATCTGCGCAAGTCATGACTAGGAGCTATGTCTTTCAGCCACACATCCATTTTTAATCTTTGTTTAGATACTCCACGTGGCCATACACGATCAACCATGATCCGGTAACCATCCTTCTGGGCAGGTGATTGGTAGGCTCTTTTTATTCGAATCATTTTATATCACTAATGTTAGTATGTTGGACATGGTACATTAGGTTATGGGAAAATTGCTGGACCCCATGAACATTAAGTATTTAATTATTATTATCTAAAAATACTCTCATACTGAATTTTGTTTCCAAAAATTAACACAAATAATTGACTTGAAATCAACCTTAATATAATCAATAAAATGACTATTTATTTGGTTAAATAAACACATTCTCTCCTTAATTTAAGAAGCTCTTTCTTATTATCTTCAAGGTCTTCCACTTTTTCCAGGAGTTGAGGTAACTTACCCTGTATGCACTCCACAGTATCATCCTGGTGTATCCAAGTGCACTCATCACAACTCCACACCTTCTTCTCTTTTATCCAGTGTCCCCCTGTGGAGGGGTCTCCGCAGGGATAAAATGGACAGTAACAGAATGTGCAATTTTGGGGATGACTGTGACAGGGATAATATTCACAGGCAGTGTTTGATCCTTCATTACCTTCTCCAGATAGATATTTCTGGTAGAATTCAGTTGCCAGATGATGAGTTGAATAGGGTAGAAGGTAACCACGTGGAGTAACCATTTTACCTTCTTCCACATAGGTGAAGGTGTTACCCACCAGAAGAGTGGTGTTCATATCCACTGATTCCTCATCCAGCTTGTCAAGGGAAACAATTCGAACTTCAGAACCATTATCACTAGTTTTAACTATTCCCACCGGAGTTTGGGGGTTTCTGACCTTACTAATTATTTTTAAAGCTTCATTCAAAGGTTCGGTTCTTCGTTTACTCCGTGGGTTGTAAAAGGTAATTATAAAATCGGCCTTGACAGCCGCAGCAACCTTCCTTTTGATCTCAGATAATGGTGTGAGTATGTCACTGAGACTGATGACTGCAAAATCATGTAAAGGTGCACCTAATAGAGCAGCAGAATAATTAACCGCAGTGACTCCAGGGATTACCTCCACTTCCACCCCAGAGTACTTTCCCATGACCTGATGAATTACATTGGCCATTCCATAAACACCAGGGTCTCCGCTGCTTATAACTACCACCTTAAAGCCTTTTTTAGAATAATCGATGGCTAATTCTGCACGGTCAACTTCCTGACCCATTCCTTTGGATATGATCTGTTTACCTTCCAGGAGATCCTTAATCTGCCGGGTGTATCCACCATATCCAATTACCACCTCTGACTCTTCAAGTGCCTTAAGAGCCCTTAAAGTCATGTCTTCCCTGCGGGGGCCTATGCCAACAATTTTAATCATCTTTTCACCAGTTATATAAAAGAAATAGATTTACTCATGAGTTGTACAACACACGAGTGGAAGTTATAACAATGGAGTTCGGATCAATCTGAACACCGCCTGTTTTTGATGTAGCCACCCCAGTGGCAGTTATACTGTAAGTTTGATTGGATTTGATCGTAATGGCTCCACCGGATGAATTTCCTACTTTTCCTCCACTCTGGGAGTCTTTATACCCCATGGCAGTGATATTGAGGTTGATGGATTTATCACTGGTGCTCTGGTATGTTTGAGCGGTTAGGCTCTGCAAATTAATTCCATCAACACCTGTCTTGGCCTTCAGTGCATCCACCACCTCATTCTCGTTAAGGATTTTCAGATTCTTTTGAGTGGCAATCTTTGGACCCAAATTCAGAAGAGAACTTACACCATTAATCTGCATTTCAATCAAATCAGCAGGGTTTGGTGGTTGTTGGGTTACAATGGTATAAGATGCAAACAGGCCTGCTTCAAAAAACACGGCAAAGAAGATTAGGAATAAGATTATCTTAACAGCTCTGGACAAAATATCACCTTAAATTGTGGGTTAAATTTATTTTATAGATTGAATTATGGTATTCTAGATTGGTTTAGATTGAATTATTTAATATTCTAGAGTTTTATGATTAAATTCTGAATGAAATTGTGAGAGAAAACATCACATTTAATGATGAATACTATTGATATTTATCAGTCTAATTAACCATTTATATTAAATGTTTTGACTGGAACTTCATTTAACAAATTCAGGATAATGCAGACTACTCACTATTAGCACGCCTGATAATCATTATTACCCTTTTGATAAAAAATTCTGGATAAATGGAGATACTAAGGATATAAGATATGATATCTCATGATGAAAATAATTATTATGAATTAAAAACAATATATTGTGTATAAAAAGATATTTGAATTATTTCAGGATGGTAATGAATGTTTGGAATGACCAAAAAGCAATTCTTAAAAAAAAGCAAGAATTGTTTAAAAGAAAGCGGGATTCAATTACTTTTAATAAGGGAAATTCTAAACAAAGAGCGTAAGAGTGAAATTAGTTTTGATGAAGCGAATAATAGGGTTAATAAACTCAGGAAAAACTTGGAAAACATATTCTTCACCTATGAAAAATTAAATCCACCCTCAAAATGTAAGTCACTCCAACTGGAAATGTTAAAGACGTTAATTATTCTTCAGGATGTTTTGGTTACAAATTCTGAATACATTACTTTGTCTAAAGATGGTTTTACACTGGAAGGACAGGAAAAACTAAAAGAATCCCTTGATGAACTTGAGAATTTCAGGAATAAATTCAGAAGTTTGAGTCAAAAAGTTGATTTATATCAAAGACCATGATAAAATATAAAATATTAATTAAATTATGAATTTGTTGATGATAATTCTGTTGGATTAATGGAATTTAAACGCTTAATACCTTCAAAAATGTCTCCTGGAGTGCCTATGACTGATGACATTATATTAAAATTTGCAGATGCGGAAATACTTCTTGATGAATCCGCTTACCATAAAATAAAAGATTATGATGATTCTTCTCACTTGGTGGATTCATTGATCAAGCACCTTACCATTTCACCACAGGAAATGATGGTTCTCACCGGTGCCTGGGTGGATGAGTACTTGGGCCAATCAAATAACAATTTACTGGACTCAACCTATGTAAAAAATGATAACATGGCCCAGATGAAACTGGTTCCCCAGGATTTCGATTTTCACATCCTTAAAGATACCAGTCGCAAGTCATACACCAACGGTGAGATCAGAGACCTTTCCAGCTACTTTAAAAGCAGATATCACAAATTAAGAGAACTGTTATCCTACAAAAGAGAACTTAAAGACAGTCGCCCCATTAAAGAGGCCACCACTCTTGAGGATGTGGTGAGAATTGTAGGAATGGTCAGCGATATACGCAACACCAAAAATAACCATAAACTCATTGAATTGGAAGATGAAACTGGAAGTGCGACTGTGTTGGTCCACAATGAAAACCATGAAGTCTTCCAACAGGCAGAAAAAGTTGTTAAAGATGAAGTGATTGGTGTTGTGGGTAGTAGAAAAGGTACCCTAATTATGGCCAGTGAACTGATAAATCCAGGCCTACCCCGTATAGATGATAAACCAATGGATTTTGCCACTGTTTTTCTAAGTGACATCCACATTGGGAGCTCCACCTTCTTAGCTGATGCATTCGATCGGTTCATTCACTGGATCAACGGAGATTTTGGTGATGAAACACAACGGGAAATTGCCAACAACGTTAAGTACATAGTGGTGGCTGGAGATATTGTGGACGGAATTGGAGTTTACCCTCATCAGGATAAAGAACTGACCATTAAGGACATTCATGAACAATATGAGGAAGCAGCACGATTATTTGGAGATATAAGTCATGTTAAAATAATTGTAGCTCCTGGAAACCACGATGCTTGTCGTTTAGCAGAACCACAGCCAGCCATACCCGAAGACTATGCCAAAGGACTTTATGATCTCAAAAACTTGGAATTTGTGAGTAACCCATCCATGGTGAGTTTAGATGGTATTAAAGTACTCATCTACCATGGACGTAGTTTTGATGACATGGCCATGACAGTAAAAGGAATGAGCCACCAGCAGTCCGATCTTATTATGAAAGAACTGCTTGAAAAACGACATTTAGCCCCAATCTACGGGGAAAGAACACCACTAGCATCAGAAATTGAGGACCATCTGGTCATTGAAGAAATTCCTGATGTTTTACACACTGGACACGTGCATATTAACAGTTACAAGAGATACAAGGGAGTGCACCTTATTAACAGTGGAACCTTCCAGTCCCAGACTGAGTTCCAGAAGATCTACAATCTTATACCCACCCCGGCCCAGGTTCCAGTAATCAACAATGGCAGCTTGAAAATGCTGGACTTCATTTAAAAAATTAGTACTGATGTTATCATGAAAACATTGATGTTATCAGGGAAATCAATGATCAAATTAACTTTAATATTCAATTCACAACTGAAATTTACGGGAGATTAATCAATTATGAACCAACACCCATTAACCACGGAAATATGTGAAACTGCCCATTACTTGTACAGTAAAGGACTGGCACCAGGTAAATCAGGGAATATAAGCGCCAGATTTCAGGATATAATAGCCATTACTCCCAGCGGAGTTTCACTGGGACAGGTTCAGGACCATGAAATAAGCCTAGTAGATATGAATGGGAAAATATTGGCTGGTGGTGAAAATCCCTCATCAGAACTCGAGCTTCACCTGGAAGTTTATAAAAATAAAGATGTTCTGGGAATTGTTCACACCCATTCAGCATATGCAACTGGGTTTGCAATGTCTGGGAAAAAAATAGAACGGTTAGAAGGTTTCGGTGAACGAACTAAACCTTTTTTAAATATGGTCAACTATGCCCCACCAGGAACCGTTGAATTAGCCAAAATGGTGGGTGAAGGTCTTAAAGAAGAAGATGTGGTTATTCTGGAAAATCATGGAGTGGTAGCCACTGGCCCGACCCTTTCAGAAGCAGCTCTTCTGGCGGAATTCGTGGAAGAAACTGCAAAGATCCAATTTGTAGCGCGAGTTTTAAGTAATATTGAATTTTAAAACTTAATTTTCTTGAAAACTAAAAAAAATCTATAAAAAACTAAAAGAAAGAAGTTAATATTTATTTAACTTCATTATCTTATCTTTTATTGTAATTTCTGAATTGTTGCTGGTCTTCCTTCTTAAAAAGTTTTCCTTATCTTAAAAATAGTGCTCTGAAAAAAGGTTTGAAAATAAGTCCCAGGAAGTTAAAAAAACGAATAAACATCCTAAAAAACTTTAATTTTTAAATTCATTCGCGAACTGATTCTAACTCGCTTAAAACATTCCAAATTAGGGTCCTAGCATGAATTGGGATGTTAGGATCGTTACTTATTTCATCTAAAATAGATATAACCGTACTGGCCCTGACTGTAGGTTCATCATCATCCTTAGATAATAAATTCTTAGATTCCTCTGCAGCCCTTCTAATATTCCTCGGAACACTTGTGTCCCCCATAATATGTTTTAAAATCTGATTACAACGTTCAAATGATTCTGTACTCATAATAACGCCTCCATTGAGTTAATTGTGCTTAAAATGGTAATTCATAAAAAGCCTTATCCAAGTTTGTTTATATCTTTAGCTTTAAAAAGGTTTTGGTGAGAATTCTTAAAAAATGATTAAAAAACATTTAAAAAGTTATTCGAGCCTTGATTTAGTGTTAAAATTTGATTTTAAATAAATCATGACTTTGTACATTGTTTATTCTAATAAAAATATTTTTTTAATCAATTGAGACTGCAATTGCAACTGTAACTCCATTGTATGCTGTCTTTTTTGAGATAAGACGTGATTTGTCACCAGCCATGATGAGAGAGACTGGCTCACAAATGCCCTGAACACCAAATTCACGTTCTACTAATTGGGAAGGAGTGCAATCAGGATGATTAAATTCAGAAATTTCTTTTAAAGACACTATTTCAATGGGTAAACCTGATTTAGATGCAGCATCAAGAATACCTTCTTCATCTTTTTTCACCTCAGCTGTTGCCAGAGCATCCAACCGTTCTAATGGCAGGTGAAGATGTTGAAGAGCAGATCTAACGGCTAAAAATACTTGTTCACCAGTTACTCCCTTCTTACTACCTAAACCAGCTACTAATCTTTTTGGATAAAGATCTAAATAGTTCCCCAATTTTTCTCCAAGTATATTCAAATCATTTCCTGGCACACCCATTTCTTTTTTTACTAAATTCAAATCCGTTCCAGATTCATCCATTTCAGGTTCAGGTAAATAAGCTCGAATAAAAGATTTTTCCCAGATATGAATAGTGTAAGATCTGCTTACAAGCGGATGATTCTCTAAAAATCTAAAACGTGGAGGTAAATACAGATCAAGTTTATTATCCTCAGCAAGTAGTTGGTTGGCCTCTTTAATGAGTTGGGGTTGTTTTACATCAAACCAGTATTGGTTTGCTAGTGCATCAATACCCATTTTACCCTTTAAATCCGTGGCTGTAGTTATAACTGGAACCGCACCTATAACACCAGCAATTTTAATTGAAAACTGATTAGCCCCACCTAAGTGGCCGGATAATAAACTGATAACATGTTTCTTATTTTCAGCAACCACCAGTACAGCAGGATCATTTAACTTTGATTTTATAAGTGGACAGATAATTCTAACCATGATACCGGTTGCCATTATGGCAATCCAACAATCATAATCATTGAATGAATTTTTAACATTCTCTTTAACATTTTTATGGAATAAATCAACTTTTATTGCAGTGGGATCATTTTTTAAAATCAATGCTATATCATTGGCAATTGTTTGCCCCTTTTTAGTCACACTTATAATTGCAAATCTCATGAAATCACGTTTTAATTATTTTGTTTAATATAAAGTTGAAGCTCTTAAATGGATAGTATTAAGCCTGTTTGAGTATTGTTGAAATCTTTGTTGTTGGAAATCTTTGTTGGAATTTTTGATGAATAAATTAGACATCATGTTTAGTAATGTTGAAGGTTAATTTTTGAAGGTTAATTTGTTGTTTATATTTGATTGGTTAATTAATCGGTTTAAATGTTGATTAATTGTGGATTGATCATTTGAGTATTAAATGGTTATTCTATGAATTGATATTTTAGAATAATAGAAATGTGAAAATTTGAATTAATATTATAATTATTATAAATAAAATTACTGTAGTTATAGTTAATTTAATGGCTTTTTTTATCATTTCCGGCTTTAAAATATTTTTAGGACATCCTAATATGTATACTCCCGGTTTCGTTAGTCTAATACCCAGAGCTCCGGCAGCAGCAGCCATAGGATATCCGGAGTTGGGACTAGGAGTATTACGCGCATCTTTTAACATAACTTGCCAGGAAGATTTATAATCCAAAAACAAGAAGCAAGAAGCTAAAACTACCAAAAATCCTGTTATTCTGGCAGGGATGTAATTAAGAATATCATCTAGACGGGCAGGAAACCATCCAATATCAATGTTTTCAGGGTCTTTATAACCTACCATTGCATCTAAGGTGTTCACCACTCGGTAGGTTACCCCAGCTAGGACACATATAATAATTGGAAATTGATACCCCGAATATGCTAATCCACTCATTCCCCAAACAGTTGGGAGTGAATTCAACCAAGAAGGGTTGTATAAATATATAGAAATAGTTCCTAAAACCCCAAAGAAGAATATGTAGAATAATGGACTGATAACAGAATCAGTGATATTTTCAGTGAGGGTTTCAATAGCTGCAGACACTACATTCTCAGAAGATAAATTAGAAGTATTTCTACTAACCAAAAAAGAAACTGAAGTTCTACCTTTTTCTAAATCTTCACTGATGCTTAAATAAACAGTATAAACCTGTTTGATGAGAGATCTAATTGCAAAAGTCGTTGAAAGAATAATGGAAGCTATCAGTAAGTAGAAAATGTAATTAAATGATGAAATGTATAGAATGAAAAAAAATAATGCATCAAAGACCATTATGATAAATAGGGTCATTAGGAATCCTGAAAATCGATTTTTAGTTTTTGAATTACTTGAAATTTTAGAATTAGTTGAAAGCAAATCTTTAAATTTTTCTATGGATCTTCCAATCCAAACCACAGGATGAATAGATACTGGAAGCTCACCTATGGTTAAATCAATTAAAATTGCCGCAACAATAACTAGTAATAGTTCAATATGCATTAATTTTCCTCATTAACGTTTCAATGACCTGAGAATGGAATAAATTACTAATATTATTAAATCATTTGCATAATAACTTTTAATTTATTTTATTTTTATCATTTTTACAATATTCTAATTTAATTCTATTTTTATAAATCATGTTAAAATCGTGCCTGTTTGTACGCTTAAATTTTGTTTTATGAGCAGTTAAAAAATATTAAAAATGATGTATCTTTAGGAATAAAATAATGAAAACAGTTCAGTTGTTGTAACATAATTATGAGTAAGACATACATTTCAAGTGTAAATTTTTTCATGGAAGTTTGAAAATCAATCCTAATGGGTTAATATTGGTCAAAAAGATAGTGAAAAATAACATTTTATAAAATAGAATAAAAATTTTAAAAAAATCAAGAAAATCAATGAGTAAGACATGCGTTTCAAGTGTAACTTTAAAGAGATCTGTTGTTGAATAAGTTGAAAAATAGTAAGAGATCAACTTCAAGTGTAACAACATGAAAATAGATTTTTTGCAAAAAGTGGAACATCCATTGCAAGTGTATTATTCACACATCAATACCAGGCAACAATGACTGTATGGAAGTTGATATTAAACATTGTGAGAGATCAATTTCAAGTGTAAAATCAATGGAAAATTAATAAAAATAATATATAAATCAAAATAAAATTGTTAGAAAAAGTTTTTAAAAAAATTTCTAGGATTATATAATTAAATTAGAAATGAAATGGAATTATTTTTTAAAAACTAGAAATAATTAGGTTTTAAATAAAATTATAAGACTAATTATCAATTTAATTAAAAGTTAAATTTGATATTTTTAAGTAAATTTATTTTTCATTTTAATATTTAATTACAGTTATTTTACTTTAAAACTTGATATATTTGCTCAATAACTTTACAGTGAAGTTTTTAATAAAGAATATTCACTCAAATGATTTTTAAATGAATTTAACCTTATTTTTTTAATATTTTTTGTATTTAATTTTTATTTATTATATAATAAATTTTATTATATAATTATTACTTATTTCTTCTTAACATGTTTTTTTTTTACAGTTGAAATTGATCTCTCTTTCTATTTCTTTGTATGATTCCACTTTTTTTACACTTGAAATGCACCTCTCACTAAAACTATACTGCAAGAGTTTTTGGAAAAGTGTTCACTTACACTTGAAATGCACCTCTTTGAAATTTATCATCAAATTTAACTACTATTTTACACTTGAAATGCACCCCTCACCATAACAATTAATATAGGATCAGTTACTTACACTTGAAATGCACCTCAACTTCGTCAACATTGTAATTTTACACTTGAAAGTTATCTTTGTTAAATGAGTTTCACGTTCATATTGTGTACCTGACATTGTTTTACACTTTTTTGACGAAGAATTCAAATAATTACACTTGAACATGATTAAAAATAAATTATAAAATAATTTTAAAATAAAGATCATTAAAATACTATCAACCAAACTCTTGTATTTGCTTGATATTCCAAAATACGCTAATATTTACTCACAGTAACTTGAATTAAGTTCTTTAACTTAAATAACTCAAATTTAACTAACTAATCATCAATCATCTTCAGGAGGCAATGATCTAATTTCATATTGACATTATTATAACTATAAGTTTCAAGAATCGATTAATCATATTGCATAATTTATCTTAATTTGGAAATTTATCTATTTAAGATGTAATGTATTTTTATTATAAGAAGTGGTATCTATGAATATTTTTGAGGAATTGGGCGACAAAAATTCTGTATTTAAATGTAAAAAGTTTTTAGATCATAGATTTTTACCGGATAATCTACCGCACCGTTCAGATCAGATCAAATCCGTGGCTAAGTATTGGGTTGAAGCATTAAAGAATGTAACACCTCCTGATGTTACTGTTTATGGTAAGACTGGTACTGGTAAAACCGCAGTGGCCAAGTTTGCCAAGAAACAGCTGGAACAGATTTCCAAGGAAAAAAATGTGAATGTCAGAGTGGAATACATTCGTTGCACGGACTTCACCACCGAATACCAAGTTATTGCTAGATTATGCCAACAAATGGGTCAGGATGTTCCTTACAGGGGTTGGACCAAGGCAGAAGTTATCAATGCATTCCGTAACCTTTTCAAGAAAAATGTTTTTGGTAATGATTTAATTTTAATTATAATCCTGGATGAAATTGATATTCTCTTGAAAAATGATGGTGATGGTCTACTATACACTCTTACCCGAACTGAAAATGTTTCCATAGCTTCCATCAGTAACTTCGTGGATTTTAAACAGTTCATTAAACCACGAGTACGTAGCAGCCTTCGTGACCGGGAGATAGTTTTCCCCCCTTACAATGCTCAGCAGCTGGTGGACATTTTAAAGGAACGTTCTAAATTATCGTTCAATGATGATGTTCTCCACGATGAAGTTATACCTCTCTGTGCTGCACTAGCTGCAAAGGAAGAAGGTGATGCACGATATGCTCTTGATTTACTCCGTACTTCCGGCGAATTAGCTGATGAAAAGGGCACAGAAATGGTTTACGAGGGATATGTCCGGGAAGCCAAGGATCAAATTGAACATAACAAGGTCACTGATATTGTAATGACCCTTCCCAGTCAGCAGCAGAAGGTCCTGGAATCGTTAATCTTCTTAACTAAACGTAAAGAAGAAATAACTTCTGGAAGACTTTATGATGTTTACAAAGATATAACCAAGGGAGATTCTGTTTCCTACAGAAGAATTTTTGATTTTATCAATGAATTAGAAATGTTAGGAATTATATCAACAAAAACAGTATCGAGAGGTAGAGGTAAAGGAAGGACAAATCTGATTACCTTACAATGTGAAATGGAACTCTTGGAAGATGCCATGTGGAGTGGTTAAATACCACCCTACTCTAACTCTTTTTTATTCTAATTATTTTATTCTAATCCTTTTTCATCTAATATCATTTTTCAGGGTCAAATTATTTCAGAAGTGATTTTAAAATAGCCATTCTAACTGGAACTCCATAAAATGCTTGTTGGAAGTATTTTCCATAGGGAGTGTTATCCACATCATGGGATATTTCATCGATCCTTGGTAATGGATGCATTACTATTGCCTCACTACCTTTAAGAAGTTTTGAATCAATAGTGTAGGCTCCTTTGATCTTCAAATATTCCTGTGGGTCTGGAAATCTTTCTTTCTGTATTCTGGTCACATACAAAACATCAGCATAGTCCAGGACGTCCTTAATATCTTCTGTTTCATGCACACTTACTCCTGCAGCTGCCAGATCATGGAGGGTTTCCCGGGGCATTTTAAGCTCGGGTGGTGATACAAAGCTCATTTTAGCACCAAACATGGCCAGTGCATAAGAAAGAGAGTGTACTGTTCTCCCATATTTAAGATCACCCACCAGGGCCACGTGCAACTTTTCAATATCACCCAGAACACGCTTCATGGTGTATAGGTCCAGAAGTGTCTGGGTGGGATGCTGTCCTGCCCCATCACCAGCGTTAATCACCGGAACATCTACCATTTCTGCAACATAACGGGCGGTACCTTCCATATTATGGCGGATAACCATGGCATCAGTGTATTCTCCCACAACACGAACCGTGTCTGTTAAATTCTCCCCTTTAGTAACAGAACTAGTTCCAGCCTCAGCAAAACCAACAGTGCTACCACCCAATCGTTTCATGGCAGTTTCGAATGAAAGACGGGTACGGGTGGAAGCTTCGTAAAACAACATTCCCAAAATAGATCCAGATAGAACACTGGATTTTTCCTGTGACCTGGCAATGGGTTCCATTTCCTCAGCTAATTTTAGAATATATTCAATATCTTCCTTACTAAAATCCTTAATTGAAATTATGTTTTTCAGATTGAAACCCATGGTATTCACCATTCACTGTTTATGTGCTACTTATTCCTCTAAAACTCTTATATCGTAACTTTATATATTTTTAATGATATTTTAATTAATGACATTTTTTAGGTTTTAGTATTTTAATTAAGCTATATTTAGATACTAAATTTTCCTTCCAAATGTTAAATATCCAGTATGACCGGTCATTCTGGTTTTTGGACGTACACCCTTGTCTTTTACTTCTATTTCTCTTACAAGACATTCTAAACTCTTTAAATCTGAAAATTCCCGTTTTTTTAGGATCCTGGTTAAGAGTTTCACCTGGTCGATATAAGGAGTGTAAGCAGCCAGGTATCCTCCTGATTTAAGGCAGTCACGGGCATTTTCCACTACTTCCCAGGGCTTTGGCAGATCCAGGAATACCAGGTCCACATCTTCTTCATCTATACCTTCTGTTACGTCCTGGCATTTCAACGTCACATTCTCCAGTCCGAACCCCTTCACATTCTTATCCGCAATTTGAGAGAAATCTTCCCTTAATTCGTAGGAGTAAACATGGCCGGTTTCTCCCACTATGTTTGCCATGAATATAGTGGCTGCACCTGCGCCAGTTCCTGCTTCCACCACACGCTGACCGCAACCCAGTCCAGAGTAGGCAGCCATAACGCCCAGATCTTTGGATAGAATAATGGAACACCTGCGGTCCATGAGTTCGATGTAGTCGTTGATGTTAGCTTCTAAAACACGAAATTCCCTGCCAAGATGGGTTTTCAAAATGTCTCCGGATTTACTACTGGCTATTTCTTCTTTTTTAATGTAACCATGGTCGGTATGCAGATCATCGGCACCCGCCACAAATTTTTTTCCCTTCTCATTTATCAGAATCTTCATTTCTCGTGATCTCCAGTTAACTTAATTATAATATTGGATATTCCATAATTTCTTAGTAATTTCCTGATTTTTAATCAGTTATCATTAGAATACTTATCTCATATAATTTTATTATTGCCCGTTCAATTTAACGGTCAATATTTTTTCAATCTTTTTTAGCATTTTTTTCCAAGACGTATTCTTTTGTTGGTTTGTCTTTCCCATTTACAATTGGTTTTTCAATGGAACTATTCTCACCATTTTTTTGATACCGGAATGTATCTGAATACTTGGATGCAATTATCTTCCGGATACTTCGAGCAATTTTATCCCCAATCCCATCCACTTTCTTCAAGTCACCTACTGTGGCACTGATAACTCCTTCCACACTATCAAACATTTCCAGGAGCTTCCTGGCAGTCACCGGCCCCACACTGGGGAGTGATTCAATGATAAAAAGCTGCTGTTCCTGAAGGGTTAAGGGTTTTCTCTCAGTACGCATCTGAACATCCTTGGAACCCTTGTCTACTTCTCTCACTGCGAGTCTGTAGATCATAGCAGCAGTATCCTCGGGGTTACGGGTGGGAATGATTGGTATGTTAAAGTCAACTGCCAGACTGGCCAGAGCTCCTCTGATGGCATTGGGATGCAGCGAACTGCTGTATAAATCCTGGCCTTCCAGTATGATCAATGGTTTCTGGAAGTTTTCCACCAGTTCCTCGGCCTGTTTATACAACCTTTTATCCATCAACGAGCTTACAAAGTCCTGTGTGCTTTTTCGCTCCACAGCCACCTGTGGACTTATCTGATAATCCGCAACCGGGAGGCTGGTGGGTTCTACCTTAACTCCCAGGTTACTCAGTCCCCTGGTAACCCCTGACTTGGACTCACGGTGATCCACATGCACCACAACCCTCTTATCAGGCGAATCCTCTTTTTTGTCATGTAAATCCTTTTCTTCTTCCCGGTCAAGTACTCGGACATCTTCATCATTGGCAATCAGTGGCCTTTCGGGTTGATTGTATCCATTGGCCAGCTGTTTTTTCATTTTCTTTTCCCGGTTTATGCTTGAATAATAGAATGACTCATCCCGGGTGTTCTTGGTTATTAAAACGATCATACGGCCACTGGTGGTCCTACCGGTTCGACCACGCCTCTGGATCATTCTTATTTCCGATGGAACTGGTTCGTAGAGTACCACCAGATCTACACTGGGAATGTCAATACCTTCCTCAGCCACACTGGTGGAAATCAGTACCTGGTAGGTTCTCATCCGGAAGGCCTTTATGATATCTTTCTGTTCTTTCTGGGTGAGGCCCTTTTCTTTTTCCCGGTTGGCCTGTCCAAAGAATTTAACCGCGTTTATACCTTCTTCCTGGCACTTACGATAGATATGATTCACTGTGTCCCGGTACTGGCTGAAAACAATAACCTGTTCTTTGTCTTCTGCAGCACTTTTAAGTATTTCCATGAGTTTTCCCAGTTTAGGGTGTTCAACTCCCTTATCATAGGCCTGCCGGGTTAAGTTCACCGCTGTTTTAAAGTTTTCATCCTTAAATAATCCCTTAGCGGCTTTGGTTTTTTTCTTACGCATCCTATCAAAGTAAGAGTGCAGGTTACTCACACCCTGTGTTTCCAAAAGTTCCAGGGAGTGCATGACACTGAAAACAGCGGTTAACATGGATATTGCCAAGAGGCAATCTCTTGGTGGGCTGGCACTTTGGGATATTTTGTTCTGGACTTTGCCTCTGGCTCTTAAA
Source organism: uncultured Methanobacterium sp. (assembly GCF_963666025.1). Classification (NCBI taxonomy): domain Archaea; kingdom Methanobacteriati; phylum Methanobacteriota; class Methanobacteria; order Methanobacteriales; family Methanobacteriaceae; genus Methanobacterium; species uncultured Methanobacterium sp. The sequence goes on along the minus strand of NZ_OY762552.1, from coordinate 1,510,605 downwards.
ATATCTTTTTTGCTGACCTGCTGGGTTGAATTGAGAACTCCCAGTTTTTTCAAACCTTTAAGGCGATTTTTAAGAGCCACATCCAGATGTTTTTTAATATCCAACTGTTCCTTTTTCAAATCAACTTTCACCCATTCCACATCAATGGGGTTGAAGTAGGGTTTGACATCAGGGTCATCCTCATTTTTAACCATCACCTCATTTATGAAGAGGTTCTGGCAAACCTGGTTGATCCGTTCTTCATCACCACCTGGTGAGGCAGTTAAACCCAGTATCAACTGGTTTTTGGCCTGTTTAGTGTAGCGCTGGGCCAGGAATACGTAGGAATAGGATCCAGTTCCCCGGTGACATTCATCAAAAATAAGTAGTGAAACATCCTCCAGTGAGTATCTTTCTGCTATGATGTCTGATTCTATTGTCTGGGGCGTGGCACAGATCACCTGGGAATCATTCCATCTTTTAATCCGCTCTTCCAGTTTAACTGCACCGGTGAGACTGGTGGTGGTTGTTTTTAAAAATTCAAGGAATCTTTCCTCGTGCTGCACCACCAGTGGTTTGGTGGGAGCTAAAAGTAAAATTTTACTCTCTGGATACTTTTCAAGCCTATCTGCAGCCACCAGGGCAGCCACCACAGTTTTACCCAGGGCTGTTGGGGCTACTACCATAGTATTCCCTTTTTTCACAACGTTAGCTGCCAGTAATTGCTGGTAAAGACGTGCTTCAATCTTCCCGGGTTCGATTAGAGGGTGTTGTATCCACCTGACAGTTTTTCTTGAAGGGTGAGTGCCATTTTGATGTTTATTTTCAACCATTTTTCATATCCTGAATTGGGTTTGTTAGATTGACATTTCTTGAACTAATACTATGTTTGCAATCTATAAAACAATTACAAAAAAATCAAATCGAATTATTAATTAAAATTTTCCTTTATAAAACTTCTTTGTCCCCAATATTTATTACTAATTAATAACTAAATAATAATACTCGTGTGTAGCTGTGATTTTATGGTGGGTGCCGAAGATAATTATCAGGGTCATGACCTGACAGCCAAGTATCAGGAATTTATCAGGGAATTTAATCATGTTGATGGGGTTTTTGATATTTTAAATGAATTTATGCACTTATGGGATGAAAATATTTGGGAATCTCTATTTAATCTGCACTGCCAGTGGAAAAATCCTCTGGAACTCCAGGATAATCTAAAATCTGCTCCTGTAAATCTGGTTCTTCTTCAGGCCATAAATAATGGAATAATGCCGAATAACCGTTACGATGCAGGTTTTGGTTCAGTTTATTCTAATTCCACTACTTGTACTGTGGATTACGATTCATTCCTATACTTGCATATTTTCCTGGAGAAGCTGTACACGTTTTATCTGGGACGGGACCTGGTAGTGGATGATTTATGGGCATTGCATAACAGTGATATTTCCCAACGGATCTTGGGTGGATTGGATATATTCAATCTTTTCAGGGGTAATCTATTTCTGGGAGATGAATTCTTCCAGGATATAAAAGAGGTTACCTGGGGTGAAAATACTTTAGTTTTCTTTGAAAAGTTTCAAAGTCTATTCTTTTCATTCCTATTTGAAGATCACAGTGAAAATGAGACCACCTATAATCTGGAGCTTGAAAAGATCCTGGTACTACTGGCACATTCTGGTGCAGTGCTATCTGACCGTCCACAAATTGATTTTCAATGTGTTTTAAGAGCTTATCAGACCCTGTTTAAAATCATAAAAACTGACATCACCGCTTTAACTGATAAAAGATATTACACAGGTCTGTTATTATGTGGGGATTGTAATGAATTGTATCCACTTCTAGAAGATGAAGCTCCGTTTGATTTTGCCAGTTGCAGTTGTGGGGGTGAATTGGAATACGTTAGTTCGGTGGAGGTGAACAATCAAAAATAATAGAAATAGTTATTGGCACGATATACTGCATTGGTTAGTCTATTGATTAAAACCTAATATTTTAAACTTAATGGATTCTTTGGTACACCGTAATCAGGTCAGTTTTGTTTATCACCTGAAAACCAGTGAGTGTGGGCTTGGTATCACTTAAAACATCGATGTAGTATTCTGCACCTGAATTAACTAACATGGAAGAGAACTCATCAGCATTATTGTAATCTCTTAAAACCCCCGTAAACACCGTTTTTTTCATAGTCCATGATACTGCTGGACTGTAATCTGAAAAAATAATTTTATCCTGATACTGTGGATCGTAATCCTCCAGCCACTGAGCAGTGGGTTCAACGTACTTAATTAGGCAGGTATTGGGAGTGTGACCTGCAAAGGTAACTGCCGTTGAAGTTAAACATAACATACCGATAATTAAATACAATCCCCCTGATTTTAGAGATTCTTTTTTAATTTTAGGTTTATACCTTTCAATGAGGACACTTAACCCCAGGAAAATAATGTAGGCAAGGGCTGGGGCCACGGTAATGAGATATCTGTCCACCTTTACCGGTGTCACACTGTGCATTATGAAGAAAGTGAGGAACCATAACAGAAAAAGCAAATCCATCTTCAAATTTTTTCCATCCACATCGCGCAATAAGCTGTAGATCAAAAGACAGATTAAAAGGACGATGATGTCCGTTAATAAATAAGGTGCTCTAAAAAAGCTGAAAAAGCCAGCTACAACTAAAATTCCAAGGAATATTACTTGGATAATCATCCATTTATCAACAACATCCATTGTTTTTACTTTTTTTTCTAGAATAGTGTAAATATAGATTCCAAGACCACAAAGAACAAATATGGTAATTATTATGGCTAAAAATGATGCTGATCCTTGACTGGGACTTAATATTTGGTAATAACTTCCGTTAATTGGTCCAACACCAATGTAATTCACCAGATGATTTAAGTAGTACAGGTTATCTGGGTTGTAGGCTGCATCTCCCACACCGAAGGATTTTCCGAATAATAATGGACAGATGATCAAAAAAAGTAGACTGCTTAAATAACTGATTTTGAAGTAAGCGTATGCTAAAAATGGTGTTAGAATACACAGAGAAATGATGGTCTGTTTTAAATGTTTTCTAAAATTTCGGAGAAAATCAGTGCCTACAACGAAATAAAAGAATAGAGGGATGATTAGAAGAGCAGTGGTATATCTGGTAAGTATGGCCACCACCAGCATGGGGATAACCCCGTATAAGTATTTTGAATCATCTTCAACACCCCTGACCATGAAATACATGGTCCAGATTGAGAATGAAATGGCTGGCACGTCTATAGAACCACTGGCGGCCCATGAAAATACCAGTGGGAGTGAAATATATATTAAACATGCACTGAAGCTTTGTATTTCATTGAAACGCTGTTTTAAAAGTAGGTATAATCCAATGACTCCGAAAATGAATATGATAGCATCTAATACGATTATAACGCTGCTGGAAATGAATCCTGTCCTGAAGATTAGGGATGTTAAAAATGGCATCAGTGGTGGTATTGAGTTGATGTTCATTCCACTGCCTGCTCCAGAATACTGCAGGGCTACATTGAGATAGGTGAAAACATCAAAGTAATTCACACCCCTGGTAATCTGCACTGCAGATAGGATAATAGCAATGGCTGTGGTGATTATGGTGAGAATAAACAGGGGGTTTTTTAGTTTTCCGGGCACCCTAATTGAACTCTGATTTGAATCTGGAATAATCATCACCTAATAAAAAGTAGAATTTTACTAGTCAGTGTATTTTTGACATTTATAAAGATTTTTTTAAAAAAACACTAAACTTTCATTTAACATCTTCCAGCTTTTGGATTTTTAAGTTACAGATTCAACTTACTCGAATAGGTCACTTACTTTTTAAAGGCTATGAGATTCTCCCATTCATCAAAGACCACGTCCAGTCCGCACATGCTGGGAACGTAGTTAGCAGCCTTGGCAGAGTCAACACCTATAACTTTAAAGCCCATATCTTCTATTGGGGCCACCACCATGCAGGTGTCACAGACCACATGGCCACCGGCTTTTTCTATCATTTCAGTGTAGCCCATTCTATCGGCTGCAACTTTAACTGAGATGGATGTGCACACCCATAACTGGTTGGCCAGTTTTTTACCCTTTAATTTAAGGGCAACCTCCCCTATCTCATCTAATGAAGCATGTGGGCATCCTAAACATACCAAATCCGGTTTTTGGGCAGTGGAAAGTTTTTCCCGGGTATTATCCAGATCGTTCCGGGTTATGGTTAGTTTTTCCAGATTTCCAGTATGCGGCATTACTTCACGGTATTCCGGGGTAGTGTTTTCCATATGGTAAAGGGCCACCGCTCCGGAAGATGCCAGTGCTGCACCCAGAGCTTTCAACTGATTAACCTGTGGATTTATTTGCTCTTTATCCAGTAATTTGAAGTAGGGCACACCGTTACCTACAGCTTTTCCCACCAGATATCCCATTGCACCGTAATCAGATCCAGACAGTGGAGTTTCAACTTCAACCAGTAAATTAGGAACCCTAGCCTGGTCCAGGTGATAACCATAGTTTGGTGTTCTCCCACAAATTGCGGCTGATAAAGCTCCAGGACCTCCTTCCCTATTTGTACGGGCCCCTAAAACTGAATTAGCGTAACAAACCGCAGATGACTCTGACCAGGCAATATGACTGCCCACTGGTGGTACATTACCCACCAGGTATGGTGTACAAGTGCAGGTGGTGCTGATTCCCATCTTACGGTAGGCTTCTACAATGAGTAACTGTTTTCTGGTGAATTCTTTTGGGAAACCAAGGTCTTTCCATTGATCTAGATCCACCCCTGCCGGGTTGAGGGTGCTGGGAACCTGTACCTGGGCTCCTTCACTGGCCAGGTCATCCAAGTACTCTAAACCTGCTTCACCAATGGTTTTATAGGAAACTCCAGATATCTGGGCAGATACTATCTCCACCATACCATCTGCTCCGTAGATATCTCCCAGAGCAACCAGGATTTCCATGGATTTTTCCACAGCAGGACCGTACTCGCCTGCGTACATTTTTTCCTCTTCTCGGGTAAGATACATAGAAAATGCCTCGATTATTTGCTAATTGATAATTTTTTATAAGAATTTTAATAAGAATAATTTTTGTTATAATTTTTTTATGAGTTTATGAGAATTAAATTTTAAATAGAGATTTAAATAGAGATTTTTTAATTTAGTTTTAATGAATATTCCAATCAGGGTATATTTTCAAATCAGAATATTAAATGAGAGATGTTCTCGAGGTAAAAGGATGTTCTCAAGATATTCTCAAATTAATACTCCTTCCAATTGAATGTAACACTTTTATTTTAAATGACCTGTGTACTTAAGTGACCTGTGTGCTCACAATATCATTTACCAGGTTTTTGAAGTTTTCCAGTTCCTTGTAAGGTACCACTGCGCCTGCAGCGATATTATGTCCTCCGCCAGCACCGTTAAAGCTTTTAGCTGCCTGTTCAAGTGCAAAACCCAGGTTTACTCCTCGCTGGGTCATTTCCAGTGTGGTGCGGCCTGAAATTTTAATCAGATTGTGCATGCGGGACAGGGTTATAACTGGTTTTTCAGGGGTTAAAATCTTAAGATCAATACCTAAAGAGGCTAAAGTCCCCATGATCTTTTTATTTTCCTTATCTTCAGTGTAAAGGTACTGCACATAATCCATTTCCTGGGCACCCTCTCGGGAAATCCAGCTTATACCTCTAATCAGAGAGTCCCGGTATTTGCTTAAAAATTCCATTCCCTGGCTTATGGCTGATTCCCGTTCACCGAGACAGATACTCAGACCCACAGCGTAGTTCTTGTTTTTACCACATGCATCCAGGATCTCAGCATAGTTTTCCAGATTGCGGAGTGCAGGGTCTTCTTTAGGCATGCTGTACACGGTGTCAAACACCTTGGGATTCATTTTAGTCAGGTGCTCGGTGAGGAAATCCTTCTCTTCATTGGCCAGATCTGTGAATTTAATACCGTATGATATTCCAATCTTTTCCAGGAAAGCCTGACTTTTCTCCAGGTTTCCGGAGATTTCAGGGATTGCTGGTTTGAATGTGTGAGCCAGGGCTTTGTAAAGCGGGTCATCTTTGGAGGATATTTTCAGATCCTCGTGTTCTGTAACCACTCCGGATTCAGTTGCCTCTTTGAGTATGGTCTGGTTCACACCAGTAAACCCATCAGCATACTGCATATCTCCAAAAGCACCAACCAGGGCTAGTCCAGATAGCGCAACTTTTTCAAGGGGTTTCACAGTGAGATAGGTCACTCCAGATGCACTTACATCCCGGGTCCCGTCCAGTCCGAACAGGTGGGGGTTCACGTGTACCAGGCTTTCCTCATCATCTCCATCACTGTCCATGGTCTGGTGGTGGTCGGCGATTACAGCCTGGCCCCTGAGCCGGCCAATCCTCTTCACGTAGCCACTGCCCATGTCACAGAAAAAGAATAGTTTGTATTTCTCGCTGGAAAGCCGATCCAGGGTTTCCTCATTAAGGCGGGGGACCATGGTAACATGGAATTTCCCGCCTTCCTGGGAGATGGCGTTGCAGATAACTCCTGCTGCCGATATACCATCAGCATCATTGTGGGAGATAACTCTCACCACATGATCCTGATCAAGGTGCTCCTTCAGGAGCGTGCAAGCTTCTTCAGCTCTATTTAACAAGTAATGCTGCTTTTTGAGGGTCATATCTCCATCCTTCAGGGAGGACTCCTTCTCGGGTGTAGTATTTTACTAGTCTCCTGATTCTGGATTCAACTAACTGTAGACCCCTTTTGGTGTGCAGGTCCTTTGGGTTTTCTTTAAGGTGGTCCCGGATGTTTACTGCCTTACGGATGAGGTTCATCAGATCCTCAGGGTATTCTTCTCCTTGGTCGTGTTTTTCCAGGATCTTGGTTATCTTCATATCGGTTACACTTTTAACATCAGGAATTCCGTACTGATCTCTTAATATAACTCCAATGACACTGGTTGATTTTCCTTCTTTTCTCAGTTTTAATATAATTTCTTCTATTTCTTCGGTTGTATATTCAACCCAATCCGGCTTTGCTGCCATTAAATCACCTCTTATGATTCCTATTAATCTAAATTATTTCTATTAATCTAAATTAGCTTAATTTAATACAGTTTATAGCTTTTAGATAATAATTTTTAATTCAAGCTCTCAGCTGCTTATTCACTGTTTATGAGATCTTTATACCAACGGGCGAAACTTTCCAGTGACCTGCGGCGATGGGAGAATTCATTCTTCTCATCTCGTGTGAGTTCACCAAAGGTCAGGCTGTATCCTTCTGGTATGAAAAGTGGATCGTAAGCGAAACCATGCTTTCCTTTTTCCTGATGTGCTATATGTCCACCGACTACACCTAAAAAAGTCTCGGGCTCGGTCTTGGGTGTTGCATATCCAATTACCGACCTGAACTCAGCGTAACGGTCTTCGACACTGTTCATCAGTTTTAAAATGCCTTCATTGCCCAAGGTATCCTGCACATATGACGAATAGGTACCTGGAAACCATTTAAGAGCTTTTATAAACAGACCCGCATCTTCAACAATAACTGGTCTTCCCAGCCGCATGGCAGCATCTTTTGCGCCAAAGCGAGCCACATCTATAAGCTCTCCCTGTATTTCAGGGTATCCAAGGTCTATGTGTTCCACCTGAATATCGAACTGGTGGAATATTCCTTGAGCTTCTTTTACTTTGTGTTGGTTACCTGTAATAAAGGTTATGGTCAAAGGAAGATGTTCAGTTTTGGACATAAAAAACTCCAGCATTATTTGTTGATTTGGGCAATAATTGTTACAAAGGCTTCAATCATGATAAATTGTGTTATTGTATTGTCATTGCTTAATATTTCATGTATCACCAAGTGAAAAAGGCTAGGTGATCATTGCAGACATGGATTTATGGTGCATGGGCCTTGTTAGGATTCCAAGCATCTTTAACATAACTTTTAGCCTCTTCAAACTCCATATTCTTATATTTAGTAGCATCTTCTTTTGAAATTCGTTTCCTTTCAATATCTGCAGAATAATAACGGATGTCTTGTCTCACGCAAATGTTTTGTTTTCTGATATTGCTTCTAAATGCCCTAACAAGCTCATCACTCCACCCTGGATGAATGTAATAATCTTCGCTTGATTGTGGTTTCTTCGTATAAGGATTATAATTGTCGTAGTTCTGATCTAGAGGCCGGTATCTACAATCTGAAATTTGGACATTCCATTTCCAACATTGTATCCTCTTTTTCTCCATGTCTTCAAAGCTTATATCATGATTAAAGAGCATAAAAACAGAAATTTCCTTGTAATTGTAACCAGAATCAACTAAAATCTCGATTTGTTTTTTAATGTCATCCGCTTCAGAAAATTCACCATCCCAAGCTATTTTCGGATTGACAAATTGGGCTTTTTTAAGTAATTTTCCTAAATGTGGATTATTTACTAATATTCTACCGTCAAAACCACTTTGTGACTCACAATTTAATATTGTCCTATTTTTTTTAAGTTCAACTAACTCTTCAAGTATGTTCTCAATAAATGGATTTGCTAATAAGTTGTTGTCATAAAAAACTAGCTTACGTTTAATTATTTCGTTTTTAATGGACTTTTTGTAAGTAAATTTTGGTTCAATTTCGTAGACACCACAACATGGGCATTTTCTTATACAACCCCTAGAGGAGTGAATTATTTGATAATCAACATCAACAAGATCATAGTCAGGTTGGCATTTTTCAGCTTCTTCACAGACACCAATAAAGACTTCGTCACACCCAGTATATTCTTTACAATCTTCTGGCATAAAAGAAGCGTAAATTCCCCCAACAATAATTTTAGTATTTGGAAAAGCATTTCTACAGTATTCTACTGCATCTTTAACATGTTTTGCCCAGTATGTAAACAAAGAAGTTATCAATATCATATCTGGATTTAATTCTAAATGTTCGAAATTACTCTGGAAATCAGCATCTAATCTGGACAATTTTACTTCGAATCCATTATACTTCAGATAAGATGCTAATTTTAGCAAACCGATAGGTAGAAAATCTTTATGATTTATACTTTTTTTAGGAATAGGAAAATTTGGTTCAATTAATAAGACCTGTTTTATTCCTTCATTCGCCCATTTTTTTGCTATCATACTCTTCCACTAGCATACTTTCTATTTTCTTCAGGAAATCATAGTCAGGGTTATTAACCATACTTTCCAAAATTTTAATGCCTGTTGCTGCATATTCATTTGCAATTGTGTATATTTGTTCTTCATCATTTAAAACATCCATACCTTCTTCAGCCACGGCAATTGCTTTAATAATGCTTCTTCTATCTGGACCAAGATTTTCTACGTGATCATAATCCTTTGGATTTTTTAATTTAGTTCTTGTTCCAGCTTTATAGTACCCCAAAATTAAAGCCATCATAAAAATTTCCTTATTCTTCCTACCTTTAAATGGGGTATCTGAATATTTTTTTAAGTTATCAAAAATGGGCCTATCATCACTACTTATAGATACTCTATCAGCTTTCATGTAAAACGACCTCTGATTTGTTTCCATATTTAGTCTGTGTTACTTCAATTGTGTACTCTTTACCTACCCTATCACTCAATTTATGTCTAAATTCAGGGGAATATTCTTCACCAGTTACAAGAAGCGTGATTTGTTTATTTTCCAAATATTTCGGAAGAACTTTTGCAATGTTGAGTTTAATTTCTTTGTCTAATCTACCCATTGGCGTATCGATTATTATGGGCAGATCAAAACCTGAAATTTCGTTCAAAGCAGCCATAAACGAAAGTGCTAAAGCTAATTTTTCACCAGCAGATAATCCATTTGCATCACTAATTCTTCCGGACATTCGAATAACAGTCACATCATAATCATCATCAATTTTTACATCAGTGAATGATTCTTTCCAATTAAGTTTAAGGAATTGGTCTTTAGTTGTTTGTTCTATTCTAATTCGAATATCTTCAATCAATTCATCTTTGAGTGTTTTTGAGGCACTTAAACTTTTTTCACAGAAGTGGAGTATGTCTTTCATTTTTTCCAATTCTGCATTTTTTTGCATTTCTTTATCTCGCTCTGCTTTTAACTTTTCCACGATTCTTTTGGCTGATTTGATTTCGGATTCCAAATTCAATTCTTCTCTTATTTTGGATTTTTCAAGTCTTTCATTTTCTTCTAACATTTCTTCGAAATAGTTGACTTTTTCTATTTCAGAATCTTTAATTAAAAGACTTATTTCTTTGATTCGTTTACTTTTATCATCTCGTTCTTTTTTCAATCGTCTGAGATTTTTACCTATTCTTTTTTGTTTTTCTCTAAAATTGTTTAATTTTGATAGTAAGTTTTCAATTGATGCCTGTTCAGTTCCTATTTCATCGCCGATATTTGTTAAAACACTAGTCTTTTCCCATAGATCTTCCAAGTGTTTCTTACACTCTTCATTTTCTGATAGATCTGTTCCACATATACATTTGCCTTCATCGATCAAATCTTCTAAAAACTTCTTCTTGTATTGTGCAGGTATAAATCCTTTTTCTACTAATTTATCTGCTTTCTGCAACGTTTTTTTCAGCGTAGGGAATGCTAATATAATCGGAGCCATTTCCAACAGAAAATCAGCTTTTTCTTTTTCCAATTCATCTATGTCATTGTCTGCTTCTTGTACTTCAAATTTTAACCGTTCCCTTTCAATTTGCAAATTTTTAATATCTGTTGAATCAACTCTTTTCAATTCATTGGTGTATTTTTTTATCTTTTTTTCCGCAATTTTCCGTTGTTTAATTGCTTTTTTAAGAAGATCGTCATTTGTAGCAATAGAATCTTCTTTTAAAATAATTTGTTGTTCTATTGCACCAGTATTTGGGCTGATATCCCTTACTTTTTTTCCAAAGTATCTTCTGCGTTCATCTAAATGATTAATTAGTCTTTGAAGAAGTTTAAGTTGAGTTATTTTAAAAACTGATTTTTTAATAACAGTACCAGTATTTTCCCGGAAATAGTCTTCTAATTTTTCTCCATCAAAAAAAAAGTATTCTTCTATGTCTTTTGGCATGTTTGAATCAACATACAAAGTTGGATGTGAAACTGGGTCATTATTTTTATAAATGGAAAACTCATTCCCATCATAAATCGAATCAAATATTTTGCCATTTTGTTCTTTAAAAAACTGTAATTCTCTTTTGAAGCTGATCACGTCATTTTCTTTGTTTAATGCTTCAACTTCCACTTTTACTTTAAAATTCCCCCCGCGTTCGGTTTCGTTTTCTACAATTTCATTATAAATCGGGTCATCTGTTACATTGTGTAGTTCTTCACCATATAAGCACCATGTAATAGCATTTAGGAGAGTTGTCTTTCCAGCACCATTAGTACCTTGTAGTATAGTGAAGTTTTTTTCAGGATCTTTGGTAAAATCAATTCTTACTTCATCTTTATATTGCCGGAAATTCTTCACTTTTAAACTAGTCAATATCATCTTCTTCCCCCATTTCAGATGCTCCTTTTTTAATTAATCGGTCATAATCTTCTTTTATTCTAGGCTTATCCTGTTCGGCATTATTATACTCCACAAGAAGAGCACTTACTAAAAATTCTTTGACTGGTTTTTCAAACTCGCTACTATTAATAGCCTCTATTATTTTTACATTTAGCTTCTGATCCAATTTTTAGCCCCCATAAACATGATTTTCAAGCTTTTCTAAACAATCCGCGGAATTTATGGCTGTCCTGGCAAATTCCTTATATCTTTGCATTTCTTTTTTTCTTATTTTTCCTTCGATTTCTGATGAATTATTATTAAATTTGGGCATAATGATTAAATCATAAATTATGGCCTTTTTTTTGTTTGGGGAACGTCTTAAAACCCTCCCTCTCCTTTGAATATATTCTCGGGGATTGGAGGTACTTGACATGATTATGGCAGTTTTTGCTGCTGGAACATCTACTCCTTCATCTAGACATTTCATAGCTACTAAAGCTCTATAATTGCCTTTTGAGAATTCTTTTAACAAGAAATCCCTTTGTGAAATTCCACCAAGGTTAGGGTCTTTTTTCGTTCCTTCATGCATCGTGAATTTGTGTGATGGTTTAATATCGAGATCAAATAATATATCTTCGACTTTATCCATTTGCTGTGGAGAACAATAAACTAGAAGATGTTTAATCTCGGGATTAGCCTTTAAAATCGTAATTAATCCATTATATTTATTTTCAGCATTATTAATAATTCTCTGGCGTTTGTTTAGTAACAAAGTCATCAATTCGTTTCTTTCTTTTTTGTTACGAGCGAGATGATATGATTTTGCAATTTTACTCGATTGAATTTCATATTCATGAAGTTCATCGGAAGTAAGTTCAATAAATTGCGGGTGGTATTCGTATGGTGTCAAGTAATATTCACCCGTAGCAAGATTGATAGTTGTTAATGCTTTTTCCAGTGAAAAACTAAAAACTACATCCTTAAAGTAGTCCATTATAATGTCAGTTCCTTCTTTATCAAACCATCGAGTTGGAGTGGCACTTAAACCCAATCTAAAATTGTATTTCTCGAGTAAACCAAGCCGACGTTTATTAGAACCAATTCCATGAACTTCGTCAACTATTAAAAAAACATCTGCTTTTGAATCTTCGAGGGTTTTAATAAATTTTGAAGAAGATAAAGTATCATGAGTAGTGAAAATTATTAATCTTTCTATAATGTCTGTATTAATATCCAAAATTAAATCATTTAATTCTCTTTTCCATGAAGGATTAGCACTATTTGCAACTATAATATCTTCTATAAAACCAAAATCTTTTACATCTTCAATCCATTGATCAATCAAGTGTGAATAAGGGCATGCTATAATACTAATTGATTTATTTTCATTCTTGAAAAATTCATTCAGACACCCTAAAGCAGTAAAAGTCTTACCAGTCCCCGTAGCCATTTCAAATATTCCATTCATCTCGTTGCCTAACCAATTTTGAATTGCTTTATTTTGGTGATCCCATAGTTTAATTCCCCGTTCGTTTGTTATAACGTCGTTTACATCTATTTTTATTTCCTCTGTACTTAGTGGGGATATTTTAATTAACTTCTTCTTAATAGCGTCAGGAATATCATAAAGGTGGATTCTATCTGCTTTACCCTTCCAATACTTATTAAAATTCTTCAAATCTTCTTCAAAATAGGCTTCTCCGTCTTTTTCCCAGCCCTTGAATACTTTAATTTCTTCAATATTATGTTTCCAACCGGCTTCCGATTCATTAATCGAACCACTGAACGATAACATGTTATTTTCTTTGTCAGTCAGTATTCCCACCTTTTGATGGAACATTCCCCTGTTTTCTTTAGTAGGAATGCCATTAGAATCAGTAATTACAGCAATTTTTATTTTAAGTTTATTATTTGCAATCATCCATCCTAAAGCAGCCACATGATCCTTAATAATCCCTTCTTCAAGATTTTCCAATTCGGACATCATTGATTTTTCGATCACTTCTTCAGGATTTTTATAAGCCATTTTAATGGCTTCAATATCTTTTTTTTGGAAATTCGCACTACAGATAAGTTCCATAATGCCTCCGTTTTTTTATGAAATTAGACATTCCTCTAGCTGCAACTGCTAATGAACTGGAAGAAAAAAAACCTGCTGATCGCTGATATTTTATTGCGTTTGATAATGTTGGGATATAAAACTCATTAATTATGTCATCGAAGTCGGAATCGTAGCTCTTTTTTAGATTAACTGTTTTAAAAGTCAAAATCTTCCCCCACTAGTTGATACTACTAAAAGAATCAATTTTTGCTGACAACTATGATTATCACTAATACTAAACAACACTCATAATCAATTCTCACAATTATATAAAATTATGTGTTATGATGTTAATAATTACTCACGGGGAGGATATTTTCTCTTTATTTAAAAAACATTGAAAATTATCTGTAATTTGACTAATACTTTGAAAATTTTTTCTAAACTAAAATAAAAAGTAAATATTGCATTATTTAGAATTAATGACTACGTTGGTCTAGTATTGTAGGGTCTTTTTTAATGAAGGATACCCAATAAATAGCCGCACTCAAAAGGTGCAAATGAATCCTATTAACTCTAATTCGTGAATAGTCAAATAAAATCCAAGGATAAGAGCTAATAATCCAATAAAAAAATGTCAGTATGCTAATTTTATCATATTTAATTCGTAAAAATAGTTCATTGTATCCACTCAAACCTTTGTGAGTGGATTTAATTAAATTTGATATTTCTCTGTTTTTGATTTAGTATTCTAAATATAATTGGTAAATCTGATCTTCAATTTCAGATATAATAATTGTTTATGTTTTCTATAATTCCATCAATTTCGATAGATTTTTGCTTATTTTCCCGTCTAGATTAATTTTTTTTCAACAGGATTCATTTTTTGGATGATTGATTCTACCTATACATGGAAAATTTATTTGATATTCCACATCTAAACTGGTTTTTATGAATGGATAAAGCTTACCTAAACCCCGAAACTAATTTTCACATTTAATTATTCTACCTATTCATTACTTTTAATGCTTGTACTCCCTAAAAATTTGTAAAAGTTCTCCTAAACAGTAGCATTTATATACTTCTTAATGTCTCTAAAGAGTGTTAGAATGTTACCAATGGCTTCAATGGACTGAAAACTGAGTGTATCTTAAGTTGTGTAGATCGTTGAGTGATTGTTAAAAAATTTGTTTCTATTTTAAAAAGTAAGTCAAATTCCTGGAAAAAAGCATTTCTAAATAGTTTTAATTCCAAAATTAAACCAAGAACTAATTTATCATGAAAATGGTCTGCCCATTCTTGTAATAAAAAATAAAGGATTATTATGAGTAATGGGATTAAGATAATCTAGGAAGATCAATTGAATAAAATTTAACCAATAATCGGTTATTTTCTGTAAATACTGATAAATAAAAACTTCAAAGGGTGAAAACATGGTAAAAAGCGGTAATAACTCGAATAATGAGAAAAAAGTGTTTAAACCTAATTACATGCTGGTTGAAGAAGCTCACGTCAAAAACTGGGAGGCAGAAATAGAGAAGGGTAAAGACATTGAGAAGTACTGGGCTGAAAAGGCAGAACAGTTTGAATGGTTCCAGAAATGGGATAAAGTTCTGGATGAAAGCCAGAAACCCTTCTACAAATGGTTCACCAATGGAAAAATAAACCTGGCTTACAATGCGGTTGACCGCTGGATACACACTGATAAACGGAATCAGGTGGCTATTCTCTACGCCAATGAGAGGGGTGATGAGAAAAAACTCACCTACTACGAGCTTTACCGTGAAGTGAATAAAATGGCCAACGCCCTGAAGAATCTGGGCGTAGAAAAGGGTGACACAGTTTCCATGTACATGCCCATGTGCCCGGAACTCTTGGTCTCCATGCTGGCCTGTAACAAGATAGGGGCAGTTCACAGTGTGGTTTATTCTGGACTGAGTGTTGGTGCATTTGTGGAGCGGATGAACGATGCCAAGGCCAAAGTTCTCATAACTGCCGATGGAACCTTCCGCCGGGGTAAAGTTATAGATCTTAAAAAGATCGCAGACGAGGCCCTCTTAAAGTGCCACACCATTGAAACTACCATTGTGGTGCAGCACGCTGGAAACCCCATCCACATGTCTGAATTGAGTGGTAAGGAAATATTCTACGAAACACTCCTGGAGGGTGAACCAGATGAATGTCCAGTTGAGGAAATGGACTCTGAAGATCCCCTGTTTATACTTTACACCTCTGGTAGTACGGGAAAACCCAAAGCAGTTCTCCATACCACTGCTGGATACATGGTGGGAGTGGCTACTACCTTAAAAACCGTGTTTGACATCCATAACGGTGACCTCTGGTGGTGTACCGGAGATATTGGCTGGATCACCGGCCACAGCTACCTCATGTACGGGCCACTGCTTCTTGGGACCACCACCCTGGTATATGAAGGAGCACCAGATTACCCTGATCCCGGTATATGGTGGAAAATAGTGGAAAAATATGGGGTAACCAAGCTATATACCTCCCCTACCGCAGTTAGGCACCTTATGCGGTACGGAAGTAAATATCCAACCTTCTATAACCTTTCTTCACTGAAGATTCTGGGTAGTGTTGGTGAACCAATGAATCCTGCCGCCTGGATGTGGCTGTACAAGAACATTGGAAACGAAAAAACACCAATAATGGACACCTGGTGGCAGACTGAGACTGGAATGCACATGATCACACCCCTCCCTGTTTCTCCCCTAAAACCAGGTACACCCACCCTTCCATTCCCTGGTGTGGATATAGATGTGGTGGATAAAAATGGAAACCCGGTTCCTGTGGGAGAAGACGGATACGTGGTGGTTAAAAAACCATGGCCCGCCATGTTCCGGACCCTGTATAAAGATGAAGAACGATTCGTGAATGTTTACTGGAAAGACCTACCTGGAGGATTTTACCGTGCCGGGGACATGGCCCGAAAGGATGAAGATGGTTATATCTGGATACAGGGCCGTTCTGATGATGTACTGAAGATTGCAGGACACCGGGTTGGAACCTCGGAGGTTGAATCTGCATTCTCATCACACCCTGCTGTGGCTGAAGCAGCAGTCATTGGTAAATCAGACCCAATCAAGGGACAGGTTATAAAAGCCTTTGTAATACTCAAAGAGGATTACAAGTTAACTACCAAACTTATTAGTGAGTTACAGAGACACGTGCGTTACGAACTGGGACCGGTAGCGGTTTTAGGTGATATAACCCAGGTTGACAAGCTACCTAAAACCAGGAGTGGTAAGATCATGCGCAGGGTGCTCCGTGCCCAGGAAGAAGGAAAAGATTTGGGAGATTTGTCCACATTGGAGGAATAAAATTTGATTTTGGATTAATAAAAAAATTCAAAATTGAATAAAAACCATTAAAACTAAAAAAGGAGTAAGAGTGAATGGAATGTATTAATGTATAGGGAACTGGTGTTGTACGTTCTTTAGTTTAACCTCTTACCCTTTTTTAGTATATAATGAAAAGCATTCAGTTATAAACGCGAGTTTTTTAGTGTAACTGAATCAAATAATTGATAAATCATTATGTCATGTTCAATTAACTCTTATCACTATATTTTCTTCATTAAGAACCTTTTTATAAGCTTCTGCTTCAATTATAGTCTTTAATTTTGACAATGAAATTTCTATCCCCTTAGATTCAAGGATCAACACGATTTTTTTAATGTTCTCATATTCTGCTTTTAAGGATATGATCTGATCTTTATCATTTTTTAGGTATTTAACTTGCACTTCAGTTTCAAATTGACTATTTTTTGTTTCAACTGTTACTTTTCGGGAAATTATTTCGAAAGGGAGAGTGATATGATCCGTGTGGAGGACTTTCATTCCCAGTGTACCTAATTCCAGTGCAAGTGATGCTGAAACAGTTTCTAAATTTTTTTTACTAACTTCGACCAAAAAAATATATTCTACACGTCCTTTTTTAGTAATTCCATTTAGGACGTGTATATTTTTAGCTCCTTTCTCCATAGTTCGTTCAATCACATATGGTAAGCCTTCGGTGGGCAAATCGTCAACATTAATCATCAACAGCATTTTTTACACCAGGAATTAAAGTTCAGATATTATCTTAATGGCACGTTTGCCAACTTCTTCCGCTCTTGGAATTCCCCCTGGTATTGCTGATGATATGTATGCTCCATCAACTGCTTTTCTTGCTATTTCACGTGGTGTTAATTCACTGTTCATTGTTGCAGCAACAGCGGCGGGTACTATGATGTTGATAATGGTGTGTCCACATAACTGTAGTTCCACAACAGGAACAGCTGCTAATGGGATTGCTTCGAGTATGTCCATTTTTTTGTTGATAACGGCGTCTGGTATCACTTTTTGGGATAAGCCATCAAAAACAATCTTTTCCCCATCAACCGTGACTTCCACTGTTGCGTCGGTGTCGAACCCACAGTATTTTTTAAGGAAATCATTTGGCCTCCTACGACCACATCCCTGGTAACTGGTAATTTTTATCTGTATATCTTTTCCCATCATTCCACTGAATAGGGCACTACAGGCAGTTTCCACATTGTTCAACTTTTCATCATCCAACAAGTGTACAATTTCATCCAGTTCTTTACCTTCTTTTAGTTTATCATAGGTAAATTTAGCACGTCTGGAAACAGCATTTGCCAATCCTCCATCAGTGGCTAGTATCATTGCTTTAGTGACTGGGCCTCTTTTAACCTGTTCAGCTTTACGAGATATGGTGTTGGTGGCTACTTTGGCCAGTTCCGGTTCAATCCAGAATTTTTCTTTAATATCTTTTATTCTATCTGCGGCTTTTTCCAGGTTCCCACCACTACTTATGAGAACTTTCATGGCCAACACAGCATCTGCTGTCATGTGACCCAGTGGTGGTTGCAGTGGTCCTCCAGAAAAACCGGCACCAATTGCAAGAGATTCTTCGAAGGAGGATAACATTTCTTCAAAGGCCATCATACCTATAACTGAGGGTCCTCCAATATCTTTCAGTATAACACCCAAATCTCCTACCAGGTGTGCAGTGTCGTATTCTTCTCCAGTTCCCCTGATATGGAGTTTTTCAGGAAGTCCAGCTGCTTCAACTGCACCTAAACCTGCGACATATGCACTGTTATCCTTGAAAAATTCACCATATTTTTCCCCAATTTCGGAATCGGGATGTACAATTTCCAGTATGGCTGCAGCACCAAATATTGCAGCGGTGATGGGGCTTGGGGGCATGCCTACATTGGCATAGGCCTTTAACATGCCTTTAGTCCCTGCAGCTGCACCGTTCTTGGCTAATTCCGGAAAAGCTATGTCTTCTCCCAGTGCACCATGGCCGTATAAGGGCCCTCCTCCTACACCCATAGGTATAATGCTTCCATCAATTTTTGTTATCTTATTATCAAAAATATCATCGTAAACAGCTCTAACTGCTGCATATCCTGATATTCTGTTGTTTACTTTGGCTGTGGGTATAGCTATAACCCCGCAACGATCTACTCCTGCAATTATCCTAGCCATTGCCCCTAACTTCCTGTTACCTGCAGGCACCCCTGCCTGAGCATTTGTACCGGCAAAATAACATAAAGTAGCACTTATAAGGGCGGCGTTAGCAGGGTCTGCTCCTGCTAATTCGGATGCATCTATTGCCTTTTTTAGCACGTCATCTATTGGTAACTGTTGAACATTGTGGTCTGTGAGTTTTATCTCAGTTCCCCTTAAAACATCTTCTGCAATTGAATTTGCCGCACATATTGCAGCAATATTCAACATCCCATGCCCCTTTGTCAGAGCTTCTATCCGATCATTGGTCATCATATCCACATCGGAGGTCGAAGCCATAATGGCTGCAAGTATCTCTTTTTCCATAGAATCACCGTATAATTATATTATTGGAAAGTTCTCATATATTTTCCGATAATAAAGCTTTATAATACTGGGATTCTAAAAATTATTAATCACAGGCGATTTTAAGCAGAATAATAATATTAATAATGATTTAATTAATATTTCAGATGGAGTATGGATTTATTTCCTTGTAGAAATAACTGCAAACATCCATTAACTTATAACTTATTAGGTATAACTTATAACTTATCATAATATATTTCAGTCATAGAATATAGTCCCAGTCAGTCATAGAATATAATTCCAGTCTAAGTATAACGTCCTCTACCTTCTATTTCCTCAATTTTAGCCACTATCTGCTGGTAATCTTGGGCACCTTCGTATCCTTTGATTATGGAATCAAAACATTCCTGGCTGATATCATGGTGGATCCCGTTAATGGCCTTTTTAAACACTAGAAGATCGACTCCCTTATCTTCAACCAGATGGGATATTTTACCCAGACCAAAATCAATGAACACCACTGAATCCCTATTTTCACTGAGTATGAGGTTGCTGGTGGTGAGGTCCCCGTGTATTATGCCACAATCATGGAGTCTGGCCACATTTTCACCAATTATCCTGGAAATGGACTTGATTTCGGATAAATCAAGGGAATTTTCCCCGCTGAAAAGCTCCTTAACCTCGGTTCCATTAACTTTCTCCATGGTAAGGGCACTTTCATTTAAATCCACATCAAAAATTAGGGGGGTAACCACTCCGCAGCGCTTGGCTTCTCCCAGGAGTTTAGCTTCATTTTTAATTCTCTTCCGGCGCAGGTGTGTATCGATCTCCTTGATTCGGTAGCCCTTAACCACCCTCTTTTTTACCAGGACATCTTCATCCAGGTACTGGTCACTGTAGATATTGGCCTCTGCCCCTTTGGCCACCATCTCTGCCGGGAGTTCCAGTTTCCGGGTTGATTTTTCCATCCAGGGAACATCCACCTGGTCAGTGCGGTAACGTTGTATAACATGAGTGTCAGTAATGTCATGTTTTCTACCTTGCTGGTGTTTTAAACCCTTCTGGTGCATTAACAATCCAAGCCAGGCATTCATGGCCCCATTATCTCCACAGTACCTCATTTCAGGCATAAAAAAATCAGCATAATGTTCATGGGTCATGACTTCCAGCATCTGTCTCAGACGCTGGTTGGCTGCCACTCCACCCACCAGGAGAACCTCAGATTTTTTAGAATGGGCCAGTGCCCGTTCAGTTACCTCCACCAGCATGGAAAATGCAGTCTCCTGGAGACTGTAACAAACATCTTCCAGACGAGCTCCGGATTCATATTTGCGAATGGCAGCAGTGAGTAAACCAGAGAATGACAGGTCCATCCCCTTCACAGTGTAGGGTAACTTCAGGTAATTGTCAGATGCAAGTGCCAGTTCCTCTACCCTGGGGCCCCCTGGGTGTCCTAGGCCAACAGTACGGGCGAACTGGTCCAGGCAGTTCCCGATGGCAATGTCCAGGGTTTCCCCGAATATTTGGTAACGTCCAGAGTCAAAAGCAGTTACTTGGGTGTTCCCTCCACTCACATACAGTGTAAGGGGGTCCTGACAGCCGGTGGTCAGTCTTCCAATTTCTATATGCCCTATGCAGTGGTTTACACCCACAATTGGCACATCCAGAGAAAGGGCCAGGCTACGGGCGGCAGTGGCCACAGTACGCAGGGCGGGACCCAGGCCAGGGCCGCGTGCAAAGGCTACCATGTCCAGATCCTCCAGACCTAAATTAGCTTCTTCCAGGGATTTTTTTATCAGTGGGACCAGATTCTGGGCATGGTGTTCGGCTGCTTCACGGGGATGAATTCCGCCTTTTTCTGGGAGGAGGGCACGGCCCTGCAGGGCCAGTATGTTCCCTTCAGAGTCCACAATTCCCACACCAGTTTTTTCTGCTGTTCCCTCTAAACCTATACATATCAACTATATCACACTCTAAAATACCATATCGTGAAATTTGCTTTTTAAAGAGATTTTCTTTAAAGATAATAAGATTA
This sequence comes from uncultured Methanobacterium sp., assembly GCF_963666025.1. Classification (NCBI taxonomy): domain Archaea; kingdom Methanobacteriati; phylum Methanobacteriota; class Methanobacteria; order Methanobacteriales; family Methanobacteriaceae; genus Methanobacterium; species uncultured Methanobacterium sp. Next base: position 1,489,223 of record NZ_OY762552.1, on the reverse strand, counting down.
GCTTTTCATTAGCTTTTCCAGATGAATGCTACACATTTTCTTAATATCTCTTTTTTCTCCTTATTTTATTTTTCACAGGAATAATGTAAACCATGATCTGTGCTGTTTTTTACCTGAAAATTTATTCTTCCTGAAAAATTTATTTTTATATAGAACCTCACCCTACTTTATAGTCAGATAAAATTTAAGTTGGATAAAATCATTGTGCAATTAGTCAAGTTGTAATTTTTTTATATTATTTTAAAAAGAGGAATTGATATGGATAAATCTGGTATGGATAAATCTGTTAGGAGTTTCGGTTCACAAGATAAACTCCATAAACTGCAGAATAAGGATTCATTATTTTTATGTGTTATTGCCACTACTTTAACTTCACGGATACCTGGAATAACCGGTGCAGGAGCATCACCTGAATTAACTGATTACACTCCAGCGGCTGATGTGGAGTTAATTCTTCACGGTGCCCCTAAGTGTCTTCCAGAGATACCTCAAACTGTGGTGGATGGTGGAGCTGCACCCACTCCTGCAGTGATTACAAAAGCCTCATTGGAAATGGCTGACATTCCCTTTCTGGTTGCTGATGCAGGATCAGCTGTTAAACCTGGAATTCCTTACGTGAATATCAATGATAAGCAGGGCGAGACTATTGTAACCGGTAAAGCCGTTAGTAATCCTCAGGAAATATTTAATAAAGGAATGATATTGGGAAAAACTCTTTCCAAGCTTACCGATCACCTGGTAATTGGTGAAAGCACCCCTGCAGGAACCACTACTGCTCTGGGCGTTCTGGAAGCCATGGGCTATGAAGCCTGGGGGAAAATCAGTGGAAGCACACCAGAAAACCCCCACACACTGAAACGTCAAACAGTTGAACAGGGATTAGAAGCTGCGGGTTTGGCCAATGAAATCCCACTGGATCCATTCCAGGCAGTGGGAGCAGTGGGTGATCCCATGATCCCTGCGGTGGCTGGAATCACCGCAGGCAGCACAGTACCGGTCACATTGGCTGGCGGGACCCAGATGACTGCAGTGTGCGCATTCCTTAAGGAAGCAGTGGAAGATTTCAATTTTCAGGATGTTTCCATAGCCACCACTATTTTTGTGGCCACCGATGAAACTGCGGATATCAATTACATAGCCCGACAGATCGCACCCATAGACATCTTCGCAGTTGATCCTGGATTTGAAAAATCCGAAAACCAGGGACTTCAAAAGTACACCCAGGGCGCGGTGAAAGAAGGTGCTGGTGCTGGTGGGGCAATGTTTGCTGCTCAGCTTAAAGGTGTTCACATTGATGATATAAGGTTCAAAACCGAGGAATTATGCCGGGAAATTTTTTAAATTTATAAATGAATTTAATTCTTTAAAAAATCCTTTAATTAATATTTAAACATTTAGAAGATTATTTGACACAAGATTAAAACCATATAGGCAAATAAAATGCAAAATAAAGAGAAGACTTCTGGGAATGATTATAAGTACTTGAGAATATCCTACACCCTCACCGAAGACACCCCAGTCCACCCTGACCTCACTAAAATAAAAATAACCCCCAAAACCCAGATTAATGAGGGAGCAGATTACAATACTTCAGTTATAACTGTTGAAAATCATTCAGGGACCCATGTGGATGCACCAGCTCATTTCCTGAAAAATGGACGTCCTATATTTACTTATGATCCCGATGAACTAATTTTTCACAAACCAATTATTTTGGAATGTCCTAAAAAGCCAGATGAAATTATAAATCCAGAAGATCTGGCCCCACTCCTCGGAAACTTTGAAGATGATACTTTGGATTTTGACTGTGTCTTAATACTCACTGGATTTGGAAAGTATCGTGAAAAGGACCCTGAAATGTACCTGACTAAAAATCCAGGAGTGGCACCAGAAACTGCTCATTACCTCCGTCGCAAACTCCCTAAACTGAAATGTCTGGCCATAGACACAGTTTCCATGTCCCGGTACGGTAGGATGCAGGAAATGATTGACCTTCACCAGACTGCCTTCCGGACACAGGAAGATTTGGGTAAACCCCTACTTTTTGTGGAGGACCTAAATTTACTGGCTATAGAGCAAGGCATGATTTTGGATGAACTGATGGTCATTCCATGGCAGGTTGAGGGAATTGACAGTGCTCCCTGTACTGTACTGGTTAAAATTAGATTATAATCATTAATTTAATTATAATTCTTTTTCTAAATTATTTATTTTAAAAATAAAATAAGATTAAAAATAGAATAGGAGATCTATTCATTTAAAAAAAAGTAAAATGTTAATTTTTATTTCTTTACAGAAAAAAAATGATGAATTAAAGGGTAAAAAATCCTTATACCCATACCATTGAAATTATAATGGTCAGTGCACCCACAAACCAGCAGTAAATGGCAAATATGTTCAGGCTGTGTTTTTGGATGTAGCCCATCATGAATTTAACTGCCAGGTAACTGAAGATAGCTGCTGATAAGAATCCTGCAATTAGAACTTCCAGGTTTGCATCGAAACTAACAATGTCCTTGGTTTGGATTAAGGCCGCACCCAGTATGGCTGGTATGGAAAGTAAGAAGCTGTAACGCGCAGCTAGTTTTCTCTCCAGTCCTGAGAATAATCCTGCGGCAATGGTGGATCCTGATCTGGATATCCCGGGGGCAATGGCAAATCCCTGGAAAAGTCCAATAACCAGTGAATTGGTGAAGCTAACTTCTTTAACATCTTTACCTTTTTTATCCTTGTTTTTCTTTGCTATCCATTCCGAACCCCACAGGATGACTCCGGTTATAAGGAGGAAAAAACCAACTGCTGTAACTGAGCTGAAAAGGCTTTCAAACTCACTTTTAAACAGTACTCCCATTAAACCCGCGGGAATGGTACCTACCACTACCAGCCAGGTTAATCTTTTAAACGGATCTTCTTTCACACCTTCTTTAAAGTTCCCTCTGGGAATTTCAAGAAGACTGGATGCTAATGCTTTTAGCATGGATATAATATCTTTCCAGAAGTATCCTATCACTGCTACCAGAGTACCTACGTGTAAGAGGGTGTCAAATGCCAGACTGGATTGCGTGCCCAGTAACTGAGGGGCTATGACCAGGTGGGCTGAACTGCTCACTGGCAGGAATTCAGTTAATCCTTGCACTGCACCCATTATTATTGCTTGAATAATATCCATAAATAACTTCTCCAAATTTTTCCTAAGATGTTAATTTTATATTTACCTATGGTCTCTTATTTTATATTTCCACTGCTATTATCCCTTAATTTAGTATAGTTAAAGGTAATCTGAAGGTAATTAATACGTTTAGCGGGTATTTAAAACATGTGATTATAAGTTATAAGTTGTAAGATATAAGTTCTAAGTTATAACTTATAACTATCATCTTATTATCTAGATGCCTTGATAAATAACTACATTTAATTTCCAGATACCTTGTATAATCTGTGTACTTGCAATTGAATATTGATTTTAACTTAAAATAAGCTTATTCCAGGATTTACCCATATTTATCTATTATTTCCCCATAAATTACACCCAGATTCGCTTGACTATTCACTTTAAATTATTACAATTTTAATAAACTGAACTTTGGAAACTATCTAAAACCAAAAAATGGCTAAAAATAGGATAAACAGCCATGAAACTTGAAAAATTACAGTAAATTAAAAAAAAATGGAAGTTGACTATTAAAAATAAAATAAAAAAAATAAAAAAATAAGTTTTTTTTTTATAAGTTAGTTTTTGAGGAATTCTTAAAGAAACTCTTTAAGTTAAACAAAAGTTAACCAGCCATACTTATCATCGGCAGTGCCCTCTAAAATTGCGAAGAAATCGTCCTGCAATTTTTTAGTAATTTCACCCCTCTTACCATTACCCACAGTTATGCGGTCAACAGATCTGATAGGACTTATTTCGGCTGCAGTACCGGTTAAAAAGAGTTCATCAGCTACGTAAAGCATTTCTCGAGGTATTTCTTCTTCTTTAACTTCCATATCCATGTCTCTGGCCAGGGTGATTACAGAATTCCGGGTTATCCCGTCCAGCAATGAAGAAGCTCGTGGTGGGGTGTGTAGGACTCCATCCTTTACAACGAAGATATTTTCTCCACTACCTTCACTGACCATTCCCTGGTAGTCCAGCATTATGGCTTCATCATAGTTATTGGACACGGCTTCCATTTTGGCCAGCTGGCTGTTCATGTAGTTTGAGCCGGCTTTTGCCATGTTGGGCATGGTGTTGGGGGCCATACGGCGCCAGGTAGATACGCCAACATCCACCCCATTTTCCAGGGCCTCTTCTCCCAAGTATTTTCCCCAAGCCCAGACTGCGATAATGGATTCTACCGGGCAGTTCAGGGGATAAACTCCCAGTTCAGCATAACCCCTGAAGATAGCAGGACGGATATAGCACGCATCAAGCTGGTTAATCTTAATAGTGTCCAGGATAGTCTGGCAGAAGTCTTCCTGGGAGTAGGGTATTTCCATTCGATAGATTTTGGCGGAGTTGTAGAGGCGTTGCACATGTTCTACAAGGCGGAACACTGCCGGACCATTTTTGGTATTGTAACACCGTATTCCCTCAAAAACGCTGGATCCGTAGTGAACTACGTGTGATAAAGCATGAATGTTTGCTTCCTTCCAATCAACGAACTCTCCATTGAACCATATTTTTCCTGACTCGTCAAAGGCCATGTTATCCCTCAAAATTAAATAATGATCTTATCCAAAATCTATTGGTTAAACTAGTATTAAATTGTATTTACAGTAATGAATAGTAATACTAATCTTCCTATTGGGGCGTATACGCCTCAATTTAAATATTTGTCAGGATATTTCCATTGAAAATATTAAAAATAAATAATTATGATATATACTCCATTCTTGGAAAACTTTATATAACTTCCCTGCCAAACCATGGAAGTACCTAGTATGGGCCGGTGGTCTAGGGGTATGATACCTCGCTTACAACGAGGTGATCAGGAGTTCGAATCTCCTCCGGCCCATTTTTAAATCCTTTATTAAAACTATATTTGTTATTTTAAGATTAATAAGAAGCTTAAATCCTATTTGAAAAATTATTTCAGCTGGGCCGGTGGTCTAGGGGTATGATACCTCGCTCACACCGAGGTGATCAGGAGTTCGAATCTCCTCCGGCCCATTTTCATCTATCCCTAGCAATGAACTATTTTTGAACTTTTCATATATGCTCACCAGATTAAAGGTAGCGTTGAGAAGATTTAAGGAAAAATTTTGAGATTTTAAATTATCGTGTGCTTTTTGGTGTATCTTTCACCGGTCAAAAGTTTCGTAAATTGGATGACTAATAACGTGGACTAATGATATTGGATCACAATGACATTTTTTTTTGAATATTTTGGTTATTTTTTTAGTATTTCCTTTCTGATGGTCCTCTTTTTTAATTCTTGATGGACCCTCTCTTTAAAAATGGTTTTAAACATAGTGAGATTTAAGCCAATCTCCATAATTTTTGCGTGGATATTTAAAATAAAAAATGAGATCTGCTAAAAAAGTGAGAAACTAAGAAAATCAGAATACTCGAATACCATGTCAAAATACAACGAATACCTGGTCAGAATACAAAAATACAAGGTCATAATTCGCGGTCAGAATATAAAAAAAATGAGAATTCTAATAAAAAATAGTTTTAAAGGACCATGGTCATTTTTAAAGGACCATGATCATGATAACGTAGATCAGAAGGGAAACAAAGAATACTATGGTTCCTTTACTGAGAGTAGTAGTCACATCACGTTCAACTGCCATCACCAACCCGTAAGATAAGACCGCAGAAATTAATATTTTTGTGATTCCCAAAATAGCGGTATTTGTATATCCCATGCTGATTAAATATGTTATAAGGGATGAAAGTGCAAATACAATGATTATTAGGGATACTGTGTTGGTTAAGAGGGGTTTAAGTCCTGGGGTCTCAGGCATGGAGAATGATCTTGATTTGTTGGACCGATCCAAACTTCCCTTTCCCCGGCTGAAGAAACCAGGAGATGAAGTTTTTTTGGGAAATGAGGATGCAGTGCTTGAGGTGGGTGTGTAATCTTCGACCACCTCTGGATTTCCTCCACCTTCTCCGTCATTATCATCATTATCATCGTACACCTGTACTCCACCGTATTCCTCGTGCTGGGCTGAAAATTTCTTTGCCAATGTCATTAACCCGTCTTTATCTATTATTTTAATGTTCCGGCGGTCAGCATAGTTTACTGCACTTTTGGTGAAGTAGGAAGTGGTAACCACTACGATCTTGGAGGCTTTCAGGGTTTTTCCCACCATTTCCATTTCTTTTAAAACATCCAGGCCTACTTCCCATCGGTCATCATAGTTTTTACAGGCTACAACCACCCCAATGTCTCCGAGGATGGTGGGTAGAACTCCGTAGATGTCAATGATGTGTCGGGAAGTCTGGAAGTTACGGTAGACCTTGAAGCCTGATTCCTCCATTACCCTTGCCATGAATTTGACTAATCTGTTTTTATCCAATTCCCCCACCTTCAAACAGCGATGATATAACATCACCCCATAATTTCTTTATTTACTAGATGATAATATTTGTTTTCTACTTCTTTATACTTAAAACTGTTCCCCTTACTAACTGATACAACCACGCAAACTATTTAGATGTTGAGGTATAAATTTGCCTCTATGACCATTCTCATCACTAATGATGATGGAGTTAACTCCTCAGGCATCATCGCCGCTAAAAAAGCAGCAGAAAAACTGGGCAAAACACTGGTAGTAGCACCAGCCACTCAACAAAGTGGAATTGGGCATGCTTTAACCCTTTTTGAACCGATTAGAGTTACAGCTACAACTATGAATGATGGTAGTGAGGCCCATATGGTTTCTGGAACTCCCACTGATGCGGTAATCATTGGTATCTTCCAGATCGCTGATGAGAAACCGGATTTAGTCATATCCGGAATTAACATAGGTGAAAACCTGGGAAAATCAGAGTTAACCACTTCTGGAACAATTGGAGCTGCCATGGAGGCAGCAGTTCACGGTATCCCTGCACTTTCTGTTTCCATGCAGGTAACCCGGGGAGACATCAAGTTCCATGATGGTCATGTGGATTTAGACTTTTCCCATGCACAGAAGATGACTGAGAGGGTTGCCCGGATGATCTTGAAGAAAGGATTACCTGAAGGGGTTGATTTTTTAAACCTGAATATTCCCTCCCACCCTGAAAGCGATCGTATACAGCTCACCCGTTTAGGTGAAAGAATGTACCGGGTTCATATTACCGAACGCCTTGATCCCCGGGGAAAGCCCTACTACTGGATTGATGGTGATTCTGTTGAGGATGATGATGAGGGTACCGATGTCCATACTCTTAAGCGTGAAAGATGTGCAACATTAACTCCCATTTCTCTGGATGCAACATCTCCTCTGGAATTGATGGATGGATGGAGTAAAATTTAATATTTTTAATTTATTTCAAGGATTAATTATTTTTCAAGGATTAATTACCTTTTATTTTTCTAAAATAGGGGTTTAACGGCGGTCCCCATTTTTTCTACAGTAGACTAAATTCAGGTGAATCCGGATATTTTTCAGGGATCATACGGTCTTTTCAGGGATCATTCTGTCCATAATTTCTACAGTAGAAATAAAATGGGGTGCATATCCCTCTGGAACAAACAAGTTACAGTGAAAATATTTCTACAGTAGACTAATTTTTAGGGATTATTATCTTATTTTTAGAGGATCTTATTTTAGGGGTTAAAAGTTGAAAAAGTCACTATTCGGGTTTGGAATGTACTTCAATTCCCAGTATATCATCCGCACCTTCAAAAACAGCCTTAGCAATCTGAGCGCTTCCTACTGAACCAGAGGTCGGGGGCAACATTACCACTTCTCCAATGTCTCCCACTTCATCCTGCAGTGAACCGAAAAAATCAAAGGGTTCCTGCATGGATCCCACAGAACCCGTGAGTACAACTCCTTCCATTTCATTGTTGGCGATTCCCACCAGTCCCCATATTTCCATGACAATGGTCATGAGCATGGTCTCCAGGGCCAGCTCGGCCTGGGGGTCTCCTTCCTGGTACCTTTCCAGAAGAACGTCCTTGGCATGGGCCACCTTCTCATCTATACCTGCCACTTTAACGGCACCTGCATGGGAAAAACACTGGTTAGCAGTGCGTAATCCTTCATCAACATCACGTATCATCTTCAAGTCCAGTGGCCCGTGAACAATACCCATGGAACCAAGACAGGCATCCACCGCCCCCATGATTTTCCCATTTTCCAGGAGAAGGCTCACGGTGTTGGAGCTGATATCCGATACAATGAAGTTCTCATAGCTTGTTTCCAGATGGGCGTTGTAACATATACTCACCTTTTCTGCACTGGCGTGATGAGAATATGCAGCTTTGAACCTCGGATCCATGGAAGGGGTGTTCTGGTGCAGTCCAGGTATTAAAACAGTGGGAATTCCTGAATTTTGAATTTCCTCATAAACAGCGGTACCACCGCCGGTTACCTTCCCTGCTCCTTCAATGGAGAGAATACCTCTATTTTTAACCTGTTCCAGGGGTGTTATTTTGCTGATACCGTCGCCCATGGCGTAGGTAATGGCCATCAGCTGGATTGAATCCAGATCAACTATTCTGGAAAGTTCTTCCATTGCGGAAACCTCACCAGCGGAGAGTTCATCCCGTCCTATCTTGAGATGTTCTGGTTCTGGTCCTAAAACTGTAAAAGAAACACCTGTGGTTCCGTGATCCATTCCTACAAATACCATTTTTAGTTCACCCGGGGTAAGATCAGTATTAGTGAAAGAGGAGTATGTTATATTAGTAATTTTGATGATTTAAATAATAACCATTTAGATAAGTTATTAGATAAACTAAACTGATAAAGTCATCAGATAAGGTAATCTGAATAAAATTATTAGATAAAATCCTGTTTTCAAATAAAAAAAGGGTGGAAAAGAATTATTCTTCCAGTCCACAGAGTTTCCTGAGCTTTTTGCCCCGTTTTTCAATTTCCAGTTCGTCTTCTATGGCCCTCATTCTGTTGAGTTGAGGGTTGCCTGCCTGGTTTTCAAGGGCCCATTCTTTGGCGAATTTACCGTTCTGGATTTCTTTCAGGATTTCTTTCATTTCCTTACGGGATTCTTCAGTTATAACCCTGTCCCTTCGGGTTAATCCTCCAAATTCTGCAGTGTTACTCACGTCATTCCACATTCCAGCGAATCCTTTCTTGTATATGAGGTCAACAATGAGTTTGACTTCGTGACAGGTTTCAAAGTAAGCAACTTCTGGCTGGTAACCAGCTTCCACCAAGGTCTGGAATCCTGCTTTTATGAGTTCAGTGACTCCTCCACAGAGGACTGCCTGTTCACCAAACAGATCAGTTTCAGTTTCTTCTTTAAAGGTGGTTTCAAGGACTCCGGCACGGGTTAGGCCGCTTCCCTGTCCCATGGCCAGGGCCACCTGCTGAGCATTGCCAGTGTAATCCTGTTGGACTGCCACCAGGCCAGGAACACCGAATCCATCAACGTACTGTCCACGGACTGTGGAACCAGGACCTTTAGGAGCGATCATGGTAACGTTAACATTGGCTGGTGGTTTTATGTACTGGTAGTGTATGTTGTATCCGTGGGAGAAACTGAGGGTGTTACCTTCTTTCAGACCAGGTTTGATTGATTTTTCATAGACATCTGCCTGTATTTCATCAGGAATGAGCACGTGAATAACATCAGCCACTTCTGCAGCTTCTTCAACGGTTAAAACATTCATACCATGATCAGCTGCGATTTTCCAGGATTTTCCTCCTTTTCGGAGTCCGACCACAACATTCAGTCCACTTTCGGCCATGTTCCTGGCCTGAGCCATTCCTTGACTTCCGTATCCAATAACTGCTATGGTTTTATCCTTAAGTACGTCTATATCCACGTCTTTTTCATAATAAATCTTCATATGGGGTCACCTCTTTTAAAATTCAAAAGAAATACCACGAAGGGCATATAAGAAATTTTTTTTCTTAGGTTTTTTTTATATGTCTAATATTGATGGAGTTTTATTAATAAAGTTTGCCCTGAGTTGAATTAAGGTACTTTAAACTCTTTTACCTCCTAAAAACACCCTATTTTTAGGGATTAACAATATTTAAGGTGTAATTAGGGGGGTTGCTTTAATTTTAAAATAAAAAAATAAGGGGGTTAAAGATCAATAGTTTTTATATTGTTTTTGAACCCCTTGATATGGCGGTTGGTCCAGTTCTGGAGATTTCTTTGATACCAAAGCCTCTTAAAAGGTCAATGAGTGCGTCGATTTTTTCAGGTGTTCCGGTGATCTCCAGAGTGAGATTTTCGGGTCCTGCATCAACGATTCTGCCCCTGAATATCTTGGCGTACTGAATGATCTCAGAACGAGCTCTTTCTGATGTGGCATGGGTCTTGATGAGACACAGCTCCCGGATTACAGTTCCCTCTGCATCCAGATCTCGGACCTTAATTACCTCGATGATCTTATTCAGTTGTTTGGTGATCTGTTCCAGTATTTTATCATCACCCCTGGAGATGATGGTCATACGGGCCAGTCCATCCTGTTCTGAGGGTCCTACAGTGATACTGTCGATGTTGAACCCTCTACGGGTGAACAGGCCAGCAACACGCTGAAGGACACCGGGTCGGTGCAGTACTATGGCACTGATTATATGGCTTCTCTGTTCGTCCATTCTAATCACCTCCAGTTTCCTGGGCAGAAGGTCGGTAGTTTATCTCACCTGGATTTTCCCTTTCAACCTGGTATTCGCCAACGATCTCGGTGAGACCGCATCCTGGGGGTACCATAGGTAAGATCTCATTTGGATCGATCATCACATCAATTAAAGTTGGTTCTCCAGAATTCAAGGCGTTTTTAAGTGTTTCTTTCATCTCACCGGGACGTTCCACACGGTGAGCGTTCACTCCGAATGCTTCGGCCAGTTTAACAAAGTCCGGCATGGCATTGAGTTTGGTCTGTGAGATTCTCTCATCGTAGAACAGTTTCTGCCACTGGGCCACCATTCCCAGATAACGGTTGTCCAGGACACAGACCACCACTGGAATGTCATATTCCTTAACCGTTGCCAGGTCCTGGCAGACCATTAAGAATCCACCGTCTCCGCAAACTGCCACCACGTCATTATCTGGCATGGCTACTTTGGCTCCCATGGCCGCAGGGAAACCGAATCCCATGGTTCCCAGGCCTCCCGATGATATGAACTTCCTTGGATTTCTGGAGGTGAAATAATGGGCCATCCACATCTGGTTCTGACCAACATCAGTGGTAATTATGGTATCATCAGTAACTGCCTCTGAAATCTCTTTTATAACCTGCTGTGGTTTAAGAGGCATGTCATCAAATGAAAGACGGGGCATACAACTGGCACGGAAGGTTCTAACGTAATCGGTCCAGTCATGATTGTTAGTGCCCTGTGTCTGGGACATGATCCGTAATAAGTGGGATAGGATGATCTTGGCATCACCCACAATGGGCACAGCTACATCTATATTCTTCCCAATCTCGGCAGGATCAACGTCAATGTGAATTATTTTAGCGTTAGGTGCGAATTTATTCACATCTCCTGTGGTACGGTCTGAAAACCGACAACCTACTGCAATGAGGCAGTCACATTCATCTACCAACATGTTGGATGCTACACGGCCGTGCATTCCCAGCATTCCCAGTGATAGTGGATGATCTTCAGGGAAACATCCTTTACCCATCAAACTGGTGGTTACTGGCGCCCCAATTATTTCTGATAGGTGCTGTAGCTCGGGAGATGAACCTGAAAGGATCACACCCCCTCCTGCAAGAATAACTGGTTTTTTAGATTTTAATATCAGTTCTGCGGCTTTTTTAACCTGCAGTGGATGTCCTTTTTTGGTGGGTTTATAACCTGGCAGGTCAATGGTTATGTTTTCAGGATAATCAAGCTCTCCTTCCTGGACATCTTTAGGCAAATCAACCACCACTGGACCGGGTCTACCAGTTCGAGCTATGTAAAATGATGATCTTATCATTGGGGGTATTTCTGATGATTCCATAGCCTGGAAATTGTGTTTGCTAATGGGCATGGTTATGCCTATGGTGTCCACTTCCTGAAATGCATCATTACCAATTAAGGAGGTGCCAACCTGCCCTGCCAGGGCCACTACTGGTGCAGAATCCATGTAAGCTGTGGCAATACCGGTTATCAGGTTGGTAGCTCCAGGACCGGAAGTGCCTATGCATACACCTACTTTACCAGAAGCCCGAGCGTAACCATCTGCTGCATGGGCTGCGCACTGTTCGTGCCTTACCAGTATGTGTTTGAGGTCTGAATCGTAGATTACATCGTACAGGGGGAGTAGGACTCCTCCAGGATATCCGAAGACTACGTCCACTCCCTCATCGGTTAGTGACTTAATTATGGCTTGACTGCCCTTCATATTTGACACCTAAATTGTGTTGCTTGACAAATTTCCTTACAAATTTCCTTTATTTAAAAAAATCTACATTATTTTATATATGCCGATTAGTTTTCATGTTATATGTATTTGTATGTATAATAATAATTGGAATTCATTAAAGGTTGATAAACTATTTACAAGGTTAACCTTCTTATATCGACACTTAAAGGTATTAAAAGGTAACTAAGGGGTCTTTGCAGTGGAGCCTTCACAACTTCACCAAAGGCTCCTCCATAAAACCATGAATTATATGTGTATGGAATTAAAGATTTAATTTAAGAAACTTGGAGGGTTAATATGAAGATTCTGGTGGTAGGAACTGGAGCAAGAGAACACGCCATTTGTCAGGCGTTACATAAAGAAGCTGATATTTATTCAATAATGAGCAATCAAAATCCGGGTATTGCCCGTATCTCCCAATTCAAGATTGGTAGTGAAATGGACATTGAAGGGGTGAAAAAACAGGCCCTGGATTGGAAAGTGGACATGGCCATAATCGGACCGGAAGCACCCCTGGAACACGGAATTGTGGACACGCTCCAGGAAGCGGGAGTTCCCTGTGTGGGCCCCACACGTCAAGCCGCCAGAATTGAAACAGACAAGGCATTCATGCGGGAGTTATTCACCCAACATAACATCTCCGGATCCATTGCCTACGGTGCCTTTGACACAGTAGAAGATGCCGGTGAGTTCATCGATGACTTTGGTGATGATGTGGTGGTGAAGCCAGTAGGTTTAACCGGTGGGAAGGGTGTTAAAATTGTAGGTGAACACCTGAAAAACTCTGAAGAAGCTAAAGGTTACGTTAAAGAGATTATTGATAATAAAATCGGGGGCCATGCCAGTGTGGTTATTGAGGAACGTCTGATTGGGGAAGAATTCACAGTACAGGCCCTGGTGGATGGAGATCATTTAATTCCAATGCCGGCAGCTCAGGATCACCCTCATGCCTATGAGGGAGATCAGGGCCCCATAACTGGTGGAATGGGTTCTTACTCTGATAAAAATGGACTTTTACCTTTCATGGAATCGAAAGACTATGATGCTGCGGTTAAAGTCATGGAAGAAACCATTAATGCTGTCAAAAAAGAGGTAGGTCCTTACAAGGGAGTTCTATACGGTCAATTCATGTTATGCCGTGACGGGCCCAAACTGGTGGAATACAACGCTCGTTTCGGAGATCCAGAAGCCATGAACGTACTGCCACTTTTAGAAACCAGTATGGTGGAGTTATGCCAGGGAGTGGTTGATGGAAACCTTACTAAAGCTCATTTCAAGCCACAGGCAACAGTTTGCAAATATCTGGTGCCTAATGGTTATCCTGAAAGTGGAAAATCAGGTCAACCCATCAAAGTGGATGAAGAGAAGATTAAAGCAGAGGGTGGAATGGTGTTTTACGCAGCAGTAAACCAGAAAGATGGAAATGTATTAACCACTGGTTCAAGGGCACTAGGTTTGGTCACCACTGCGGACAGTATACAGGATGCTGAAGAACGGTGTGAAAGGGCTACTCAATATGTGCAGGGCGATTTGTACCATCGCAGTGATGTTGGAACTGATGAACTTATCCTGAAACGTATCCAGCATATGAAAGAAATTCGCCAATAATAAACTAAAAAAACCCCAAATAAGCTCGATAAGCTGAATTAAATCAATAAATTCTGTTGAAAGTGGTGAGCTGTTTAATGACTAGATCCAGGCGATATCTGAACAACCTGCCCAATGCTGAAAGGATTAAAGCACTTGCCTTAGATATATTGGACTATGAGTTGAAACTGGACCGGGCAGTAAAAGATAATGCCAGAATTAAAAATGAGGTTCTAACTCTGGAAACTCAAATTTTATTGTTTGATAGTAAAGAAAACTCTCAGGAAGACTCTCAAAAGATTAAAGATATGCAGTTGAAGCTTAATGAGTTAACTCCAGCTCTTTTATTGGGGAATAAGGAAATCAATCACATGAATAAAGATCTTTCTGATTCCAAGGCTCTGGTTGATGAAGAGATAAAGGAAGGACTATCTCAATTGTTTCAACAGGCAAAATCAGACCAGGATAATGCACAACAGGCTATCATCAAACATCAGAAAATGGTAGAAGAAGCTCAAAATAGGCTAATGAATAGTCCTACTCCGGAGTCTCAAAAAAATCATGATGAATGGATCCGTAATGTGAAAAGAGTTATTGAAGATGAAGAAAAAATCAAAAACAGTGAAAAACAGCTTGAAGCAATTAAAAGGGTTTACAGGCTTGAATTCGGTTAAAAATATCACTGTAATAATTTCTTCTTTTTCATAAACTTTAAGTAAAAGTATTAGCAGATATTCTTCTTCAGAAGTAATACAACTCACATTAATAAAAACAAAATTATCATTACTTGCATTCATTTATTTAAAAATAAGGATTAATTAAGGGATGAGCCTATGAAAGATCTTTTATCCGCGCAAGATGCGCGAAACCATCTGAATGAAATACTGGAAAAAGCAGAAGAGTTTAAAAAAGGACAGGGTCCTGAAAAACCATTAAAAGGTAAATCTCTGGCAATGGTTTTCGAGAAATCTTCAACCAGAACCAGGATATCCTTTGAAGTGGGTATGTACCAGTTGGGTGGACATCCTCTGTATTTATCTGCTTCCGATCTTCAACTAGGCCGGGGAGAGATCATACCAGACACTGCCCGTGCAATGAGTCGTTATGTTGATGGTATCATGATCAGGGCACGTGAACACGAAGATGTTCTCCAGTTTGCCAAGTACGCTGATATCCCGGTGATCAATGGTTTAACCAACCTGGAACACCCCTGCCAGGCATTCACTGATATTTTTACCATACTGGAACGTAAAAAAACCTTAGACCTTCAGATGACCTACCTGGGTGATGGGAACAACGTCTGTAACTCCCTATTACTGGCCACAGCCATGGTGGGCATGAATTTCACAGTAGCCTGTCCCACTGGTTATGAACCTGATCCGGTTATTTTAAAAGAGGCAGAGAAGATTGCCCAAAAATCAGGTTCGGTTATTAAAGTCACCAGTGATGTTGCCGAAGCAGTCAAGGATGCTGATGTTCTTTACACTGATGTGTGGGTGAGTATGGGTGACGAGGATGAAGAAGCCCAGAGAATAAAGGATATGCAGGATTACCAGGTTAACGAGGCAATCCTGGCAATGGCTGCAGAAGATACCATGGTCTTGCACTGTCTTCCTGCTATTCGGGGTCAGGAAATAACTGAAGAAGTATTAAACGGCCCACAATCCGCAGTATGGGATCAGGCTGAAAACCGGCTGCATGTACAGAAGGCCATATTGTACCTTTTACTCAAAGATTAAGTTTGTTTAAAGAGATTTCTAGATTTGAATTTGCTCAAGGGTAGATTTTACTTTGATGTTAGTTTCTTAAGAGTAAATTTTAAGAGTAAATTCTTACTTTTGAGTTTCTTAAGAGTTGGTTTTCTTGAAATTTGAGTTTGCTTAAAAAGAGCAGATTCTTACTTTTGAGAGTTGAGTTTACTTAAATAGTAGATTCTCACTTGGAGAGTTTAAATTTGCTTAAGCTGAATCAAATCAAAAATAATAAAAAGGAAGAAATAAGTGGAAAAATAGGGTTACAATTCCAGCAAGGTACCGTTCCAGAGGGTTACAGTTCCAGGCATCTTGAATGGTAGTTTATAAATTCTTCCATGGCTTCATCTAAATCAAAACATCCGTCCTCTGTTTTTCGGTTAAGGGTGATGAAATACAGGAAACTCAAGATCATGTATGCTAGTACAGTATGATCTACTATGTTTTTGGTGAATATTTCTTCCAGAAAATCAGCCAGATGTAATATGAATATTTCAGAAATGGAATTGGTGATCTTTTCTCTTTCGTAAACAATTATATTCACGTATTCAAAGTTTTCATCGACTAAATCTGCTAGATTGAGGATGAGGGCTCTGAAATGAGCTTTAGGATCTGTTAGTTCCTCGTCAATAACCAGCAGAGAATTAACATCTTCCATTACCTTTTGCTTATTTGCAGCTAAAACCCGGTTAAAGAGATTTTCCTTTGTTTCAAACTTTCTAAATAGGGTCATCTCAGTGAAACCAGATTTTTCGGCTATAATTCTTGTTCTAGCTCCGTTATAACCTTTTTCGGAGAAAACTTTTAAAGCGGCGTCTAATATTTTTTGTTCCGTATTAGTAGACATTAAATACATCCCTTAAAACAGTTTTTTTAAATAATTTACTGTTGTTAATTTATAGTAATCATTAGCTAAAATTTATAGTAATCATTAGCTAATCATATTAAGATTTGCTCCTTTTTGTTCAATAACCTTAATAAAGGTTTAATGAACTTTAAATTACATTGAAGTATATACTATTTTATTACTATCATACTCTGCAAGCTACATAGATCTTTTATTTTTATCTTTTTTTTGCAAGTTGATTTTTTACTTTCTTCTAGTTTTTCGCAAGTTGCATCGATTTTTTTATTTTTATCTATGCTAGCAGAATTGATTTATTTACTCATTATCCTACTTTTCCCTTCTACATTGATTGCGGGGCGTCTATTCCCAGAAGATCAAGGCAGTTTCTAATGGTTATTCTGGATTTATCCACCAGGAGTAATCTCAACAATTCTTTTTCAGATCCTATCACTGGAACTGATTTGTAGAACTTATTAAATGCACCGGCCACTTCAAGAGCATACTGGGCCACAGAATGGACTCTCAAATCCCGGGCTGAATCTTCAATGATAGTACTGAATCTGGCCAGGGTTTTCCAGAGGTCAACTTCAAGTGTATCCAGATCCTGGAAGTTCAAAGCATCTATGTCCACCTCTGATGAAGTGAATCCCTTGCTTTTTTCAAGTAATTTACATGCTCGTGCATGTGCATACTGTATAGATGCACATCCTCTCTCAAAACTTAATGCTTCATCCCATTTGAATACAATGTGCTTTTCTGGGGATAAACGTGCAATATAATAGCGTATAGCTCCCACACCGATGATTTTTGCAATTTTCTTTTTCTCATCTTCACCCAGTTCCGGTCTTCGCTCATCCAGTTCTACCCTGGCCCTCTGGGTGGCTTCGTCTATCAGTTCATCCACACTGATGAACACTCCTCGCCGGGTGGACATGGACCCTTCAGGCAGGGTGATGAACTCGTAGAAAATAACATCCGGACTTTTTCCCCCTAATAAGCCCAGGGCAATTTTTAACTGGTCAATGGCCAGTTTATGATCCGAACCCAGAACATCCACAACCTGATCTGAGTTTTCAGATTTTTGCAAGTGATAGGCCAAGTCTCGGGTACTGTAAAGGGATGTTCCATCTGAACGGGTTAAAATAAGTTCCTTTTCAATTCCATAATCAGTAAGATCCAGGTAGAGCACTTCATTTTGCTTGGTGTACTCATCCAGGGTTTCCAGTATTTTCTTCATTGAACCGTCCCTGACAAACTGGCTCTCCCATACGAATGCGTCGTGGGTGATGTTCATACGGCGGGAAGTATTCTCCACCCCTTCCAGGCAATTACTAACCACTTCCTTAAACATTGATTCCAGTTCAGGTGGGTTTTCTTCCTCGTATGTTTTGAGGATAGAATCTATCTGGTTTTTAATTTCTGGATTTGCCTTTAATTCCTGGTTAACCTGGAAGTAAAGTTTCCCTATCTCCACATCTTTCTTTCCATCAGGGTCCATTTGGTAGTTCAGGTTTTGGAGCCCCCATACAATCATGGCAATCTGTCGCCCCATGTCGTTAACATAGTACTGGGTTTCCACCTGGAAACCAGCTGCTCTAAGAACACGGGCCAGTGAATCACCTATAATGGCGTTTCTGATGTGTCCAATGTGTAATGGTCCGTTGGGGTTGGCAGAAGTGTGCTCCAGGATTACTTTTTTATTCTTGTTTTCCAGTGCACCGTAGTCTTCCTGAATTGATTCAAGAACCATCCGTGAGAACATTTCCGGGTCAAAGAAAAAGTTAACATATGGTCCTTTGGATTCTACTTTTTTAAAAGGAGGTATAATTTCAATGTTACTTGAAATGTTTTGTGAAATCTCCACTGGAGATTTTTTAAGCGATGAAGCTAATTGGAATGCTACTGATGTAGCCAAATCTCCCATATTAGAATTAGGTGGTACTTCAAATTTGATTTCAGAGGGTTCTTCCCATCCGAGATCTTGAATTGCTTTTTTCACGGATTTAATAGCATATTGTTCCAGTTTTCTGTACATAAATTCACCTTGTAAGAGTGATATTTCTGAGATTAGATTAGTGTTTGATGATTAGATTTAGTTTTGATTTAGATTTAAGTCTGCGATATTTATTTTAATGATTAATAGTGGATTTATTCTTGATTAAAATAAATAGAATCAGTGGATCATAATCCACGGATCCATAGGGTTATGTAACCTATTTTAGGAATTACCAGGGGCTGGTTACCAATACTTACCACTTTGGCCTGCACCTGGCTTGTTGAAACCAGGCTTGGGTCTGGTTTGGGGTTATTATCTCCTTTGGTAACGTAATATGTCTGCCCGTCAGATCCTGTTTGGATGCTGATTATTCGATGAATGACCGGTTCTGGGAACCAGGTGGCATGGTATATGATAATATCTCCTACTTTCAGATCAGAGGGGTTTATTTCCTGTAGGCCCAGGAAATTGGTTTTTTCTATAACTACCACGTCTCCTCGGTAGAATACAGGCTCCATACTTCCGGAAACCACTACGTTCAGGTGCTGGGCCAGTATAATTCCCACCAGTATGATTATAACGTAACTGGCTATTTCCCTTCCCATGCCGGATTTCTCCTTAGAATGAGATTTAGGTGTTTGATTAGCTTTTGTGTTTCCTTTTCGCCTTTTAGCCATTAAATCACCTTATTTAAGAACAGCACCTTCATCAGCTGAACTGGCCATTTTACTGTAACGTGCTAACCAACCCTTTAACTGTTTTTCAGGGTGTTTCACATTCTGGAGTCTTCGTTTGATTTCATCTTCTGCAACTAAAAGTTCCAGTTTTCTCTGGGGTATGTCTATCTTTATAATATCCCCATCTTCAACTACGGCAATAGGGCCATTACTCATGGCTTCTGGTGAAACATGGCCAATACACGGGCCCCGAGTTCCTCCAGAAAATCTACCATCAGTTAGAAGGGCAACGGATTTAATTCCCATTCCGGATATTGCAGATGTGGGGTTTAACATTTCCCTCATACCTGGACCCCCACGGGGACCTTCATAACGAATTACAATTACATCCTGTTCTCGTATTTTACCCTGGAATATGGCTTTGGTACATTCTTCTTCACTGTTGTAAACTTTAGCTGGGCCTTCATGGGTTAACATGTCCTCACTAACTGCAGCTTGTTTCACCACAGAACCATTAGGGGCTAAATTCCCCTTTAAAACTGCAATACCTCCTTCCTGGTGCACGGGATTGTCCAGTGAATGAATAACTGAATCATCCAAAACCTCTGCATCGGTGATATTATTGCCGATGGAGTCACTAGTACAGGTAAGAGCTTCTTGAACAATTTTATCTCCTAAAACTTTTAAAACTGCAGGAATACCTCCTGCTTTGTGCAGGTCCAGCATGGTATGTTTGCCTGAAGGGCTGATTGCAGCCAGGTGAGGTATTTTCCTGCTGTAATAGTCGAAAAGGTCCAGATTAACTTTAACTCCCTTGTCTTCCAGTTCATGGGCAATGGCTGGTAGGTGCAGGGCGGTGTTACTGGATCCTCCCAGTGCCAGATCAACAACCACGGCATTGTTAAAAGCATCTTGAGTCATGATCATGGAGGGGGTGATGTTTTTTGCTACCAGTTCCATTATTTTCTCCCCGGATTCCCGGGCCAGCTGGATCTTACGGGAGTCCACAGCGTGGGTAGTGGCACAGTAGGGTAGACTCATTCCCATGGCTTCAGTTAAACAGGCCATACTGTTGGCGGTGAAGAGCCCGGCGCATGATCCAGCTCCAGGACAGGCGCAACGTTCCAGTTCATCCAGTTCTTCTTCACTCATTTTCCCTGCGGAAACCTTGCCCACTGCTTCAAAAACATTTATGAGGTCTACAGCTTCTCCTTTGTATTCTCCAGGGAGCATGGGGCCACCGGTGACCACTATTGAGGGTATATCCAGACGGGCAGCAGCCATGAGCATACCAGGCACGATTTTATCACAGGTGGGTAAAAGAACCAGAGCATCCAGGCTGTGGGCCTGAGCCATGCTCTCCACTGTGTCTGCCACAATTTCACGGCTGGCCAGTGAGTAGCGCATTCCCTCATGGTTCATGGCAATTCCATCGCAAATAGCCATGGTGCTGAACTCGAAAGGCACACCTCCCGCCTGGCTGATTCCCATTTTAACTGCATCAGCAATTTGTTTTAAATGAATATGTCCTGGGACTATGTCGGTAAAACTGTTAGCCACTCCAATGAATGGTTTTTCCATTTCAGCATCAGTCACACCACACGCCCGTAAAAGGGAACGGTGAGGGGCTCTTTGCATCCCCTTTTTTATGTTATCGCTTCTCATCCAATCACCTGTGATTTAGTAAAATAAAAATATCGCAACTTATAATGTTATAAATATTGTTCCAACAGCTTTTTAAATGCTATCTCTTTTTAGGGTAGACAATCATATAGAGGTAGTTTATAAATAACATCAAGACAGAATTTTATTCTTAAGGTTAAGTCTTGAAAGATAATTAACCGATACAAAGGGTAAATTAATCATATAATTAACTCAGTTTATATTAAGGTGGTAGTATGCGCATACTTTTGATTCATTCTGATCATTTGAAGTACCAGACCAAATCCAAAACCAGAATTGCAGAGAAAATAGAAGACGAAAAGAAGAAAGGCCATTTTGAAAACGCACTGGTGGTTTTCACTGCCGTGGAAAAGGAAGATGAAGAAAACCCAACTGCAGTGGTTGAAAACGCTGTCCGGGAAATATTAGATGTATCAGGGAAAGTTAAACCTGAAAACATCGTAATTTATCCCTATGCTCATTTAAGCTCATCTTTAGGCGCTCCTGATGCAGCCAAGAAGATACTCACCAACCTGGAATCAGAACTCCAGTCCCGGGATCAGGTTGTGAGCAGAGTACCCTTCGGATGGTACAAATCATTCGAAGTCTCCTGCAAAGGACACCCCTTATCTGAACTCTCCAGGAGTATAAGCTCCCAAACTGCTGAAGAAAAAAAGGAAGAAAAACCTGCAGATGGTGAAGAATCAGAGTTTTACATATTAAAAGATGGAGAACTTCTGGACACCGAGAATTACAGTTACCAGAATGAGGACCTTAAAAAACTGGTGGATTATGAACTGGGACGGGGAGAATCTACTGGTGAGGAACCCCCACACGTGAAACTCATGCGTGAGAAAAAACTGGCAGATTATGAACCATCTGCAGATGTGGGACACCTTCGCTGGTACCCTAAAGGCAGACTCATACGTGACCTGCTATCGGACTATGTTTACAACCTGGTAACCGACCGCGGGGCAATGCCAGTGGAAACTCCAATTATGTACGACCTGGCAGACGATGCCATCCGGGTGCACGCAGAAAAATTCGGAGAAAGGCAGTACCGGATGACTAGCGGTAAAAAGGACCTTATGCTCAGATTCGCGGCCTGTTTTGGGGCATTCAGAATCCTGGCAGATTCATTCTTAACCTGGAAAAACCTGCCAGTGGGTATCTACGAGCTTTCAACCTACAGTTTCCGTCTGGAGAAAAAGGGAGAAGTTGTGGGATTAAAAAGACTCCGAGGATTCACCATGCCCGACCTGCACACAGTCTGTGCTGACTTAGACCAGTCACTGGAGGAGTTCGAAGGCCAGATTGAAATGTGTAAAAAGACTGGAGAAGATCTGGATGTTAATTATGAAGTTATCCTTCGGGCTACAGCAGATTTCATGCAGGAAAATCGAGACTGGATCAACAAAGCAGCAGCCATGATTGGAAAACCCGTGTTAATGGAGATCTTACCGGAACGTAAACACTACTGGATATTTAAGATGGATTTTGCTGCCATTGATGCCCTGGGAAGGCCAATTGAAAACCCCACCATACAGATTGATGTGGAAAGTGGGGAAAGATTCGGAATCAACTACATTGATTCTGAGGAGCATGAACACCACCCCCTCATCTTACACTGCAGCCCCACTGGAAGTATTGAACGGGTCATATGCAGTTTACTTGAAAAATCAGCACAGGACATGAAAGAAAAAGTTCCAATGTTACCGGTGTGGTTGGCACCCACCCAGGTGCGGGTTATACCCATAGCAGAGCGACACATGGAGTATGCAAATAAACTGGCACAGCAAATCAAGGACGCTCATATACGAGTGGATGTGGATGACCGGCCCGAAACAGTGGGTAAGAAGATCCGGAACGCGGGTGGAGAATGGGCAGCATATGTTATTGTAATTGGGGACCGTGAAATGGATGAAGGTTCCGAATTAACAGTTAACGTCAGAGAAACCGGTCAGAAAGTATCCATGGGCCTTCAGGAACTCATCGATGTCATAAAACTGGAAACTGAGGGAATGCCCTACAGGCCTCTACCTCTACCAATGGACATCTCACGAAGGGTTAGCTTCTAATAGGCTAAGTTGAGTTAGCTTTAATGGAACTAAGTAGAGTTAGTTTCTAATGGATTTAAGTCATGATTAGCTATAATGGAGTTAATTAAGAGTTAAATCCAAGTTAACTTTAAAATCAAGGCTTATTTTTTTTCTTAATAAGCCCCCTTTTAGTAATTTAACCTCTTAATTTAAAATAACTTTAAAATAACCTTTACTAATACAAGCCCTTTACTAAAATACGATAAAAATACAATAAAATATTAGGAGACTATTATAATGGATAAGGTTCCTCTATCTCAGCTTGAAGGTAGGATGAGATCTTTTAAGGACATAATGGATGTTTCTAACCCTGAGTGGGAAATGGTGGTAATTTTCAGCAAAATTAACCTCTACTACTTCACCGGGACCATGCAGGATGGTATGTTAATTGTGCCTCGTGAGGGAGATCCCACCTTCTGGGTGAGGCGCAGCTACCAGAGAGCTCAGGATGAATCACTTTTTCCATATATTAAATCAATGAGGAGTTTCCGAGATGCCCGCCAGGATATTGAAACCCTCCCTGATACAGTGTACCTGGAAACCGAGGTGGTGCCACTGGCCATGTATCAACGTTTCACCAAGCATTTTCCTTTTAATGAATTTCGTTCCGTTGATTTGCAGTTGGCTGCTGTGCGGGCAGTTAAAACTAACTACGAACTTTCCTTCATGAGAAAGTCTGGAAAAATCCATCAGCGCGTCTTAGAGGATATGGGGCCAGAAATGCTACGCGAGGGGATGAGTGAAGCTGATCTGGCCGTTGAACTATTCTCTACTCTGGTAAAGGAGGGCCATGATGGATTAACCCGTTTTGGAATGTTCGATAACGAGATTGTGGTGGGTCATGTTGGTTTTGGTGACAGTTCCATCTACCCCACCTATTTTGACGGTGCCAGTGGAACTCGTGGATTAAGTCCAGCAGCACCAGTTCTTGGAAGCCGGTATCGAAAGCTTGAAAAAGGTGATCTGGTATTTGTAGATGTTGGCTGTGCTGTTAATGGATACAACACTGACAAAACCATGACCTACATGTATGGTAGTCCCTTACCCGACCATGCCCTGGAAATACACCAGAGATGTGTGGAAATTCAAAATCAGATAGCCCGAATGCTGAAACCAGGCGCAATTCCCTCTAGGATATATGGTAAGATTATGGATAACCTGGACGAGGCCTTTCTGGAAAACTTCATGGGTTTTGGGCCACGTAAGGTGAAGTTTTTAGGACACGCAATAGGTCTGTTGATTGATGAACTTCCGGTGATTGCCGAAAAATTCGACCAACCCCTCCAGGAAGGAATGGTGTTCGCAGTGGAGCCTAAAAATGGAATTAAAGATGTAGGAATGGTGGGAATTGAGAATACCTTTATTGTCACATCCAATGGAGGGGAATGCATCACCGGGAACCATCCTGGAATGATCCCTGTATTTTGATTTTTTTTCATTATTATTCATTTGATTTTTAATCTGATAAGCTACCAGTCCTGTAAATCCATTTAAACTGATTATGTACCCATATGCAACCTTTAAATATTATAACTTATAACTTATACTTATAACTTATAATTTATAAGAAATTTCAAAAAAATAATTGGAGAACCATTATGGCAGAAGTAATATCAATACTCAATCAAAAGGGTGGTTGTGGTAAAACCACCACCGCAGTAA
Organism: uncultured Methanobacterium sp.; assembly: GCF_963666025.1. Classification (NCBI taxonomy): domain Archaea; kingdom Methanobacteriati; phylum Methanobacteriota; class Methanobacteria; order Methanobacteriales; family Methanobacteriaceae; genus Methanobacterium; species uncultured Methanobacterium sp. Next base: position 1,464,467 of record NZ_OY762552.1, on the reverse strand, counting down.
ACCTTTCAGCTGCATTAGCATTGTTAGGAAAGAAAGTTCTGGTAATTGATATGGACCCCCAGGCTAATGCCACCACCGCGTTCGGTGTGGAGAAAAACGAGGATAATTCAGTTTACCGGGTTTTAACTGGAGAACAGACAGTGGGCGAGGCCATTGTCTCCACTGAAATTTCCCAGCTGGACCTCCTTCCCAGCCATATCTCACTGAGTGGGGCTGAAATAGAGCTCAGTAAAGATATTGGATTCCCATTCATACTAAAAGAATCAATGGATGGTCTTCTGGATGATTACGATTATGTTTTACTGGATGTGCCTCCTTCTCTGGGTATCTTAACCATTAATGCCCTGGTAGCTGCCGATAGTGTCATCATACCTATCCAGGCTGAGTTCTATGCCCTGGAGGGAATGGCTGATCTTTTAGATGCCATGAAACTGGTTGAAAGTCGCCTAAACAGTCCTTCACCCATAAAGGGAATATTAATCACCCTTTATGATTCCCGTACTCGACTGGGCCGGGATGTTTACCATAACGTTAAACAGTACTTCGGTGACACTGAATACATTTTTAAAACTACCATTCCTCGTAATGTGAAACTGGCTGAGGCCCCTAGCCATGGAAAACCATGTATTATCTATGATGATGAATGTATAGGGACTGAAGCTTATAATGACCTTGCCAAGGAATTTTTATCGTTGAATGAATCTGATGTGAGGGATAATAAATGACTCCTGCTAAAAATGGTGAGAGTGCACTGGGAATGGGATTGGATGCTCTGATTCGGAAAGAAAAACCTAAAAATGAGGATAAACCGAAGAAGCAGCGAGGCAATGAAAAAAAAGTACATGTAAAGAATAAAACTTCTGAGAAAACAGTTTCCAGAAGTTATTCAAAGGTTAAAAGCCCTCAAAAAACTAAAAAGCCCAGAAAAACCAAGGAAGATCCAAATAAAGTCATCATTGATGGGGTGGTGTTGGATGTGCGTAAAAATCCGCGCATATCGTTATGGTCTGCCAGATCAGCAGCTGTTTTGAGATTTTTAAAGAATACCAAACCCGCATTCAGTATAAGTAAAGAGGCTTCTGCCCTTATTGAAGAGGCAGTGCAACAGAAATATCCTGAGATATGGGAAATGTTTGAGGAGGAAAATTTTTAGAAATTAAGGATTAAACGGGGGTGGTTAGTTATAAGTTATAATTAATTATAAGTTAGAACTTATTAGTTATAACTTATAACTTTTTCCTTTTTTGTCGATTGTTCTGAGATTAGTAAAATGCAGTCACTATAAATACATTAAAACACGTTTAAAATGACAGTGTGGTCTGTCTGGCATGGTTCAACTGGATAAATGGCTCAGCTCTTTTTGCCACCACGCCTAACTTCTTAAGATCGTCCAGTTTACTGAATTTTACTCCTTTTCTACGGGCATCCAGGATCCTTTGGGCAGATTTTTTTCCTATGCCCGGAACACGCAGTAACTCTTTAAAACTGGCTTCATTTACTTCCACAGGGAAAGTATCTGGGTTAGATTTTGCCCAGAGCAGTTTGGGATCATCATCCAGGATGAGGAAACCTTGATCATCCAGAACCAGTTCATCCAGTGAAAAATCATAAGAGTTCAAGAGAAACTGAGCCTGATAAAGTCGGGGAGTTCGCTTACCTTCAGGTGTGGTGTGATTTTCCAGTGGAGTTTCTCTGATGGGCTCAAAGGGACTGAGGTAACTTAGGTTAATATTCAAATGTTTATGGAGCCATTCTGCCCGTTTAAGTATGTCCTGGTCAGTTTCATTGTTGGCTCCCACAATTAGCTGGGTACTCTGACCGGAAGGTGCCATATCTCTGTGGCGTTTTTTCAAACGTCCAATCCATTTCATTCTCCGCAGAACATCGTTATGGTAATCTTTAGTGCTGGTGAGTTCCTGGAAACCAGATTGAGTGGCTGATTCAAGGTTCACACTCACCCGGTCTGCCAGGTTCATGGCCCTTTTAATCATATCATAGGAAGCCCCTGGAATTACTTTAAGGTGTATGTAACCCTGGTACTCATATTCCAGGCGCAGTTTACGGGCCACCTCCACCATCTTCTCCATGGCCACATCAGCATCCCCGGGCATTCCTGAACTTAAAAAAAGCCCTTCAGCATAGTGATTTTGATAATAGTGAAGAAAAACCGATATTAACTCTTCTGGCGAAAATTCAATCCTTTCAAAACGGTTATGGCAGTGATTAATACAGTATTTGCAGTCACTGGTGCAGTGATTACTCATCAGGACCTTGAATAGGGGAACCTGGCACCCACTTTGAGTGCGGGCATGATAAATCCCAGGTAGGTTACGGGAAGTGAAATTCTCCTTATTTAGCCCTACATAGTTGCAGAGGTCGTATTGGGAGGCTTCGCCCAGGATACGCAGTTTTTCTATCTCCATCAACTCATTATGTGTTTGCCAAGATTAATAAAAATTTAGAAAGAGCAGATGCAAAGTAACAGTTATCATACAAATTCATACAAATTCAACTTTTTTAGTCATCGTATCATTTTTAAACCTTTTTTCATAACCAATTAAAGAAATCACAGTTTTTAATGAATTTGGGAATAAAATTATAATTTAAAAATTATTTTTAATTGGGATTTCCGGGTTAAACTATAGAAATGTTTATAAATCAATCTATGTTAGATATTGTTTACTAACGTAGGGAGGTAATAAAAAATGGCAAAAAATCCAATCTTAGCAGCGGTATTGTCCTTCATAATACCAGGTTTAGGTGAAATATACGCCGGAAAGACCATGATGGGAATTGTACTAGTGATTTTAACTATCATATTAACTGCTGCTATATACATGGTAACCTCATATGCATGGATAGCATACATCATAGTCTGGTTATATGCAATATATGATTCATACACCACTGCAAAAGCTGTGGAATAATTTTTTAACTATTTTTCCATTTTTTTTTAGCATCCTGAATTTTTCTATCCAAGTATATGCCTCCTGCATGTCACCACTTTTATAATAAAAGACAGTTCTTATTAGACACATGAGATTAGTACTGGCAGGCACAGGTAGCGCAGTGGGGAAGACTACCATTTCCACGGGAATAATGAAAGCTCTCTCCAGTGAGCAGGAAGTTCAACCCTATAAAGCAGGCCCGGATTATATTGATACCACTTATCATACCCTGGCCACTGGAAACATCAGCCGAAATCTGGATTCATTTTTCATGAGTGATGGCCAGATCCGCGAGGCATTTGAAAGGGGTTTGAAGATTTCAAACTCAAAAATAGGAGTTATAGAAGGTGTTAGGGGGCTTTATGAAGGAATAAGTCCCACTGGAGATGTGGGAAACACGGCATCAATTGCCAAAGCACTCAACGCACCAGTTGTTCTCATTTTAAACTCCCGCAGCCTGGTTAAAAGTGCTGCAGCCATTGTAATTGGATTTAAAACTCTGGATCCCACCATTAGAATTGAGGGTGTCATTCTGAATATGGTTAAAAACAGGAAACACTACCTGAAAACCAAGGAAGCTGTGGAAAAACTGGCGGATACTCCAGTAATTGGTGGTATTCCTCGAGATGAGGCCATTACTGTAGAACAACGTCATCTTGGCCTGGTTCCGGCAGTGGAAAGGGAGAATATTAAACGGAACATTGAAGACTGGGGGCGGGTCATGGAGGAGAACATAGACCTTGATGCACTTACCAGCATAATGAAAGGTGCGGGGAAACTGCCTGAAGGAAGAGAACCTCTTTTTCAGCAGGAAACCACCCAGAAGGTTAAAATGGGCATTGCCCGGGATGAAGTCTTCACCTTTTACTACCAGGACAACCTTGAGGCTTTGGAGGCTAATAATGCAGAACTGGTTTACTTCAGCCCATTACACGATGAAGAAGTACCAGATGTGGATGGGATTTACATTGGGGGAGGTTACCCTGAGATATTTGCACGGGAACTGGAAGCCAACCAGGCCATGCGCAGTTCCATTAAAAAGTTCCACCAGGAAGCACGGCCAATTTATGCAGAGTGTGGGGGATTAATGTATCTCACCCGTTCCATAAACCATCATCAGATGTGTGATGTGTTTGGTTACGATTCTCATATGACCAAAAAACCCCAGGCTCTGAGTTACGTCATTGCTAGGGCAGCACAGGATAACATCATTATTCCAGAAGGAGAGATATTCCATGGTCATGAGTTTCACTACTCCAAACTGGAACTGGAAGGCCTTAAACCTAAATTTGCATTTGAGATAATGAGGGGTAAAGGGGTAACTGGGTCTATGGATGGACTAATGAGTAAGAACACATTGGCCAGTTACGTTCACACCCATGTATCAGCATGTTCCACCTTTGCCAGTAGGCTGGTTAAAACTGCAGCAGGAGATTGTGGCAAGTAAAAAAACAAGTAAAAAATATTAAATTAATAATGTTTTAATTAATAATCGGGTCACCATTGAAAATTTATTATTTTTATTTTTTTCAGGGTCTTATTTTTTTAATTTCTAGAGATTTTTTTTAAAATAAATTAAGCTCCTAATCAAGCTCTTAAATCGGAAAAAAATGTTATTTAAACGAGTTAATTTTTTCTACTGTAGAATTATTTAATGGATGAATTTTTAAATAATCTTGGATTATTCTCTAGTTTTTCTAAAAAATCACAATGATTTTTTCTACTGTAGACTCAATATATATCCCGATCTCTGACTGTATTTTCTACTGTAGAATCATGGGGAATAACTATTGGGACAATTCTTAATGGATCTGGCCACATCTGGTGTGATTTCATCCCTAACTGAAAAGGTTTATAAACAAAGGGAATAAAGGAATTAGACAAATAATACTTAAAATAATCCTTAAAGCTTAAATCATCAAAGCCTAAATAATTCAAAAAAGGAATAAAAAAAATTCTGATATTATTTTATTCAATTCATTTCAACTGCTTATTTCAATAGGGTATGAACTTTTATTTCAGAATATAACTATATAGGAATTGTAACAATTTAGGAGAATATTTTTATGAAGTTTAAAAGTATGGATCTATTTTCACCCTATATTTTGGTGGTAATAATTGCCATTTATGTATCACTGGCGGCAATAGCTTATCAAGAACACCTGAGAAACCTGCAGTGGATTTCCAGTACTACATGGGCCTATGTTTTCGCCGGGACCCTGTTTTTCATTGCTGGTGTATGGGTCCCTAAATTCATTTACAATCGCAGTGAAAAACTCAAATCTCTCTTTGGAGGGCCTAATATCGGTGAAAAGGATTCTGATCCATGGTACAATAAACTTCGAATCCTCTTAGATGAGAGGGTGGTGCTTGCTGCAGTACTTATCGGTATATTCCTGCAGATCCTGAACCTCTATCTCCTGGGAGGCATACCTATCTTAAGCGGCTACTTGAAGTTCAAAGCCACCACTGACTTATGGCGCTTCGCATACCCAATATTCCTCCCGGCAATTACCATCCTTCTGGCTAAATATCCCCGTAAATGGTATTATTTCCTTTTCATTATAGGACTGGGAGCTTTTGCCATCAATGGTTACCGAACCACCACCATGGCTATTCTGATCAGTGGATTCATAACCATTTACTACACTCGAAAAATGAAAACCAGCCACATACTAATTGCTATTCTTCTAATTGCTTTAGTGGGGGTAGCAGCAGGTTATATAGCTGTCATGTCCATTCAATGGCAGCAATGGGCATTGAATCCATTACAACTTGTTGCTTACAGGGCAGGATTCACTATGATGGTTTTTGACAAGATCGTCCACATGGCTGGGGCCACAGGAGGCACTCTGTTTCAGCAAGCGCTCTCCACAGGGCATCCCAGGGTTACAGTGGGACAGATAGTTCTTAACTATCCAGTGTCAGGAAGTACACCAACCACCAGTATCACATCCACCATATTCGGACCAGCGGTTCTGGACTTTGGATTTTATGCTATGATCATACAGATGTTCATCATCGGAGCAGTGCTACGAATAATTTACGCTACTCAGATTAAGGCCAATGGGGCATTCACGGCCCTGTATGCAATTGTGATTACATCAACCATGATATGGGTAGAAACAGGCCCTACAGATAGTGTTGTTTACCTGTTCTATTTACTGGCCATAATTGCAGTATTTATCTATGCAATTCAACTGATGAAAATCCATAAAGGAACTGATGGGAACCCATAACAAACTCAATCCTATCAAGTATTTCTTAAGATACAAAAGGGTTAATAAACCCTCATTTTCCTTTTTAAAATAAACAATTGAAATTTTTTACACTGGAAATGCACGTCTTTTTTAATCAAGAACATTACTTTAGTAATACTGGGGATTATCTATATTTATCCAACTGGGGCATGAAGGGCATGAATAAACTGATAAATAATTATTGCCCCTGTTTATCTGAATAGGAGCTTTGATTTGGAATCTAATTTCTTTAAATAGCCACCTTCCCAATCGCCCTCTGAATCTCCTATATAAACCTTCCCCTAATAATTAAATGAAAAAATACTTAAGCCGATCTCTCAAATAGCAAATCGGTGATAATATGGTTGTAAAAATAGGAGTTATTAAAAGCGGTAACATAGGTACCTCTCCAGTTCTTGACTTAGTCTTAGATGAGAGGGCAGACCGACCTAACATAGACGTTAGAGGAGTAAGTTCTGGAGCAAAGATGAACCCAGAACAGGTTGAAGAAATCGTACCTAAAATTGCAGATTTCGACCCTGATTTCGTGATATTCATCAGCCCAAACCCTGGTGCTCCTGGACCAGCTAAAGCTCGAGAATTATTATCTGGAATGGACGTCCCAGCACTAATCATTGGTGACGCTCCTGGAATGGGTAAAAGGGAAGAAATGGATGAACAGGGATTAGGATACATCGTTGTTCTCGGAGACCCAATGATCGGAGCTCGAAGAGAATTCCTGGACCCAACTGAAATGGCCTCATTCAACGCAGATGTAATAAAAGTACTGGCTGCCACTGGTGCATACCGAGTGGTACAGGAAACCATCGATGGAATGATCGCTGCCTGCGAAGCAGGAGAAGACATTGAATTACCAAAAGTCGTTATTGACGCTGCTAAAGCTACAGAAACCGCTGGATTCGCCAGCCCATACGCAAAAGCAAAAGCAATGGCTGCTTACGAAATGGCTGCTAAAGTGGGTGACATTGACCTCAAAGGCTGTTTCATGGTTAAAGATATGGAAAAATACGTACCAATCGTGGCTTCAGCTCACGAACTCATAGCTACAGCTGCTAAACTCGCAACTGAAGCACGTGAAATCGAAAAAGCAAATGACACTGTACTGCGTAAACCACACGGTCCTCAAGGACAGACCATGTCCAAGACCGTTTTAGTTTCCAAACCAGAATAAGTCAATTCTTAAACAGTCCTTAAGGACTGTACTTTTTTTATTTTTGATAATTAATTTTGATTCGTTCCAAATCTTTTAATTTATTCCATTAATTCATTCCACATTCTCAAATTTTAATAAGATCATTACTATTTAATATTACGTTATCCATAACCAAATATGGTGTATTAAAATGATCGAAAACATCATAGAACGCTTCTCCAAAGCAGCCAGCATGCAGCGCTGGAATGATCATATCCGTCCGGTTGAATTCACTGAGTTGGATAAACAGGCTCATAAAATGGTAATTGCCTATGTTATAGCTCGATTTGAGGAAGACAGGGGAGGGCCGGATAGTGTAAACTGGATATCTCTCATCGAGGGGGGTATCTTTGAATTCCTTCACCGAACTGTTTTAACTGACATTAAACCACCGGTATTCCACCGTATGATGAAAGAAAAGGGTGAAGAACTTAATAAACATGTTTTCCGGAAACTAGAAAGTGATATGGAGGGCCTGGGTCCTGATTTCCAGAAACGATTTAAAAATTACTACCTGAATAGTCCCAATACTCTGGAAAGACGAATTTTAAGAGCGGCTCATTACCTGGCCACCCAGTGGGAATTCAAGATCATTTACCACACTGCACCCTTTATTTATGGTATTGAAAAAACCAAGGAAAACATTGAAAACCAGATTGAAGACCATTACGATCTTGTTGGAGTGCAGAAGATCCTTCTGGGTAAAAAGTCCTTTGGATTCATTGATCTCTGCGGACAGCTTCGCTTCCAGAAACGATGGGCACACATTCCCCGCATACCTGAAACATCGGTACTGGGACATATGTTCATTGTAGCTGCCACCAGTTACCTGTGTACCCTGGAAATGGGAATAAAAGCCTGTCCAAAACGTTTCTATAATAATTTTTATGCAGGGTTATTCCATGATCTGCCGGAAGTTCTAACTAAAGACATCATATCTCCGGTTAAGGGCTCTGTGGAAGGACTAAAGGAGATAATTAAAGATTATGAAGATTTTCAGATGAAAGAAGAACTTTTACCATTGTTACCTCGTCCTTGGCATGCTGATATGAAGTATTTTTCAGAATCAGAATTTGAAAACAAGATACAGGACAATCAGGAAGTTAAACTGGGGGTTAGTTTCAGGGATCTCAATAAAAAGTACAATCTGGATGAATTCTCTCCTCTGGATGGAGAACTTCTCCACGCCGCTGATCGTCTGGCTGCCTTTATTGAGGCCAAACTCTCTCTGGACCATGGAATAAAATCTACGGAACTGGAAGAAGCCTCAGAAGATATATACTCAGATTATCGTGGTCAGAAGATTTCAGGTATTGATTTTGGTAGGATATTCAATTACTTCCAATAAATTATCCGCAAATAAAAAAATGAAAAATAGGAATAGAGTTAATGAAGTCGTAATCTTCATTTCTCTTAATTATTTTAGTCCTGGAATTTCCCAGCAAAGTCCTCAACCATAGATTCCCATTCCCCACTTTCCTGGGCCTTGCCCCCAATGGCCAGTTTGTCAATAAATTCCATTCCCTGGGATTCTAAGTTTTCACGGATCTGCATAGTGGCGATCTGATTGCCATCACCACCCATGGTCACCAGAGCAGCGCATTTTTTCCCAGAAACATTCTCCAACTCTTCCAGGTACTGGTTAACGCCTGGTGGGGTGCGGCTAGCCCAGACAGGACAGCAGACAATCAAACAATCGTATTGGCTCATGTCAGTTATGCAGGGTTTTATGGGCCATTTTTTCTCCAGATATGCGTGGACTGCTTTAATAAGATACCATCTATCTTTAACCGGTTCTATACGTGTAAAATCTGCATTTACTAAATTTTGCAGTTTCTGGGCAACAGTCAGTGTGTTCCCGGAGTAAGAATAACAGGCGATTAGTGGTTTCATTTTTTTACCTCCAACTTTATTTTTCGTAAAAGATTATCATGTTTGCTTTTGTCAATATTATGTTTAGTTTGTTCAATAAATCTTTAGTTTTTGGTGCCTAGGATTAATTTTTTAAGATCTCTAAGGGACCATACTTTGAGGGCAACCACAAAAAGCACAGGGATCATGAATAAAATTAACAAACTCCATTTCAGGTTAATAAAAGAGATTAACATGGAGAGGATCACTATGGCTGGCGTGAATAACGTGATTCTTTTAATGTAAGGATCGTATGGTTTTACCTTCTCCAGGATCAGATCATGATCTACAGAATACTTCCAGATCATAAAGGCGAACAAACCCACAACTAAGATGTTCACGTCGAAGATCAGTTGTGAAAGCTGGTACTGGGGAAATTGTGCAATAAGTGATGTTGATAGAGGCACTAGAGCTATGAACATCAACCAGAAAACATTGATCCAAGTCAAGGTCATATTTGTTTTTTTAATCAGGAATAATACATGGTGATTTATCCAAAAACCGGCTAATATTAAGAAACTGAGGAAATATACAACGTATTTAGGTAAAATTTCTCCAGTGGTTTGTAGAAACAGTTGAGAAGTGTGAATGGGTCCCATGGGTATCTCAATGGTCACCACCAGGATGGTCATGGCTATGGCAAACAAACCATCAGTCAGGGTTTCCAGTCTATTGGTTGGAAAGTACAGGCTTGGCTTTTCTTTGTCAGAAGTCATAAGAATCTCCTTTAGTTAGGTTATCTCCTTAGTTAGTAGGTTATTTGAATTAGTTAGGTATTTTATCTCCTCTTTTAGTTAATTAAAATCAATCTTGGTGATAACTATCCTATTAACTATTCACTGTGCCTTCTTTTTTGCACAAAGGTGCTTATATTTAATAAGGCGGGTATCATTATGAAAATGAGAATAGTTCCCTCGGGAATGATAAAAGAAATTCCAATTGCCATCAGCGATATTACTGGCAGTAAAAGGTTAGATCGTTGGATCATCTTGGCGTAGGGCATCACCGGTTCATATATCATTTCATTTTTAAAAGCGTAGTGCCAGATGTTATAATATAAAACGCTGATAATCAGCATGTTTAAGGCGAAAATTATCTCTGCAAACTGGTATTGGCCATAGTTACTCATTAATGATGTGGAAAATGGCACAATGGCAATTGACATTAACCAGAATATGTTTAACCAGTTAAGAGCCAGATCAGTATACTTCATGGCGTAAAATATATGGTGGTTCAACCAGAAACTACCTAAAATTGCGAAACTAATTATGTAAATGCCTATCTGGGGTAGTAGTGTGTTAACGATATATTCGTTGATTACGGGTGGGGTTGGATTAGCAGGCAATACGGGTACTTCGAGGCTTAAAACCAGTAGAGTCATTGCTATGGCAAATATTCCATCAGTTAAGGTTTCAAGTCTGATTTTTGGAATTTTTTGTTCAGGTACAACTGGTTTTTCATTGCCGGACATATTTACCCCAATGATTTACCCATGATTGATTTTAAATTTATTATATCATTGCTTTTAGATTTACCCAATGGCTTTTAGATTTACCCAATGATTGATTTAGATTACACCTTTGGTACTGGGCATCCTATCGTGGACCACTCTGGTTGAATCGTGCAGTGCACGGGCCAGGGCCTTGAAGATGGCTTCCACCTGGTGGTGGTCGTTTTCTCCTTCACAGCGGGCGTGAAGATTGATCTTCCCGGTCTGGGCCAGGGACTCTAAAAAGTGCCCCACGTTCTCGGTGTTGAGATCACCTACTTTTCCCTGGTGGAAGTTCAGATCCAGTACAGTGTAACTGCGGCCGGATAGGTCTATGGCTACCATAGCCAGGGATTCATCCATGGGCACCAGTGCATGGGCCATTCTACGTATTCCCTTTTTATCTCCCAGTGCTTCCTGTAGAGCTTCACCCAGAACTATGGCCACGTCTTCTACAGTATGGTGGTCGTCTATTTGGATATCTCCCTGGGCTTCCACCTTCAGATCAAAAAGACTGTGCCTGGTGAATGATTCCAGCATGTGGTTTAAAAACTGAATCCCGGTTTCCACCTGGTACTCCCCTGTACCATCCAGATCCAGCTCAACAATTATGCTGGTTTCAGAGGTCTTCCTCTGTATCTTGCTTTTTCGGTTCATTTGGATCATCCCTCACTATAAGTATGGCACCTTCCGGACACTTGGAAGCGCAGATTGTGCACAGGTGACAGTAGCGTAAATTGGTGGCCATGGCCTTCTTATTCACATCCCATATTTTGGCTCCTTTGGGGCACTCTTCCTTACAGATTCCACAGCCTGTACATTTTTCTGGATCAACTTCTATTCTCATAACCAATCTCCTTATAACTTATAAGTTATAACTTATCTTTAAATATTTATAATCGATTTGCAGTTTTTTTATTCCACCTAAAGGGTTAATAATCTTTATTTAATTATAACTTATACCTTATAACTCCATGTTTTTATGGATGTTACTAACTAGTTCATCAATCTTTTTGGTAGATTTCCAGAAATTCCTGGAACCGGTTCAGGGTTTTCTTGAGACTTCGGAAACCTTCTTCATCTTCTTTAACCCCTTTTAGGGTATCCTGTGACCAGAAGTTGGCTCCAAGATTGGATCCAAAGGGTCCTCCACTAACCGGTATTGTTCCATTAAGAATATAAAAAGTCATAATCTGTTGTATGGCCAGTTCCTGACCTCCAACACGATCCCCACCTACAGCAATGGCCATTCCTACTTTGTGTTTCAGGAAGTTTATGTCCACAGCTGCTGCGGCACGGGTACGGTCCATAACCGCTTTGATTTGGGCGCTAACCCCACCATTGTAAATGGGAGTGGCCATTATAATCCCTTCAACATCCTTAAAAAGAGGATAGAGCTGGTACATATCATCTTTGACTATGCATTCCTTTTTTCGAAGGCAGTAATCGCAATTCCTGCAGGGACTAATGTCCTTTCCCCTAACAGTAAAAAGTTTGGTTTCATAACCCTTTTCTTCCATGGTGTTCAGAGCTTCACTTAGAACGTACTCTGTAGCCTGCTTCCTGGGGCTTCCGCTTATTCCCAAAATTACTTTTTGCACTGATAATTCCCCCACATCAAATATAATTTGAATTTATTAAGTTTTAACTTTTTTCTTATTTACATTTAGATGATTTGGATAGGAGGCTATAGTTACCTGATTGGCTGTAAATGAATAGATCAAGAAAAGTATTGAAATCTTCAATACCAATTGGTATTGAGAATGGGGATAACTCATAAAACTCGAATTGAGGTCATATTCAAGGTCATATTTAAAATATCAGCGAAAGCACTTGACTGTATTGTAAAAAGATAAAAAATGATTTTTTTAAGATTAATTCCATTTTTAACAATTTCAGGAGAAAAAAATGGATATTGAATTTTTGTGTCCTAGTGCCAGTGCAAAGTCAATTTTGTCTTGGGTGTGGATTCATGACATCATCCACTGTAAGACCGTTTGCTTCCAGTTGAGGAATCCATTGTTTATTGGCAATTTCCACGTACATCTCCTTGGACATATCTGGCTCGGTGAATATGTTGTCCCCGGCGGTATCTGAAAGAAGTAATTGCATGAACTGTTTTTTTCCTTTGTCGGTTTTTTCTCTAGCTTCCGGCGGTAGATGAGGGGTAAAAGGACCTGCACCAACCCCAAGACCTACTTTCCATGGAAGATCGACTGCTTCAGACCAGCACTGGATCCTGCCGAGAGCCCATTTGGTCTGGTATCCCTCGTAGAACCCTAAGTTACAGACCGCATACACCGAAGGTTTCTTTTCCGGCGGATGTTCTTGAATGAATGCATCCAACTGTTCCAGGTACGAAATAACATGTGAAGGAAGGCTGTCAAAGTAAAGAGGGAAAACAAAAACCAGTCGGTCACAGGAAAGAACCTCTTCAAACTGCTCAGGTTCTAAAGCATTAAAGATATTCACCTCTCCTTTATCTCCAATTGTAGTCTTCATCTCTTCAATCAGATGAGCGGAGATACTTCCTCTCCTTTTGGGGCTGCCCATGATCATGGCGAATTTCATAATGGAACCTCATCATAAACATCGTTGATGAAATACAGCTCCCCAGTAGTATCTGGTCCCATATTTGCTTTATTTGCAATGTAAAGTCCTGTTATCATCTTTTTTTCAAGATCAGTCACATTTCCATACATGTACACGTTAAAATTTGGAGATGCTTCCTCCTTATTCTCTCGTTGAACATGTTTTAGTTCACCCTCACGTATCTCAAAAAATGGGGTACCACTACCGATGGACCGGTCAAAAACATTCTTTACAAAGCGACTGTATCCACCATACACACACTTGCTGATGATGATAACTTCGTCTCCATCAAATCGATGGGATAAGTCATTATAACCGTCGTTTATGATACACTGCATGGGTGTTCTAATCCAACAGCTGAAACAACCGATGCAGTTTCTTATCGGCCCCTCATTTTCGGCGATTATCCTCACATCTTCACGGTTTTTGAGACCTGGAAATGCCTGGAGAAATTCTTCCGGGTCAAGATCATGCACAATAACTTTCATTATTAATTCTCTCCCTTTTTTTGAGATTCCTCTTTTTATATATCTCCGTTTTCAATCAGCCTAAGTAATATCTACATAATATCACGATAAGTACAAATCACAATACGCGAACCCTGCCGCGTACTCCCAGTAACAAATGTTACTAACAGCTAACTTAATAATAAATTCAAACAGTTCTACTATATACTGTTTTCTATTTCATTCGGGTGGTAATTATCGTTCAAACTTTTATTTAAACATTTTTTATTGTAATAAAATTGTTTCTAAGGTGTTAACTCCAAAATCATAAAAAAAATCGTATAATTGAAGTGGTAAAAATTGATGAAATTTAATAGTAAATCAGTTAAAGGCTAAAAATCTAAAATATGGGAAAATAAGTACATAAATGCCTTTTAATAGTTTATAGGTGTAGAAATGATTATAAATCGCTAAAAAAATGATAAATAATTTCTAAATAAAAAAAAGGGTTGAGCATATTTTACATGCTCATTAGTTGGATTCGTCTCCTATTAAAGGGATTCATCTTCATCCAGGGCCAGTCGCATGGTGTCAGGGTCCTGGGGCATTTTTTCCAGGAAGTCCTCGGCTGCGTGGCGTACATCTCTGGATCCGATGATGTAACGACCCACCACAATAATGTCTGCACCACTGTCTAAGGCCTGATCCATCTTTTTAGGAACAATACCTCCGGCTACTGCCACCAGACCATTATCTCCCAGAATGTCCTTGATCTGGTTAATGTTACCCCACTCGGTCATGGCTGCCTGTTCTTCACCACGTTCAGCTTTCATGGTTTCCAAGTCCACGTTACGGTGTAAGAGCACGATATCTGGTTTTAAATTGAGGTTTTCCAGTTTTTCAGTGAAGTTGTCCACATTCATCATGTCCAGTATGGAGTAAATTCCCTGTTTCTGGGCTTCGTGGATGGCTTTTTCAATGGATTCCTGGGTTCCAAGTCCGGAAATGGCCACTGCATCTGCAGTTTCATCTGCTGCCATTTTAACTTCTACACGGCCAACATCCAGGGTCTTGAGGTCGGCAATGATGAAGGCATCTTTCTTGAGTTCCCTGATCTTGCTGATGATTCCCACTCCAAACTTCTTAACCAGTGGTGTTCCTGCTTCTATCAGGATTCTTTCCCGGTCTGGGAGGCTGTCTATGATGCGTTCCATTTCCTGCATGTTGTCCAGGTCAAGTGCTACCTGCAGGTACGGTGGCTTCCATAATCTGGTTACTTTGAAACCCATTACTGGATGCGCTCCTCTGTCTTTTTCAGCTAATACTTTGTTTAAGGACGGATATCCTTCCATTGCTCTTCTAAGGGCTAGTTTAGTTGCTCCGTAGTTGTACTGGTAGATTTTACGGTAATCTGATGCTTCGGGGTGGATGAACACACTGATGATCAGAACCATATCTTCAGCATCTTCTTTTGGTAATATGCCTTCTTCCACTGCATCGGCCACTGCTCTACCTACTGCGGTTTGAGCTGGTCCAAATATCTTGTTGGCATCATCAAGGCATCGTACACTGACCTTGGGAACTATGAGTGTTGCTGGTTTGGTCATCAGGTTAGGTCTGACAACTGACAGCAATGGTGTGTGCCCCAGTGAAAGATTTGACATGTTATTCACGAAGGCAGCACCTACTGGCCCGTTTTTATCTCCAATTACTAGATCAATGTGAGCAATTTCATTTCCGTTTCCGATTAAGGCTTCCCCTATCTGGTACATAATAATGATCCTCCAATTTAAGTCTAAATTTATACATTAATTCTATGAATGATGGATTATAAATAGATATATTCTACCAGTCCAAAAATATCAAATTCCCACCAACCCGGTTGGGGAATCAAAAAAAGTAATAGGGTAGAAAAAAGTAAAAAAGATTTATTTTGGGGTAAAAAAGGTTTAGATGGATTAATCTACTATTTTACCTTCTAGATAATCATCATAACCTTTAAGATCCAGGAGTCCGTGTCCAGAGAAGTTAACCACGATGTTTTTCTCTTCACCCGTCTTCTTGCATTCTAATGCTTCATCTATTCCGATTTTTATGGCGTGACAGGTTTCTGGTGCAGGTACAATTCCTTCTGTTCTGGCGAAGGTCACTCCGCTCTTGAAGATATCGTTCTGTTCCACAGCTCTTGCTTCTACAATGCCCTGGTTAACCAGAAGAGCTACTAAAGGTGACATACCGTGGTATCGGAGGCCTCCAGCATGATCTGATGGTGGTATGTAGTCGTGTCCCATGGTGTACATTTTAATTAGTGGGGTGAGTCCGGCGGTGTCTCCGAAGTCATAGCAGTATTCTCCCTGGGTCAGGGTTGGGCAGTGGGCTGGTTCGGCGGCAATGAATTTACAGTCGATTTTTTCATCCAACTGGTCCTTGACGAATGGGAATATGGCTCCGGCAAAGTTACTGCCACCACCAACACAGGCCACCATAACATCTGGAGATTCATCGAATATTTCCAGTTGTTTCTTGGTTTCCTGTCCAATTACAGTCTGGTGTAACATAACGTGGTTTAAAACGCTTCCTAAGGAGTAGTTCACTTTTTCATCGTTTAATGCATCTTCAATTGCTTCGGATATAGCTACTCCCAGGGTTCCAGGATGTTCTGGATTTTCTTTCAGCACTTTCCTACCGAATTCAGTTCTATCGGTGGGTGATGCTAATACTTCTCCATTGTAGAGTTGCATGATGGTTTTACGGTAAGGTTTCTGGTTGAATGATACCTTAACCATGTAAACTGTGCAGTCCATGTCCATGAGGTTACAGGCCAGTGAAAGGGCGGTTCCCCATTGTCCTGCACCGGTTTCAGTGGTTAAACGTTCGATACCATCTTTTTTAGCGTAGTATGCCTGGGCTATTGCAGTGTTTAATTTGTGACTTCCTGTGGGGGAAGTGTCTTCCCTTTTGTAGAATATCTTGGCCGGGGTGTCCAGATGGTCTTCCAGGGCTTTGGCTCTTGCCAGTGGGGTGGGTCGGCCCATCTGTTTGTAAAGATTCCTAACTTCCTTAGGGATCTTTATGTAACGTTCTGTGGATAATTCCTGTTCTAATACTCCTTTGGAGAATATTTTGGGTAGGTTTTCCAGTTGTTTCCCTTCTTCGGTCTGGTCGTAGGCCGGGAACTCTACTGGTAAATCCGCGGCGATGTTGTACCATTTTTTGGGAATTTCTTTTTCAGTTAATTTTACACTGTACATGAATTTCACCTCTTAAATTTCCTTGATTTCAAATTTAATTCCTATACGCATTATTTGAAAGATTTAATCCTTAATTATGCATATTAACTAGATTTAATAAATGGGAAATCTTGAAAATCAATGAAATAATCTGTTTATTTTTATAGATTTTTTAGATGTTCCAATATATAATTGTCTGACACAAAGATATGCTTAACGTACTACTTAAATCTTTGTTGTATATATATGTACATTCTTATGTGTATCTTGAGTGGGGTGTTAATTCTTATTATAAAAGAGCCTATACTATAAAACATGAAAATACTGGCAATCGATGTGGGCACCGGGACCCAGGACATAATGCTATATGATTCTTATGAATCAATGGAGAATGCAGTGAAGATGGTTCTCCCTTCTCCTACTCAAATAATGGCCAATAGGATAAAAAAACATCACCATGACCTTTTTTTGAGTGGTGAGACCATGGGTGGTGGACCAGTAAACAAGGCCATAAAAACTCATCTTGATAAAGGTTACCGAGTGCTGATGACCGAGAATTCTGCCAGAACAGTCCGGGATGACCTGGAGAGGGTTAGGTCTACTGGGGTGGAAATTGTTCAGGGAACAGAAAAACATCAAGAAATTGCAGAATTAGAACTTAAAGATGTTGATTTAACTGCAATCCGGGATGCTCTTTCGAATTTTGATGTTGAACTTGATTTTGACTGTATTGGGGTGGCAGTGCAGGATCATGGTTACCAGGCAGGAACCGGTGACCGGAACTTCCGTTTCCAGAAGATAAGGGAGAAACTTGACATTCCACGAGCACCAGAAGAATTTGCCTATCCTGGTGAAATCCCAGAATACTTCACCCGTATGCAGGGGGTTAAGAGAACCCTTAAAGGTTACCAACCACTTATAATGGACTCTAAATTTGCTTCTATTTGTGGAGCAACCCTTGATCCTCTTGTCAGTCAAATGGATAAGTATGTGGCTATTGATGTTGGTAATGGACACACACTGGCGGCTTCTTTCATGGATGGGAAGATTCACGGAGTTTTTGAGCATCATACTGGTATTTTAACGCCTAGAAGAATAGAAGAACTTGTAAAACGGTTATCTGAAGGTACTATCACTCATGAGGAGGTTCATGATGAGCATGGTCACGGGGCATGGGTGGTGGATGCAATAGACTCCTATGAGTGTGTGGTGGCCACAGGACCAAAGCGTGCCATAATGGCTGAGACAGATTTAAATGTGCACAACGCTGCTCCAGGAGGGGATGTGATGATGACTGGGCCGGCAGGACTGATAAAATCTATTGAATTGGGCAAATAGCTGATAATATTATTAAATTAGACAAAGCTGATAATCTACAAAGCTGATAATCTATTAATCAGGCAAATAAGTAAATTAAGTAATTAAATGAACTTAAAGTAAGTAAATGACAGGTGATATTGGTGATCATTGACCCTCACATTCACAGTACCTATTCTGGAGACTCCACAGCCACGCTGAAGGATATTGTTAAGCATTCCCGTAAGATTGGCCTGGATGCCATTGCCATCGCTGATCACAACACCCTTAAGGGGTCAGAAGTTGCTTTAAAAGAATTCGGTAAAATGGATGATCTGGTGATCATACCGGCCATGGAAGTTTCCACCAGCAAGGGGCACATTGTGGCCCTGGGCATAAGTGAAGAAATACCTAAGGGAATTTCTCCTGAGGAAACAGTGGAACTCATTCGAGTTCAGGGAGGGATTGCAGTGGCAGCCCACCCTTTTGTTTCTTACAGGGAAGGGTTGTTTACCAATGTGAAATTTGTGGATGTGGATGCCATGGAAACCCTTAACTCCCGTTATATATTTGGATATTCCAACTGGCGAGCTAAGAACATGGCTAAAGAAAGGAACATCCCCCAGATCGGTGCCAGTGACGCCCACTTTTTAGGAGCCATTGGTAGCTGTGTTACTGAAGTGGAAGCAGATTTCTCAGTTGAGAGTATTATCAAGGGCATCCTTTCCGGGAAGACCAATGTTTTCGGAGACAGAACACCATTACCCCTCATACTTAAAGAAGTTATTAACAAGAAGATCAGAAGAATTTGAGATATTTACTATTTTCCATTAATTGAAAGTCTTACCTCTGTTTTTAAATAGGATAAACTCTTTTTGGACATATTAAGATAAATTTAAATATTTTAACACACTACATAGGGCCATGGTTCTTGATCAAGTCATACAGTACATCCAGGAGAACTTTGTATACCTGCACCCGGGTTACACCACTTTCAATACCATTGTTTTCGGTATAGTTCTTGGTATAATAATTCTCCTAATTATTAAAATGTTCAGATGGATTGATAAGGACCCAAAGGACCTTTTTATTCCGTTGATTCCATTCATATTCTTTGGATCAAGTGCTCGGGCCCTGGTGGACAACGGCCTATATCCTTTAACTTACATCCTGGTAACTCCAGGCATATACATATTAACCGGGTTAACTGCCATATTCACTCTTTTAGCATCAGTTTTAATTGAACGCAAGGTTGGGTGGAATTATCGCTACATCATATTTGCTGTGGGCGCAGCAATGTGTGTTCCAAACATATATTACACTCAAAATATCAATCCAGTGGTAGTATTCCAGGTAATTGGATCATGGGCTTTAGTTTCTGCACCATTCGTACTGCTTGGATTTAAATGGAGTCTTTTAAAGGACAAGTTTAACCTGGGTGTTCTTTTAGCTCACCTTCTGGATGCCAGTTCCACCTTTATAGCAGTGGATTACTATGGTTATGGTGAGCAGCACGTCCTGCCCAATGCCCTCACCCAGATGGCGGACAGTGCCATTGTAATGTTCCCCCTTAAAATAGCAGTTATACTACCTGCCCTCTACATAATCGATACTTATGTTGAGGATAAGACCATCAGGAACATGTTAAAACTGGCTATATTTATTCTGGGATTGGCACCGGGCATCAGGAATTTCCTGAGCCTGGCAATGGGAACATGATTTGCTGTAAATTTAATTTTATCATAAATTTTTAGGTTTAACAGTAAATTTTTCTTAACTTTTTTACACAATTTTTTTATGAAGTCCAACACAAATACTAAATAAATGTCAAACCACAGGGGTCTTCCCATGTACATAGATAAAGTAAAAAAAGAAATGAAAATACCTGAAAAGGTAAGAATATTCGATACCACCCTCCGTGACGGTGAACAAACACCAGGGGTGGCTATAACGCCGGACGAAAAGATTAGAATAGCCAAGAGGCTGGATCGTCTGGGAGTGGATGTTATAGAAGTGGGTTTCCCAGCAGCATCACTGGGTGAGCAGAAGGCTGCACTGGAAATTAAAGGTCTGGAACTGAATGCAAAAGTATGTGGTTTGGCTAGAGTACTGCAGGAAGACTTAGATGCAGCTATAAATTCTGATGTGGATTACATTCACACTTTCATAGGCACTTCTCCATTACACAGGGAATTCAAGTTACACATGGGTCAGGAGGAAATACTGACTAAATCAGTGGAGGCAGTGGAATACATCAAGGATCATGGTATCATAGCAGAGTTCTCAGCAGAAGATGCCACCAGAACTGAGTTTGAATACCTGAAAGAAGTTTACACTGCAGTGGAGGATGCAGGGGCAGATGTAATCAACGTCCCCGACACAGTGGGGGTTATGGTGCCGGCCTCAATGCGCCAGCTGGTATCGGATATTAAAAACGTGGTGAATATTCCCATAAGTGTGCACTGTCACGATGACTTTGGACTGGCAGTGGCCAACAGCCTGGCAGCAGTGGAAGCCGGAGCCCAGCAGGTTCACGCCACCATCAATGGTCTCGGGGAAAGAGCAGGTAACACCTCTCTTGAAGAAGTAGTCATGGCTCTTATGGCCACTTATGGTGTTAAAACTAATATAACCACAGAACTTTTAGTGGGAACTTCGGAACTGGTTTCCAGAATCACCGGGGTGAAAATGCCTCCTAACAAGGCCATTGTGGGAGAAAACGCATTTGCCCATGAGGCAGGGATACATGTGCATGGTGTTTTACAGAATGCTGAGACCTACGAGCCCCTTAAACCGGAGATGGTAGGTCACACCCGCCGTATAGTAATGGGAAAACACACTGGAGCTCGAGCCATAAAATCCAAACTTGATGAATATGATATTGAAATGAATGAAAACCAGTTCTGTACCTTATATGATCAGGTGAAGAAGCTTGGTGATAAGGGTAAAATGGTTACCGATGCTGATCTCCAGGCACTGGCGGAAACTGTGTTAGGAAAACCCAAGGAGGAAAAGGTCAAACTGGAAGGATTCACAGTGATGACCGGGGATAATGTACTTCCCACAGCTACAGTTAAACTTAACATTGATGGTAAGATAAAAACTGCTGCAAAAACTGGCGTTGGGCCAGTTGATGCTGCTATTAACGCGATACAAGATCTTGTGAGGGAAACTGCTGACATAGAACTTAAAGAATACCATATTGAAGCAATAACTGGGGGTACAAACGCCCTGGCAGAGGTGTTTATAATTATGGCTGATGGTGAAGGTAACAGTGCCACAGGCCGTTCAACTGTAGAAGATGTGGTTATGGCCAGTGTCGAAGCGGTTTTAGATGCTATTAACAAGATCATTATGGCCAGAGAGATGCACGGTGATAAATAAATGCACTGGATGTGTGAAAAATTAAGCACAGAGAATCATTATAAGATGGCAAGGATATAATTAACAATTACTAAACTAGTTAAGAGTATGTTGTATAAATTTCAGGAGCACAGATAACCATGGCCAGTGCAACTATTCTGGTGGTGGAAGATGAAAGAATCACCGCAGAAGACATAAGGGCAGGACTGGAGTTTGCAGGTTACAAAGTACCGGTGATATGTTCTACAGGTGAAGGTGCCGTTCAACAGGCTGGACGAATTGAACCCGATTTAGTACTCATGGATATTAAATTAGAGGGAGAGATGGACGGTATTGAAGCAGCTGCCCAGATAAGAAAGTTATATGACATCCCAGTAATTTATCTAACCGCTTATTCTGATGAAAAAACTGTTGAAAGAGCTAAGTTAACAGAACCATCTGGCTTCCTGGTTAAAGGGCAGGGAATGTTAAGTAAACCATTTGATGAGAACGAACTCCATGCTGCTATAGAAATCACATTGTACCGTCATCAGATGGAAAAAGAGCACGATCAAATAGCATCGGCTATGTTACTTAAAACCAGTGAAGCGGTGATTGCAACCAATTCCACCGGTCAGATCAGATTCATTAACACCCTGGCTGAGAAGATAACTGGCTGGACTAAAGATGATGCCCTGGGTAAAGATTTAGAAGAGGTTTTCTTGCCTCTTTCTGAAATTAACGATGAATCCTCCCTGGAAGATGTTCTGGCCACAGAGGGAAAACCGGAAATAACTTCTCGTGATGGGTCACACTTCATGATTAAGGGTGCTGTAACTCCCATAAAAGATTATAAGCATAAAATAAACGGTATGGTAGTGTCTTTTCAAGTTTCAAAATGATTAATACTGTTATTTAGAAAATTAGTCCAGATTGAGGGTTAATGTGGATAGTGGGGGAGTATCAAATGGCTAATGTAAATATCCTGATAGTGGAAGATGAGAGGATAACTGCTGAAGACATGAAAAAAGCCTTAAATAGTGTTGGATTTAATGTGCCAGCAATTGTGTCTTCTGGTGAAGAGGCTATTAAGGCAGCTGAAGAGTTAAACGTTGATCTGGTGATCATGGATATTAAACTGGAAGGTGAAATGGATGGTATCCAGGCTGCAGAAAAGATCCGCTCCAAACTGGGAATTCCCATCATCTACCTGACTGCCTACTCTGATGAGAAAACAGTGCAAAGGGCCAAAATAACCGAGCCTTCTGGATTTATTCTCAAACAACCCTATGGATTTTTACGCAAACCATTCGAAGAAAGTGAACTCAACACTGCCATTGAAATAACCCTTTACCGGGATCGCCTGGAAAAAAAGCTCCGAAAACATGATAAATGGTTAGGAGCTATGCTCAGAAGCATCAGTGATGGGGTAATTGCCACGGATCCCCATGGCCAGGTAAGATTCATGAATTCAATGGCTGAAGAATTAACCGGCTGGCTGGAAGAAGATGCGTTAGGTCGTGACGTAAGGGACATATTCAAACCTATGGATTACAAATTCCCCCAGGGTGAGGATATTTCTATGACTGAATCCAGTTTTAAAAGAGCCATTCTACCAACCAAAGATGGAAGTAAATTAACAGTTGATGGTAGTGTGACCCTCATTAAAGATTTTGAGGATCATGTAGATGGTCTGGTGGTAATATTTCGTGCAATTGACTCGTAATCTGAGGGTATTATATTCGGGCTTACTAATTTCCTGAGTATTGTTTCATGTTACCTCTGAGTATTGTTTTCGGTTACTCGAAGTATTTAAGTTATGATGATATGTATCCGTTAATGATATTCCATCAAAATCTCCCAAAAGTATTTAATAATGTCCAGAATGATTTATAATTGATTTTTCTCCAGTTTTGTAATTGTGTCAAAGTTGGATATCTCTTAATGAACTAATTTTGCAAAAATAAGAAAATATGCTTTTAAAGTGTTCTTGGTGTTGAATTAATATTGTAAAAAATCACTGGTTTTAACATATATTTGTTGGTTTTAACAGACATTTATTGGTTTTTATAGATAATTCCTGGTTTTTAACAGATATTAAATGGATTTTAATAGATATTTATTTTTTTGTAACCTTTCAATGGCTTATTTCTCTTAGCTCTGTCATAAAATATATATGATATTAGTAACAGCATAGAATCATAGTATATCAATGGAGGTTAAGTGAATGTCAGAGGAAAATGTGGTGTACATTGGAAACAAACCGGTAATGAACTATGTATTAGCTGTAGTAACACAGATGAACGGCGGTTCTCAGGAAGTATTACTCAAAGCCAGAGGACGAGCCATTTCTAGAGCAGTAGATGTTGCAGAGATAGTCAGAAACAGATTCATAACTGATGTGAATATTGGAAGTATTGAAATATCCACTGAAGAGATTATGAACAATGAGGGAACCTCCACTAATGTTTCAGCCATTGAAATACAGCTTGCAAAGGAGTTCAGTAAATAGTTTTTAAACCTCCTGTTTTCCTTTTTTAATAATTTATATTGTTATTTTTGCGATTCTTTCTAGTAGATTACAGAACTTTTTATCATAGAATAGAATTATAAGGTAATCGAATAGGGTATATGAGAGAATATCGGGATAGTGAATATTTAAGTTCGCAATTAGCTCTATTAGCTTAATTTAATCGTATTATCAGTATTAGACTTTTATAGTAATTTTTAGTATTTATTCTGAAAAATAAATTCCCTAATTTAAAAAAAGAATTTTTAAAAAAAATATAACAGAAGATGGGATTATCTTCTGTATTTTATCTAAAACCGAATTTAGACGCGTTTTATTTATCCTTATTTTGTCTTCGGTTACGCACAGCTCTACCAATCAGTAAGAGAGCGATTATGACTACAATTGCTCCACCAATATAGTAGACGTATACTGACATGGGAGCGGTTTTTTTGTCGTTATTGAGTGCATATAGGGATCCATCATCAGCACCAATGTAGATCATGTTTCCGTAAGTTACCGGAGAAGATTGCATAGGCTGATTAAGGATACCATATCCGGGATTGTAGCTCCACTCTTCGTTACCGTTGTACTTGTTTACTATGTAAACTGTGCCTCCGTCGGATCCAAATACTATTTTGTTCCCGGTGATGGTGGCGGTGGTCTTTACCGCACCACTGGCAGTGTAATTCCATTTTTCCGCACCGTTTCGGGTGTCCAAACAGATCATCTTACCATTGTCAGCCCCTACAAACAGGCTGTTGTCGTTGGTGTCAATTGTTGGTGAAGAGGCAACAGCTTTACCCATATCGTAGTTCCACTGGAGCGTTCCATCAGTGGTACTAAGAGCGTATAGTTTTCCATCGTCAGATCCAATGTAAACCACATCGTTCATCACTGCAGGCGATGATTCCACCTTATCTCCTGTGGTGTACTCCCATGTCTTATTACCAGTGTTTATATTCAGGGCGTATATTTTCCCGTCATCTGATCCAACAAACAGTGTGCTTCCAGAGATTACTGGGGATGATTTAACTGAATTGCCTGTGTTGTATTCCCATACTTTGGTACCATTGTTAATATCTATTGCATAAACCCGTCCATCGCCGGATCCCACATAGAGACGGTCACCCTGAACCAGTGGGGAGGATTCAATAGCGTTACCAGTTTTGTATTTCCATTTAACATCACCATTTTTGGTATCCTGAGCGTACAGGTATCCGTCTGATGATCCCACGTACAGAACATCTCCTGCCAGTGCTGGGGATGATACTACGGCTCCATCAGTTTTATAGTCCCAAAGTTTGGTGCCGTCTTCCATGTTAACCGCGTAAACATGGCCGTCGTTAGAACCAAAATAAATTATTTTGTTCATTATGGCAGGGGATGATTTTATAGCTCCCTGTGTACTGAAATACCAGACTGTAGGTGTGAAATCTGCGGCCTGATCAATAAAACCGGTGTGCTGTGCATTTTCATGGAATGAACTCCAATCTGCACCTGCAGCCGTTGCTATGCCCATTGGCGATGCCAAAAGGCATGTTATCATAAATCCGAGAAGGATTTGCTTTTTTCCAATATCCATTTTATCACCTTATTTACACATTCGTTAAGCTAAACTCTTCTTAAATGTCTCTGTTAAATCTGGTTACACCCATAGCGAAGAATAATAGGGTGAAACCTGCAAGCACGGCTATATCAATCCAAATATCACCGATAGTTGATCCTTTTAACATAACTCCCCTTAACGCGTCGTTAGCATAGGTTAAAGGTGTTATGTATGCTATTTTCTGGAATATCCAGGGCATGGTTTCAATGGGATAGAACACTCCTGAAACGAACATCATGGGCATGGTGAAAGGCATCACCATCTGAGTGTAATCTTCCTGAGTTGATACTCTGGCAGAAATCATTATTCCAAAACCTACAAAGCACAATGCAGTAAGTACCAGCAGTAATATGGTAAGTGCTATGCTACCGTTGATTGTAATGCCAAACAGCACTATTGCTGCTGCAATCAGAACTATGGCTCTTGCCGTTTCTATGGTCAGTTTTGATATGATCTTACCTCCCACTACAGTTGCTACGCTAGTGGGAGTCATGAATAATCGTGCCAGTTCCCCTCGTTCTCTTTCACCGGCTAAAGCTTCTCCCATACTGAACATGGCCCCCATCATGATGGTCATGGCCAGAACCGCTGGAACCAGGAAGTCAATGTACTTGATGTCACCGTAGATCTTGGTGATCTGGTAGTTTATGGAGTTCATTATGTTCTGGTAGTTTACTCCAGCCAGTGCAGATGTGGGTTGAACACCCTGTGACTGTACCTGAACTGCTGAGGACTGGTTATTCATTGCCTGTAGTTTCTGAATTCCGATCTGGGAAGATATCTGGCTGAAAAGGCCTTGTGTTGCCGGTACCAGTGCCTGCGTGGCCATTTGATCCGAAGAATCCACGTAAACCACCACGGACTTGGCATTGTTACTGTTTAAATTATCATAATCAGAGGGTAGCATTATTGCCGCTTTAACCTGCCCTGATTCAACCATTTCTTTTCCCCGTTGAGGATCATTGATGATGTTTACTACGTTGTAAAATGACGTCCCTTTAATGGCATTGAGTGTAGCGTCGGTTACAGGGCCATCACTCTGTGATACTATTACTACGGGAATATTTTCAATGGATCCTCCCATACCATAACCGAAAAGGGCGATCATAATGATGGGGAATAGAATAATGGAAAATAAACGTGGTTTATGTCTCCAAAGGACTATTAAGTCTTTTTTAAGCATCCACATGATTTTTTTGGTTTCAACCATCTAATCTCCCTCCCCTTCTTTTTTAACCTTTTTGGCAGTTACTTTCATGAAAACATCCTCTAATGAAGGATCCTTAGTTGATATGGATGTTATGTTACCTCCAGTTTCCATGATTGCTGATATCACTTGGGTAACAGCATTTTCAGTGTTGGCCAGTTTGAATCCAAGTCTTCCTGAAGCATGAGTTTCAATATCCAATACACATGGTATTTGGGATAATCTATTAACCAGCTCACTATCTGAACCAGTTACCATCAAACTCATTTCTCGGGCTTTGTCAATTTCAGATTCTCTTGCAACTTCTTTCAGCTTGCAGAGTGAGGGATTGGTGCTGCTGAGAGTATCAGATTCTTCCATTTCACGTACAATATCGCCTACGTTACTTTCAGTGCATTCTTCCTGTGTAAGTACTGTGTCTTTGAGGCCCTGTGGTGTGTCAAAGGCAGCGAGTTTTCCTAAATTGATTATACCTACGTGATCACAGAGCATATCCACTTCGTACATATCGTGGGAACAGAGGATAATGGTGTGGCCGCTCTGGTTCAATTCATCAATTAAATCCCATAAAACGCTTTTGGTGGTTGGATCAAGACCAATGGTAGGTTCATCCAAAAACAGAATATCTGGCTGATGTACAAGGCTGGCAACTACCGATACTTTCTGTTTCTGTCCTCCGGACATCTGCTTAACCATCTTATTTTCAGCATACTTAATGTCCACCAGTTCCATTAATTCGTCTATCCTCTGTTCTTTAAGGTCCCGTGGCATTCCGTAGTAATCTGCACATAGTTCTGCATTTTCACGTGCAGTAAGATCACCATATAAGCTTACCAGTTGTGGTACCATCCCTATTTTTTGGCGAACTTCATCTGGTGATTTGGTGATTTCGTATCCTGCTACTTTTGCTGTTCCTGATGTAGGAGGAATTAGACAGGTGAGCATTTTAATAGTGGTTGTTTTACCTGCCCCATTGGGGCCTAAAAATCCAAATATGCTTTTATTTTCAACTTTCAAGTCTAAAGCATCAACTGCTTTAAAGTCACCATATATTTTGGTGAGATCAGAGGTTTCAATGGCATATTTCATACCGTTAACTCCTATTATTTTTTATACACATCACGTCTTCTAGAAAATCTTCATAAAGGTTATTTTCACGGGCTTTAAAGAAACTTCTCACCTTTTCAAGGGTTTCAACACCTTCTGAGGTTATTTCGTAATATTTAACTTTTCTTTTTCCGTGGTTTTCCCAGGTACCCTTTATAAGGCCTTTCTTTTCAAGCTGGTGTAATTTAGGGTAGATGATGCTGGCGCTGGGCATCTTAATTTTATCGCTGAATGGAGAGGATTCGTGGAGCTGGGTCATAATCTCATAACCATGCTGTCCTTTTTTACTAATAAGCCAGAGCATTATTATTGGGCCTGAGCCTCGCATAACTCCTCTGACCAGTTTTTTTTCGAATTGATCCAAATTTCCAAATAAGTCTTGACTCTCCATTGCGTTACGGTAGTAGCCACGCGATTTTTTAAATTCGATTTTTTCAAGTTCATCTGCGGGAATATTATTCTTGGAATCTTCTGGGTTCTTGGAATCTTCTGGTGGCTTATCTCTAATTGGTTCATCATCCATCCACGTCACACCTCTCTATTCTAATAATCAATATATCAATTTTCGACATAGTTTAATTAGATATATCCACTTTCCATATAAATGTTGGGGTCCCTAAAATCAACTGAAAAATTAACTACAAAATAGGATTTCTCATATCATCCCTCCTTGATGGGCAAGTAGGTTAAGATAAATGAAATTGGTTATGGTAAATGAAATTCGAAAAATATATCAGAATTACTTTAAAAAATAGGTAACATGAAAATCGGATTTTCAACTCTGGCTCTTTTCATGAAGTCTTTTGAAGATTTTTTAGATAAAGCAACTGTTGATGGCTTTGATCTTATGGAAATACTCTGTGAAGGTCCATACTGGCCCCGGAATATCCAGAGCCAGGATGGTAATCTGGAAATATTCTCATCCTATGATGTGGAGGTCTTCCTGCATGCTCCCACCATAGATCTAAACCCTGCCAGTATGAATCCGGGTATTCGGGATGAAACCCTCCGTCAGATTACCGAAACAGTGGACTTGGCATCAGAAATAGGGGCAAAGGCCATAACCACTCATCCGGGGATGATACACAGATTAGAAGATAGGATCAGAGAGATGGGCAAATATTTTGCCATTGAAACTCTAAAAGAGGCAAATCAATATGCAGAAGATAGTGGTGTTATTTTATCGGTGGAGAACATGCCACATCGTTACGCTTACTTCTGTAATACTGCGCAAGAACATTCTTACTTCCTGGATCAATGTGGATGCCACGCCACAGTAGACATGGGGCATGCCAATACCACTGATCATCCTGCTTCATTTTTAGAAATTGAAAAAACCCATTACTATCATTTAAGTGATAATAATGGGGATAAGGATCAGCATCTGGCGTTAGGTGATGGGACACTTGATTTGAACCTGATAAATGGAATTGATCGTGGAATAATTGAGTTAGACAACTATAATAATGTTATAAAAAGTAGAGATGTTCTTATTGACCTTGAAAATAAATGATTGAAAATAAATTATTGAAAATAATGATATGAATAAATACCGGTCATTAAAAATTGGACGAGGGGATTTTAAAATGTCTAGTGAAGTGTATCTTTCTAATTTCCGGTCTCGGAGCCAGGGAGAAAATAAGACCAGTAAAATAAAACGGTTATTTGACATGGCAGGATTTGGGGAATTCATCCAGAAGGATGATTTAACTGCCATAAAACTTCACTTTGGAGAAAAGGGAAATGATGCATATCTTAAACCGGTCCTGGTAAGTGCAGTGGTTGAAGAGGCTTTTAATTGCCATGCCAAACCCTTCCTAACTGATACTAACACCCTTTATTATGGTAGTCGCCATAACTCAGTGGACCATCTCCAGACCGCCGTAAAAAACGGTTTTGCATATGCAGTTACCGGGGCCCCGTTGGTTATTGCTGATGGGATCCGTGGGGATAACTGGATTCGGGTAGAAGTGGACTTGAAACATTTCCAGAAAGTCAAAATCGCAGGTGATATCGAAAACTCAGACAGTATGCTGGTTTTATCCCACTTCAAGGGACATGGTATGAGTGGGTTTGGAGGGGCAATTAAGAATCTGGCCATGGGCTGTGCATCCTCCCCTGGAAAAATTGAACAGCATCAATGTTCTAAGCCAATTATAAGTGATAATTGCACCGGTTGCGGAAATTGTATCGGGTCCTGCCCAGTATCGGTCATGTCACTGGTGGAGGGTAAAGCAGTGATCGATCCAGAAGCATGTGTAGCCTGCAATAACTGTTTGGCCACCTGCCCGGAATCTGCTATAGAATTGGATTTTAATTCACTAACTGAATTCATGGAAAGAATGGTAGAATATGCTTATGGGGCAGTTAAAAGTAAAAAAGGAAAGGTTGGTTACATTAATTTCCTCATGGACATTACTCCAGACTGTGATTGTGAAGCATTCAGTGATGCTCCCATAGTTCCGGACATTGGAATACTGGCATCTACTGATCCAGTGGCCCTTGATAGGGCAAGCTATGATCTGGTTAATCAACAAGTGGGACTGGAAAACTCCCTGCTTGAACACCAACACCACCGAGGAGGAGATAAATTCAGAGGAGTGTGGGATGGTGTTGATGGGAAGGTGCTGTTGGAATATGCCGAAGAAGTGGGATTAGGTTTTCAAGAATACGAGCTGATAAGTCTGTAAAGCATTGATATAAGTAATCTAAGATCTATAATCTGATATCTATAAAGGTCCTTGCTCCTGCCTTTGAAGCTTTAAGTTCTATAATGGACATTTTTTTCCGGATGCAGAAATGGCATATAAATTTTTCCATTTTTTTCCCAGAGCAATGTATTAAATAAACGATAATAAAACTAAACTATTAAAGTGTTAATTTTTTTATCTACAGTAAAATCTAGATAAGAGAGGGGGTTTAAATGGATACAGCTTACACCTGGCTGATACTGGGGATAATTGGCGCATTAATAATGCTGGGGATTCAATTTTATTCTAAAAGAGTTTTAACCACCAAAAGAATAGTGGGAACAACTCTCCTATCATTACTGGTGTTTACAGTAGGGTTTGGTTCTATTTGGGCTTCCATTGGACATTCTCTTTTTGCTAACCAGGTGGCTTCATCCATTGGGTGGGCTCCGGGAAGTCCCTTTCAACAGGAAGTGGCCTTTGCCAATCTGGCGTTTGGGGTTCTGGGAATATTATGCATCTGGATCCGGGGCAATTTCTGGACAGCCACCGTTATTGGGGTTTCTATCTTCCTGTTGGGGGATGCACTAAGCCATATAACTAACATCTTTGCTACGAGTAACTACTCCACTGGAAATGCAGGAACGGTTCTATTTCTGGACATACTGGTGCCAATACTTTTAATTTGTCTCCTGGTGACCTACAGAGTCATGGAAGAAAGAGCAGTGCGCAGTGCCATTAAAAGTCTGGAAAGGTCACTGTAATATGGAAAGATACCGTAATATGGAAAAGTCATTGTAATATGGAAATGTACTGTAATCTGGAAAGTCATTAATGGACATTTAAATTATTATTGGGCTATTAAAGCATTAATGAGTAGTATTTAAAACATTACTATATGTAAAGTCATTATAACTTTAAAAAATTATTATAATGGGGGGGGGGGAAACCGTTGCAAGACAAAAAGGAAAGAAACTCCACAGGGATCAATGCCAAACGTATAGAAACCCTGGTGGATGGTGTTTTTGCAATAGCCATGACCCTTCTGGTTCTGGGAATTACGGTGCCCTCAATAGCCAATCCCACTGAGGCTGGGCTTTATCAGGCTCTTATAAATCTTTTACCTAATTTTTACAGTTACTTTATCAGTTTTATTCTTCTGGCTGTTTTCTGGAGAATCAACCATACTCAGTTTAACCGGATTAAAAGAGCAGATGATACTTTGCTGTGGATAATCATCATCTGGCTGCTTTTCGTGGCACTGGTTCCTTTTTCTGCGTTTTTTGTAGGGGAATACGGGAATTTCCAGATTCCCAACATATTCTTCGATCTGAATCTTTTTGCCATAGGTTTTCTTTTGTTCCTAAACGGACGTCACGCATTCAACAGTGGGCTGATGGATGATGTTGATGATGAAATAAGAAAATCCAGTTTAAGGATTAACTTAATGCTACCTGTAATCTCTTTGCTTGCATTGGGAATTACATTCCTTCCCTTTATGAAAGAAGTTGGATATGGGTGGTCAAGTCTGGTTTATCTGATTATTCCTCTACTGAAACGTTACCAATGATTAGTTTGGGTTAATTTAATGTTGAGTAGATACTCAGGAAATAGTGATAATGGGATGTAAATCCATATAACTAGAGTATAATTCATATAACTAGAGTATAATCCATTAAAGCCCAATATATGTTCATTTAAAAGTTATAACCTGGAAAATGGATTAAACTGGAAAATGATTAAAAAAAATTAGATTGGATGTAAGATGGGTTAATTGGTATAATACTACTAAATATCAATTAAAAATCGATATCCAGAATCTCTTTAATATTACCTACCACCACGTCAGCAGCATCAAAAACTTTTTTAGGTGTTTTTTCAGCTTGTTGTGTGGTTAAAACGCCAATATCTGCTTCTTTAAGTGCCAAGATATCGTTGGCGCTGTTACCTACCATCATCACTCGGTATATACTTTTAAGTCCGGCCACAATTTCCTTTTTTCTCCAGGAATCGGCTGTGCCGAAAACATTCTCCGAGGGAATGTGGATGAAACTGGCCAATTCCTCAAGGGACTTCATCCGGTCTCCTGATGCCACGTAAATATGGCATGATCTTTTTTTGAGTTCTTCCACCACCTCTGGAACTTCCGGGAATATTTTACCTCCAGCGGTGATGGTGAATTCAATATGGCCTGTTCTGGTGTTCATAATAAAACCAGATCCACTGCATATTTGCACGTTATAATTTTTTTCAACCACTGCTTGAATGGTATCCTGAATATCACTGATTTTTACATCTTCATCTTTAATAAGAGTTAATACGTCCTCTTTCAGGATACCTGAAGAGGAGTAACTTATGTCAAAGGGCACCTTGTTCCGTACTATGAATTGATAGATGGTTTGATCTGGTCTGGCATTAACCAGACAGGTGGAAGGGT
Organism: uncultured Methanobacterium sp.; assembly: GCF_963666025.1. Taxonomy (NCBI): domain Archaea; kingdom Methanobacteriati; phylum Methanobacteriota; class Methanobacteria; order Methanobacteriales; family Methanobacteriaceae; genus Methanobacterium; species uncultured Methanobacterium sp. The sequence continues at coordinate 1,431,202 of NZ_OY762552.1, read as the reverse complement.
CGGTCTGAAGGACCACCAGGGCCCGGGAGGGATGTTTATCAACCAGATCAATGGAACTGGTGTTATCATGGATAAATCCGTTATTAATGTCTTTAATAGCCCTGTATCTTGAGATTAGGGTTCCGGAGTTATCGAAAACAACAGCTTTCATGTTTTTATAATATTCCTTGGTGACTTAAATAATTACAATAAGGTTTGAAAATTCCCCATTTACAAATTATTTTTCCAATACTTATGTCCAGTTCTAATACTTTATCTAGATTATAATTCCTATCCTGCTCTAATGCACTATTTATTCTATACTTTGAAGTCTAATGGGTTTTAATCAGGCTATTAGGGTGGAATAAATGAAATAAACTCCTAAAAACACCAGGAAAACTCCACAGATCATCATCATGATCTGGTAACGTTTGCCTGGGAGCACATGTCTTCCTTTGCTGGTGAAAAAAGACACAACACTGTACCAACTAAGATCTGCCCCCCAGTGACCCACCAGGAAGCTCAGAACTCCTATGATTCCAGCTAATTCTATTCCTTTAAGCATGAAGGCCCAGCCAACAGTGGCCCACCAGAGGTAGAAGTAAGGATTGGTCACACTGGTAATTATACCACTTAAAACTGATCCCCTTTTTTCTATTGGTTCACCATCTCCAGGAATCTCTTCTGGCACCGGGGATCTGGCAATGCTGTAGCCAATGTAGATGAGCATCACTCCTCCCACTCCGCCGATGATCATGGTCATCCACTGGGACCCAATAATCCAGCCCAGGCCCAGAACCAGGAGAATTATCAGAGCTGTCTCCGCAATGATATGCCCCAGAACTACCAGGGGCCCGGCTCTAGATCCCTTTTTAAGTGAATCTGAGATGGTAACGGTTAACATGGGTCCGGGGACCATTGCACCTGATAAACCCACCCAAAATGAGGCCGCTGCAAACAAAATAACTTCTATCCACATTTAAATCAAACAAATCCATTAAATGACATTTAAGTCTTTTTTAGAGAATAATTTTTTAGAATAATTAAAAGAATATTCCAATTCTGATGTACAAATGAATGTTAAATGGATAACAATATTTTAAATTTTTGATGAAATTCATTGATAATTTTAACCTGTAAGGCTATGAATATCAAACATCTGCTTTGTGCACAATTGTAAGATATTATAATTAATATTATTTAGTTATAACGTAAAACCCCCGAATACATGCATTGATCATGGTCTGGGCTGGTTAAGCACCTCTATAATCAGGGATAACTGCTGGTCAATATTTTCAATCTGGTCATCTGTGAGGGATCGGGTTCTGGATAAGAACCGGAAGCGTTCGTATACATGGCCCATTTTATTCAGGACTTCGCTTCGATTTACTTTCTGGTACATTCGCATCACCAGAACTAGATTGAACTTTCAAACCTATATATCTTACTAAATAGGAGAGGTTGCACTTCCCAACCCCTGCAAAAAGTAAATAAGGGATTTTGATTAACTTATAAAGTCAAAATCCACTCCAATACCCTGTTCTCTGGCTCTACGGTAGATGAGTCCTGCAGTTACCACATCCTGAACTGCCAGGCCAGTGGAGTCAAAAATGGTGATCTCATCTCCTTCTCTGCCGGTTTCTTTTCCAATGACCACATCACCCAGTTTGGCATGGATATCTTTTTGTTTTATGACTCCCTGGGAGACCGGAACGTTAATTTCCCCGCTGTGGCTGGCCTGATCCCATGAATCAATAATGATCCTTGACTTTAAGAGTAACCGGGTTTCCAGTTCCTGTTTGCTGGGGGCATCGGCACCCATGGCGTTGATATGGGTTCCGGGACTGATCCAGTCGGCACTGATCAGGGGCTTCCGTGAGGGGGTAGTGGTTACAATCACGTCAACATTCTTCACAGCTTCTTGGGCAGTTTCAACGGCTTCCACATCAAAACCATAGAGTTTTGATGCGGTTTTAGCAAAATTGGTCCGGGTACTGCAGGTTCTGCAGAAAACCTTGGCCTTTGTAATATCCATGACCTCGTTCAGGGCCATTAACTGGGTGCAAGCCTGTTTCCCGGCACCAATTATTCCCAGAGTCTCCGAGTCTGGCCGGGCAAGATATTTGGTAGCCACTCCTGCTGCTGCACCGGTCCGCAAGTCGGTTATTAGGGTTCCATCCATGACTGCCAGGGGGAAGCCAGTTGCTGGATCTACCAGTTCAATGACTGCCATCACAGTGGGTAACTGGTTTTCTGTGGGATTTTTAGGATGCACATTCACGCATTTAACCCCTGCCTCTTCACTGCTCCGCACGTAACAGGGCATGATCCTGAGATCTCCTTCGTGGAAAAATAGGTACTCCTTGGCAGGCATCTGCACATCACGCTCTGCATAAGCCTTAAAAGCGGTTTCAACTGATTCAACAACTTCTTTCATGTTAATAAGTTCTTTAGTCTCGCTTTGTTTCAGTAAAAGAGTTCCAGACATGTTTGCACCTCTTAAATTAAACCATTTAAATTAAAAAATCAATCAAACACTTCTATAAATAATCAAAGGTTCTTTTATAGTGGGGACTTGCCCGTGGATTTTTATGATGATGGAAACATTTAACTTTAACTATTTGTGCATATAAGAACACTTTTTAGGAAATAAAGGTGGCATAGGGATTTTAATAAGCTTCATGACATAAAAGCAAATAAGAACTTAAGGCGCCCAATATTTACCATTAAATCTTCTAGGGAAAATGACGGATTTAAACAAACGTTTCTGGGAAATAGACGTCCTGCGCGGTCTAGCAATACTGATGATGGTAACCTATCATCTGGTCTTTGATCTTACTTACTTTGGGGTATTCCCTTTTAATGTTTCATCGGGTCTTTGGTGGTGGTTTGCCAGGTCAACTGCATTTATATTCCTGTTTCTGGTGGGGGTTTCTCTTACCCTCAGTCACACCAGGGCCGAACTCAAGGGCCAAAAACAGGAAAAAAAGAGTCTGTTCCTAAAATATCTCAAAAGGGGAATTAAACTATTTTCTCTAGGTTTATTGATCACCCTGGTAACCTGGATTTTCATACCCGAGGACTTCATAGTCTTTGGAGTACTGCATTTCATTGGAATAGCAATAATCCTGGAATATCCATTTTTAAATAAAAAATACCTTAATTTAATCCTTGGAATTATCTTCATAGTTACCGGGCTTCTCCTGGCCCAGTTCACAGTCAACTATCCCTGGCTTTTATGGTTGGGTTTAAAACCTGCAGAATTTGTAACCGTGGATTACTTCCCATTACTCCCCTGGCTGGGAGTGGTTTCACTGGGCCTTTTTGCAGGGAAAACACTTTATCAAGATTATAAAAGGAGATTCCAAATTCCAGACCTTTCAAAAAACCAATCTACAGGGATATTCAGCTTTTTAGGGCAGCATTCGCTGCTGATCTATCTCCTGCACCAGCCCATTCTCATACTGATACTGTACCTCATGGGTGTACTGGACTTGGGAAATTTATTTCAGTTTATAAATGCATAGTAAACGCATTGTAAAACAGCTAAAAAGTGCAGATAATAAATAGAATGTATAAACTTCTAGAATCTGGCTAAGAAAAATGGTAAATTTTAGAAATGACAAAACTGGGATCCTCAAATTAAAATTAATTAAAATACAATAGTTAAATTCAGGGGAGGGGCGCATGCCCTATTTGATCTGTGAAGAGTGTGGAAATTACTATGAGCTGGAAGAAGGGGAATCCCCTGAAGACTTCCAACTGGAATGTGGTTGTGGGGGTGAGTTAGGGTACTACTCCACTAAATATGATTACTATAAAAACCACAGGAGTAACCATGATTCTCAAATTGCATCGGAGAAAGAATCTCCGGAACATAAAGAAAGTAGAAATAAGGGATTTTTCAGTAATTTAGATGCCCAATCCAAGGGTTTTATTGCAGTGGGTGTATTTGGAGTATTTTTTTTAATTCTGTTATTCAGTTTACCCGGGATATTTTCTTCCATGAGTCCATCTTACCGGGATATGATGCCCCCTGAAGTTCAGGCAGCTCATGCTCCCATACTGGTGGTTTTATATGCTCCAAGATGTTCGGCCTGCCGACAATTTGAGTCAGAAACTCTCAACAACCCTGATGTCCAGCAAAAATTATCTACGTATTCGGTTATGAAGATAAACGTTGATACCAGTCCAGAACAGGCCAGTCGTTTTAATTCCAATGTTATTCCCACCATGGTACTCCTTGATGCAAATGGTAAAGAAATACGTAGAAACGTGGGGTACATGACTGCCAGTGATTTTATAAATTTCCTAAAAACATAGAATGCAGAATCCCTAGAAAATAGGTTTTCTGGAATATGAGTTTCCTTGGAAGAGGAGTTCCTCTAGATGACAGAGCTTCCCTGAAGACCGAATTTTCCATGAAATCAGATGATATTTTAAAAACAGTGCAGAGCTTGTTATGGTGGACATTAATATTTTCATTTTTAACCCAACAGAAAGGGTAAATATCTTGGTAATGGTAAATATAATAAGATTAATTTTCTAAATCAATGATGATAATGATTAACTAGATGGGTACATTCGCTAGGTACAGATCCGCTACTCACACATTTAGGTGGGAATATGAATATTTTGGAAAAATCACAATCAATCAAGAATCATGAATTAACTTCAGAAGAGAATCTGGAAACATTCATTAAACAAATAGAAAGGGATAACCCTACTCTAAGGGCATTTGTTGAACTTAATTATGATGAAGCCCGGAAAAGGGCAAATGAAATTGATGATAAAATAAAAAACGGCCAGGAAGTTGGAAAACTAGCTGGTATGGTGGTGGGAATCAAGAGCAACATCAATGTTGAGGATTTCTACATCACTGCTGCCTCCCGGACACTGGAAAACTATCAGGGAAGCTACGATGCTACGGTTGTTCGTCGTATAAAAGCAGAGGATGGGATTATAATTGGAATGACTAACATGGATGAATTCGCGGCTGGGAGTTCCACAGAAACATCTTTCTTCGGGCACACTGACAACCCAGCAGCTCCAGGACGCATACCAGGGGGATCCAGTGGAGGCAGTGCCGCAGCAGTTGCCGCCGGAATGTGTGACCTGGCTTTGGGCTCAGATACAGGGGGATCCATACGTAACCCTGCTTCCCACTGTGGGGTCATGGGATTCAAACCAACCTATGGTGCAGTGAGCAGGCAGGGACTTCTGGATCTGGCCATGAGTTTCGATCAAATTGGTCCTTTTTCCAGGGATGCCAGTGGTATAGCGTTGATATTAGAGGTTATTGCAGGGGAAGACCGCCGGGAGTGCACTACCATCGACTGGAATGTACCTGAATTCACTTCATCCATCACTGATCCTGAAAATGTACTTAAAGGCATGAAGCTGGGTGTAGTGAAGGAATTCTTTGATGTCTCTGATGGGCCTATCGTTAATATTATTGAAGATCGCATCAACCAGATGCAGGAGGCAGGGGCAGAAGTAGTTGAATTAAACTTTGATTATCTCAAATTATGCCTACCTACCTACTACCTCATAAACTATGTGGAATTTTTCTCAGCCACCCGAAAGTACGATGGCCGGAAGTACGGGGAACGCATCGAAGAAGTGTGTGGAGAGGAAGTATTGCGCAGAATTCAGATGGGATCTTACATCAGCCAGAAAGAATTCAGTGGTAAATACTACAATAAAGCATTACAGGCCCGTTCACTCATAAGAAAAGAAATCACCGGACTCTTGAAAGACGTGGATGTACTGGTGGGACCAACAGTTCCTAAACTACCTCATAAACTGGGTACATCACTGGAACCAATGGAAATGTATGCCTATGACATTCTGACGGTCATGGCCAACCTGGCAGGCATACCTGCAGCCAGTACTCCTGCAGGAGACGTTAAAGGAATACCGGTGGGAATGCAGTTCCAGGCCAAACCACTGGATGATGAGAAGATTGTAAAGATGATGGCTGCGTTGGAGTAACTGGGTGACTTTCAAATAGTGGTCCAGTTGGAATGGGAGGCCACTAAAAATATTAGTGTAATGATCCAAGTATTAGTGTAATGATCTTCAGGGTATCTACTTTTGGGGACAAATTGGTCAGTCACGGAGAATAAAATGGGCAATTTACTCCTGAATCACTATGAAAGACCTACTGGAGTTCATTACAAGATATTTGGGCTTAGCTGGGCAGGTTGGGTTTTCGATTTCTACGATCTCATTTTATTCACGTTCCTGGTAATTCCCATTGGCCAAGAGCTTCATTTATCTAATTTAATGCTTTCTTATGCCTTGAGCGCATCTATTATTGCGGCAGCAGTTGGGGGTGTACTATTTGGCGTGTTATCAGATAAATATGGGCGAAAAACAGTTCTCCAATCAACGATAATCATATACAGCATAGGAACCCTCCTATGTGCATTTTCAACAAGTTTAGAAACCTTAATACTGTTTAGAATCATCACTGGGCTTGGAGTGGGTGGTGAATGGGCCACTGGACAAACATATGTTAATGAAACATTCCCTGCAAAGCTTAGAGGTCGATTTGGCGCATATCTTCAAACTGGAAATCCGGTAGGTTTAATTTTAGCTTCAATAGTAGGGGGATTACTTGTTCCTATAATCGGATGGAGGGAAGCTTTTCTTATTTCAGTTCTACCTGCAGTATTGGTAATAATCATCAGAAGACAAATCCCAGAATCTGATTTATGGCTCCTGAATAAAAAATATGCAGATAAAACTAGGATAAAAAAATCTTTGAAAATTAAAAGCAATGAATTCATTTCCTTATTTTTGAAACCTTACAGAAATACATTTTTAATGGCATTAATACTTGCCATACTGGGTAGTTCTGCTTACTGGTTTACTTATTCATGGTTACCAACCTATTTGCAGGGGAAACATCTTTCCATAGCTAAATCTGCAATGTGGATAATAGTAAACCAGGTTGGGGGAATCCTAGGGCTTTTAACATTTGGATACATTGCGGATCGATTTGGTAGAAGACCTGCATTTTCATCGTTCGCTCTAATCATGGCAGTTGGATTGGTGATGATCACACTCTTTTGGAATTATATTGCAGTTTATCCACAGTTAATATTTGTTTTCATGTTCATGATAGGCATAGGAACCGGCATATATGGTGGGTTTGGCCCTTTAGTTTCTGAATTATTCCCAACAAGATTAAGAAGCACTGCAATGGGCTCTAGTTTTAACCTGGCCCGAGGAACTCAATTCTTAACTCCAGTTTTAATTGCTTTAATTGGGACCCAATACGGCCTTGGAAGTGGAATATTCCTTGGATCTATTTTTGCTTTAAGCGTTGCCATATTTATATGGGCATTTCCAGAAACAAAAGCCATTGAACTGGAAAAATTAGAGGAATGAACCATTAATAACTTTTTATACTTATTTTTTCAAGTATTTCAAATTGTGATCATAAAATTTTGATCGATTTTTGATCCATGAAAACATTTAAGATTAGGTTTCATAAACATAGCAAAAGATGAAAAAAATAGGCATCCTGTATGTTAAAGGATCACTACCCAATTTCGAAGACTTTGGAAAACTACCCACTCATCTATTAAATGATAGTGGATTGGTAAACGGAGAAAAGGCACACCATGTTCTGGATGGCCTCATAATCCCTGGGGGGAGCATTATGGAGTCCCAGAGCATCACCCCTGAAGTGGCCAGTGTTATTATGAAAATGGACAGTCAGGGGAAGTTCATACTGGGAATGTGCTCAGGATTCCAGGTTCTCTCCCATAAAACCGATATTGGTCGTAAATCTCCCTGTCCAGTGGAACGTGAGGGACTGGGAATACTGGATGTCACATTCCACCCCCTCATTGGAACGGACAGGGTTCAAGCTGAAATAGCCGATGAATCTTTCCTCACCTCTGGAATGGTGGGTCAAACAATCACCGGTTTCCACTGCCACACCTATGGTGATATAAGGGGGGATGCACATCCTGTACTCTTCTCACAGGTTAAAAGAACTGATTATGCGGATAATCCTCGTAAAATACTGGCCGGGGTGCGTAATGATGAGGGTAATGTGGTGGGGACCATGATTCATGGTTCTCTTGATGAAAATCCATCTCTAACCGGCAACATTCTCCAGTACCTGGATGCCGATGAAGAAGAGACCCACCAGATCCATCTGGCCAACCAGGAGCTCTTGAAGAAGATTAAGGGTGAAATAGGGATTGGATTTGATATTTACGCAGATTATCGCCTACCTTCTGATACGAAGGGTGTTTACGGTAAAATCTCCCCTAATAATCAAGAAGCAGATGAATTGCCTCCATTTCTCATGATAGTCAGCACTGGCTCTGATTCTGGAAAAACATTCCTCACCACTGGTATGGTGGGGGCTCTTAGGAGGAAAGGATGCAGGGTGGGAGTTTTAAAGGTTGGCCCGGATACCAGGGATCTGGTACCAGCTTTGTACCTGAACAAAGAACCCATGGTGAATTTCTCATCCATCAAAATAGGTGGTCTTGGCTGGAAGGACTTAGAAGAAATAATTAATGGATTAAAAGGCCAACTATACGACCTGATCCTGATTGAGGGAGTGATGAGTGTTTTCACAGGTTTGTTAAATGAAAAAACACCCTTCTCAGCAGCAGAAATAGCCAAGGCGGGTAACATACCCACCATCATGGTATCAGGATGTAACAAGGGGGGTATTGAAACGGCAGCACTTGATCTGGTTTCACACATTCAAATGCTGCAGAAAATGGGTATAAAAACCAGCGGTGCTATCCTAAACAAGGTCTACCATGATAAAATAGCAGAAAATGCATCAAATTATATTAAAAAAACCACCGGACTGGACTGGGTGGGCAGTGTTCCCAAAGCCCAGCTGGCAGCACGGGGTGGAACTCCTGAAGTGGAACTGAAACTGGAAGAATTCTGCTTGAAGGCCATGGAAACTGTTGAAAAACACCTTGATGTGGATGAAATCCTGGAAATGGCTCAAAAACCAAAATTTACGGGTTATTCATCTTACGATGACATTTTAGATATTTATTTATCTTAAATATTCTATTTTGGATAAATATTATATTCTGGATTTAATATTCTTTTTTGGATTTATGTACTGTATTTTGGATAGAAAATTGGAAAATTAAAAGGAAATGGAAAAGGAAATGGGTCTAAAAAAGAAGTAAAAGCTTAATACTCTAAGTTTAAATACCCTTAAACTCATGGTAAGCTTCTATTAACTCTGCTCCACTTAAAAACACCAGATCATTCTTTTTGGCATACTCGCCCACTTTGTCGGTATTCATTGAACCGCCAGTTTCATCATCCATCATTTCACAGCAGACTGCTACCGGTGTTATTCCGGCCATTTCCGCCAGGGCAATGCTCATTTCAGTATGACCTCTTCTTTTTAAAACATGGTCTTTAGTGGATCTAAGTAGGGTTACGTGTCCTGGGGCACGGAAGTATTTACCGAAATCCTGGAAGTTTCCATTTTTACACAGTAGTCCCAGTTCTTTGATGGTGCAGGCCCGGTCGTTATCGGTGATACCGGTGAATGTTTTCCTGTGGTTCACAGTTATGGAGAATGCTGATTTTTCATCGTATGGTATGTCATTGGGTGTTAATTCAGCTAGAACCGGATATTCATCACTGGCAGCATCCATCAAATCAGTCATGAAAGGAATTCCCAAATTATCGGAGATTTCAGATGAGATTGGGACGCAGAAAAGACCACCCGCATCATTTCTAATGGTAGTCATGTGCTGGGGTGTCATAAACTCCGCAGCCATGATCATATCGGTTTCCCTCTCCCTGTTGTCACTGTCAAATATTAAAACTATTTCTCCCTTTTTAAATGATTCTATGGCTTTTTGTATCATATGATCACTGATTAGATTTTTTTAAAGATTTTTTTTAGTAGTTTAGTAAACAAGTTTTTGTAGGTTACACTTTCCAATTAATCCAGACCTTCCACTTATCTAAGTTAACTTAAGTATTTTTAGTTAAGTCTTTTATTAAAAAATAAAGGTTAATCTTTAATCTATTGTTAAGATAGCTTCATCTCCATCTTTAAGTTTAAGTGTGATTCGAAGATTTTCCTCGGCGACGAATTCCAGAATTTCTGAGGGGTGTTGGGTCTTAAATGGGAATAAGATAGCTCCATTCACTGTTCCATTGAGTTTTGCTGGGAGGAATTTAACATCTCCATAATTACCAGTCCCCTTGATGATCCCAACCTTATCACACATATCCTGGATAAGAACCCTGTTTTCTTTAGAGATTTGCAGATTAAGGGTACCGGGAAATGGTTTAAATTTAAGTTTTTTCCCGAATTCTTCTTGATAGGCTTCTAAAGACATGAAATAGCTGCCTTTGTGGGTTCCTGAGATGATTTTGCCTTTAATTTCCATATTCCATCCTTCAATTATTTATACGTTGATCTTAATTACCATTAATTCAGTACCCTTTAATAAATTTTTAAAAGTTTCTGTTGCCAGTATATGGGTCTGTCTAATGGGTTAAGGGGTATTAAAAACGCTGAGCTTTTCTACAATATTTAATGCAGTTTTTAAGGATATTTCATGTCCAACACTCACATATTTTCCCTTAAAAAAGGCGCCTATTGTATGGTTGTTTACTTTTATCAGTTGAAATTCATCACTGGTGTGGTGTTTTTGGGCGGCTACGTTTATATACCTTTCATCAAGTAATTGTTTTGCCACCCTATGGTTATGGTTCATTCCTTAATTTCTCCGGTTATAGTACAAAATATAGGTCCCCTGATGTCTATAACCTTGTTTCTGCTGTTTATGTAACGCATGGCCAGTTCATCCAGTTTAAGGTTGATGTCAGAGGGTGATTTGGCTATGGTTGTGCGTAACTTAATTTGTTCCTCTCCACTTACCATCATCTCTTCCATGTGATACGCGGCCTGTGCTGCCACACCAGCCATGTAACTGATACCAGTGGGAATACCCTTTTTCATGGCCTGAATCGCCAGATCATCCATTACCTCTTTTCCCAGGTTTCCCATAATATCATCAGCAACATCTCCTGGTGACTGGAAACGTTCTATCTTTGCTGGTTGGGGCACACCAACGATATTTCCATCGTAAACATGCACACGATTCCAGCTGGCTGGTCCCAGTAGTTTGGTTCCTGCTTCGGGTTCTACAATTTTAACTTCAAGGTCTTTACCCATAAATTCGCCTTGGAAGGAGGTAAACTCACATGGTGAATTGGTTTCGCCGTGTTCTATGGCGGTGTTGATTATGGAGTCCATCAACTTTCTTCCGTCATCAGTTACCGGGTACAGGTTCATGCGGAGCATTGATGCTATTTCCCGGTCACTGAGGCTCCACTTACCATAGGTATGGGGATAAACCATCTCCCGGATATCTTCGTGACCACCCAAGATCATGGCAATTCTCTCAGCACCCACACCCAGATTCATCACTTCCTGGTCAATACCATACTTGGCCAGAGCAATGGGGGAATACAAACCAAAAGTGGCCACTTCCACCCATTCTTTCAGTTTAGGATGGTATCCATAAACCTCGGTCTGGGTTCCGGGTATGTAGTATTTGGATTTTTTCTCATCAGGTAAGAATTTGAACTTCTGAAAACCGAAGTACTCCAACAAGCTCTCAGAAACTGCCATTCCCAGATCCAGGGAAACCTCATCATCCATCCATACACACGAAGCAGAATGATAAGTCATAAGGTGACTTGCATCCTCCCTTTGCTCCCGACGGAAGCAGCGGTCAATGGAAAATAACTTAACAGGTAATTGGCTGTTTTGGTGTAAAGATTCCAGGGTTATGAACCACCCGGATGTCATATGTGAACGTAAAGTGGTTTTACTGGAGATGGGGGTTAATTCTTTAAGTTCAGGGAATACTCTCTCCATAACCCGCAGCCCGGTTTCATCAAGCACTTCCAGGGCACTGGATACATCGTGCACCAGGTCATCACCACTGGTATTACCCTTTTTATAACTTCTGAAAACCTCTTTAAGGCCATTGATTTTATCCTCGTCAAGTGAAACACCCATGCTCTCAATCTGGGCAATTTTTTCCATGCTGATCCCTATATCTGGTCGGGGAAGTCCTGCCAGGTAGAAGCAACGGTCCAGAACTGCAGGAGCTTCTGGTCCAAACTGGCGGTAAACATGTTCTTCCTCTATAAACAGGGGATTGAGCGTTTCCTCAAATCCAAGGAGTAAATAGGCCTGTCTGAGCTGCGCCATTGTGTCTGAAAGTGGATGGGTTCTACCTGGCTGGAAGTGCAGGCGGGGATACTCATCATCATGGTGGGGATTTTTCAAGCTTTTACCTGTTTCCACCCAGGCCTTTTCAAAATCCCTTTTTGCCAGTTTTAATATCTCCTTTTTCTTCACTGCACATCCTCCTATAGGTTAAAGATAATATTGAATTGTTTTACCATATTTTTATATTTGTTCATACCCTTAAACTTCTCTCCACCCTACTTAAAAAACTTAAATAAAACCATGTTCAATTTTATACCATGGAAAGGGAGACTTACCAGGCTGATGTACTGGTCATTGGATCCGGAGGAGCCGGATCAAGAGCAGCCATAGAGGCCAAAAAGCATGGTTTAGATGTAATTATAGTATCTAAAGGATTATCATTCAAATCAGGGTGCACCACCCTGGCAGAGGGGGGTTACAATGCTGCCTTTGCCTATGTGGATGCTGATGACAGCACCCAGGCCCACCTGGAGGACACACTCAAAGGAGGGGGCCACCTCAACGACCCTGAACTGGCACGTATACTGGTGGAAGAAGCACCAGAAAGACTCACAGAACTGGAACGTTACGGTGCCCTTTTTGACAGGCAGGAATCTGGAAAACTAAACCAGCGTCCATTTGGGGGACAGACCTATCGTCGGACCTGTTTCCAGGGGGATCGTACCGGTCATGAGATGATGACTGCCCTTAAAGAGGAAATTATCCGGCAGGATATTCAGACTGTAGATGAAGTCATGATCACTACGCTCTTACAGGATGCTGAAGGTCGGATTGGAGGGGCCTGTGGAATATCATTATCCAGTACAAAATTCATGGTCTTTCTGGCTAAATCAACCATTGTAACCACGGGAGGGGCAGGATGGATATACCCGGTAACCTCCAATGCCCTGCAAAAAACAGGGGATGGTTATGCAATGGCCTGGAAGGCTGGAGCAGACCTTCTGGACATGGAACAGGTGCAGTTTCACCCTACGGGCATGTTATACCCGGACTCCCGCCGGGGAGTTCTGGTTACTGAGGCTGTTCGTGGAGAAGGGGGAAGACTCATAAACTCCCAGGGAGAACGCTTCATGACTAACTACGACCCCAGGGGGGAACTGGCCACCCGGGATGTTGTAGCCCGTGCCATTTACAATGAAATCATGGAAGGAAGGGGTACTCCGAGTGGTGGGGTTTACCTGGACGTGACTCACCTTCCTCCAGAGGTAATTGAGGAAAAACTGGAAACCATGCTCCTGCAATTCCAGGATGTGGGGGTGGATATCCGAAAAGAACCAATGGAAGTAGCACCCACTGCTCATCACTTTATGGGGGGCGCCAGGATAAACCCGCAGTGTGAAACTAGCATTCCCAATCTTTACGCAGCCGGAGAAGCTGCAGGCGGAGTTCACGGGGCGAACCGTCTTGGTGGAAACGCACTGGCTGAAACTCAGGTTTTTGGAATGCGAGCTGGTGAAGCAGCTGCTAAAAACGTGTTAAAATCCAGCTTCAAATTGGACCCATCCTCCTTAGAACGGGAAGAGGAACGAATTGAAAAACTATTCAAAAATGGAGATTATTATCCATTCCAGCTTAAAAAAGAGTTACAGGAAGTCATGTGGAATAATGTGGCAATTATCCGTCGGGAAAAAGACCTTAAATCAGCATTAAAAGAAATAGTGGCTATTAAAGATAAAATGGAAAGAATGATAGTGCCTGATGGCCGTGGCTATAATCAACATCTACTGGATGCTCTTGAACTGGAGAACATGGTTTTAATCGCGGAATTAGTGACTAAATCTGCTCTCATACGTGAGGAGAGTAGGGGTGCACATTATCGTGCTGATTATCCTGATAGAAAGGGTGAATGGAAGAAGAGTATTGTTCTGAATAAGGATAAGAGTGTAGGTTATGTGCAGAGATAAAACTATCATCACTGCTCTAATTTTATAAATCCATATCCTTTTTTATATTATTTTAACTATTTTTTTTTAAAAAAAATTTCATAATAAAAATTAAATATTCATTGGGGTTATTTTTTTTTTAATCTGGGGGTTTTAATCTTACAGAAAAATGGTATTCATTTTGAATAAATGGGATATAATAAATATAGTAAATATATGCCCTGACCGGGACTTGAACCCGGGTTATAGGATCCGCAATCCTAAGTGATATCCACTACACTATCAGGGCAATAATAAAACAGTAGTTGTTATTCCCAACACATTTGTTGGAACTTATACTCAATTGATTTTTTATCTATTTAAGTTTTGTTTAGATTTTTATCGAGATCCTTGAAAGTCAGGTTATGGTGAATGTAGATTGCGAAGTTATTCATTTCGGTTACCATGGACTGCACTTTAGAAAAGATCAGATTTCCAGATTTTCTATGATTTTAGCTTTTATATCCTTATTCAGTTTATCTGGAATTGGCATTGATTTTCTGCGGTCATGCATGGTACTCATGCCAAAACAGGGGTCATCGAAGGTTTCATCCTTGAATTCAATAGGTTCCCTATAACGGGGGATGAAATGCCAGTGCAGATGAGGGCAGGGAGGATCTTCCAGGTAAGAAGAGTTCATCAAACATCCCCAGTTGAACATGGTGGCATGGAATGACTTTCTAATTGCCGATTCTAATTTTTTAACCACCCGTTCCAGGTCGGCCCATTCATCCTTTTTTAACCCTGAAAGTTCTGTTTCATCCCTTTTAAGGGCTACAACACAGGTTCCCAGGTTTCTCTGATCAGGGGCCAGGATGATAAGCCAGTGTTCAGTTTCAGCCAGTAATTCACCGAACTGGTGATCCTTTAACCTTTCAAAATACTCACATTCCATGGGAATTCCATCCAGATTGAATTGCTTAGATTGGAAATGTCAAGTTAAAATTTAATATGTTAAGTTTATTTATATTTAATTTCATATGTTGACTTTAATTGATAAGTATAACGAATATCGGGTTTAAATTGGTAAATATAACTATATTGTTATTTTATATCCTGTTTATTTACATATATCTTGGTCATTAAAGATTAAATTAACAGGTAAATCTGCATTGCGGTTAAAAAGTATCCAAGTACAGTACCCACAATTAACTGTGCAGGTGTGTGTCTTTTAAGATGAAGTCTGCTCCACAGTACCAGAGGCACAAGTAAACTGAATGCAAGCCCGGTCCATCCAAAAAGATAGATGAGTGCAGTTGCTGGACCTGCGATGCCCATGGCGTGTATACTGATCTTCCAGTAAAGACTGAATAAGAGTACGATGATGGTATTGTTAAGGTAACAGATCATTAAAACCGTGGTGAATGAGGGTGCTCCCAGAATGTAGAGTACTGCAACACCAATAATGTAGGATAAGATCACCAGTAAAAGCGGATAAATCCTATCCTGCCTTTGGGGCATGTCTACTTCCAGGTTTTTCTTTTTTATCCATAATGCGCTGGTAATTATGGGTAAAATGCTCACAAAAAAGATGCTAATTGCTGAAAACCATAACCAATCCCCTCCATAAAGCAGAGTGTAATTAATAATCAGAAAAACTGGAATGGCAACAAAGGGTGGATTACTGACCGTGGATATGAAATTAGCCAGTGTTTCTTTTGACGCGGTGTTATTGTTAGAAAGATTAAATAGGGGCATTCATGTCCCTCACTCAAAGATTTTATAAAAGTTTTATGATGATTTAGAAGTTTATGATGATTAGAGGTATGATGATTAGAAGTTTTAGGGGCTATATCCTTTTTAAAAATAATAACTAATAAAATCTTTCCTTTAGAGTCTGATAAGTATTTAAATGGAGCCTGATAATATTTTCTGGTTCATCTCACGTAAATGCGGAAGGTGTAGTTACCACAGTTACGGGAGGCTGTGGCCACGTTGTCTGCATTTTTTAATTCCATTTTCCCAGCCAGTATTTCTCCATCCAGCTGATTTTCTTCGGTTAGAAGATATTCTGTTCCAGCCAGATTTTTATCCAGAAAATTAGAGGCAATTTCACCAGCACTATCTACACTGGCCTGACTATTGTTACTTGATGCAAGAATGGTTGAAACCCGTTCTAATAATGACCGGTCAATCCCTTCATGGTAGTTGACCATCAAGTCCATGGTGTCATGGGCTTTTTGGGATGAATGGATCCCGATGGGGGATTCAGGGGATGCAGCAAAGTTACTAACTCCAAAAAGAAAAATCATAATTGGTATTAGGGCTAACACTGCATCCAGTGTGTAAGCAAATCCTTTTTCATCCATAAATTCACATAAGGCTTGTTTAACCTATCCTTCAATTTTATCAAGTATCCCTTTTTATGTAGCAATAATTCCGTTTTATGTGGCATTCATATCCTTTTATGTAGCACTCAATTATTGAGGGGGTTCCTTTTTATCTAAGCCCCATCAAACTGCAGGGAAGGTATTTCATTAATCAAATGATTAACTATCGTATTTTTCCTTTATCCTGGCCACTACTTCGTCTTTCTTGGCAATGGCTTCCAGAGCTGATCTTTCCACTTTCTGTTTCATCTGGTCAAAGTCTTCGGGGTGCACATCCCCAACCATCTTTTTGACCTTGGTATACGCTGCCTCACGGAAAAGAGGTTTAAGTTCTTTTTCTCCTTGATCGGTGATTAGACGAGGAATTCCTGTATCATCCACTTCTCCTATCCTACCGATCCTTACTCCAGCACCTGAAACTGCCTTTTCCACCTCACAGGCAATATCTTCGGTGGCAATGATCATGAGGGAATCCACAGAAACACCCAGATGGTCAATGTCCAGGCTTTCTAGCATCTCCAGGACCTTGGGATTAACCAGTTCTCTGATTTCATCCTCCCAGAATGCCAGTCCCAACCCTGTGGTCTGGGATATCTCATGAGCATCACCTCGGAGTCCTCCGTTGGTAACATCGGTCATGGCGTGAACTTTTGGAAGGAGTCCGGCATTTAATATGGCCTCAGAGGCCTGGATGAAGCTGATGTCCATGGTTTCCCACACCACATCGAAGAGTCCGTGATAGAGTGCAGTGGTGGTTATGGTTCCCCCACCTGATCCTTCAGTTAGGAGAATCACATCTCCAGGTTCGGCTCGTTTACGGGCGGTGGGAGGATGGGGGGATATTCCCACCGCACCAACTGCACTAACTAACCGGTCTCCCAAGACCATATCTCCACCTACGCGGAGTGTACTGCCTGCTACTAAGGGGACTCCAGTGAGTTCTGACACCGCACATACTCCTGCAGTGTAGTCGAAGAGCTTAGCTACTTCTCCATCATCTGCCAGGTGAAGGTCGCTTAAGAGTGCAACTGGCTGGGAACCCATGACACAAACATCCCTCATTGATGCCCTGGCCACGTGAAAACCTCCTAGGAATGGGTATTCACTCAGACGGGAGTGTATTCCATCTACAGCTGTGGTGATGTACACCTCATCAGCGCCAGCCGCTGCTTTTACCACGCCTCCGTCGTCCTGGGCGGTGGGGTTGATGAAGGCATTGGTGTGGCTGCTTTTAACGATTTCTGCGATCTGACGATGTACAAAGAAGTCCCCTGCACCACGGGAACCTACACCCATCTGACCCATTCCTACTCCTGATTTAGGGTATTCTATCAACTTTTTAAGGGATTCATCAGGGTGGTCTTTGATTTGTAGGGTGTATTTGACTTCTTCCAGGACTGCCTGTGCCATCTGGCTGGCATGTTCTGGGGTGATGTCTTTAAATTCCAGGATCTTTTCCTGGAGGCTTTTTTGTACAGATTCTTCGTCATGATCTACCAGGGCGCGCCTGGCGAAACCTTCTATGTCCACACTAACACCTTCTATAGTATTACTAATATTTAAGTTTTTCTTACTTATCTATAGAAATTAAAAAGTAATTATAAAACCCTTTTAAGGAAGTTTTTCAGTATTTTCAGACCAATTTCTCCGCTTTTTTCGGGGTGAAACTGGGTGGCGAAAACATTATCCTGGGCCACCACTGCGGGCACTTCCACACCATAATCCGTAGTGGCCACCACCACTTCTGGATCATCAGGACGTACATAGTAGGAGTGGACGAAGTACATGTAATCACTGCCTATTCCTTGAAGTAAAGGGGAGTTTTGCTTGATATTCAGGTTGTTCCATCCCATATGGGGGATTTTAAGCCCATCATTTCGCAGGGTATCAGGGAAACGCACCACTTTACCAGAAAACACATCCAGTCCCCTGATTCTGGGACTCTCTTCACTCTCACTGAACAATACCTGTAAACCTAAACAAACACCCAGAAATGGTTTATCATCCTTGATGTGCTGGTGGATGATATCCTCATATTTTTTGAGGTTTTCCATTGCAGTTCCAAAGGCACCTACACCAGGGAGGATCAGCACATCTGCTTTTTTTAACTCATCTTTATCCTGAGTTACCAGTACCTCAGCGCCGATGCGATGGAATCCATTTCGGATACTTTTTAGGTTTCCACTGCCGTAATCAATAATGGCTATCATGATTTTAGATAATGAAACATGTTTTACTTGAATTAATCGTAATCCAGCTTAAATCGGTTATTCATTAACCCCTTTCATTTTAAAAAAAGAAATTAATTACCTGATATCGTAGTAGTCCTTGACTCGGACTGTGTCGTCAGGGTGGGGTGTTGATATTTCGTGGAGAACTGTATTTTCCATGGCCACAATAGTGTGGTTTTCATTTGGTTTTATACGAATGGTGTCGTTTTTACCGAAGTACTCCTTACGCTCTTCGAATTCTATGTATCCTGCTCCACTTAGGATGTACATGGTTTCATCCTTCTGAGGGTGGAAGTGGTAGGAGGTTTGGTAGCCTTCTCTGATAAATAACTCTTTGGTTAAGTACTTTTCAGTATTTATCAGGATTTTTTCGTATCCCCATGGTTTATCTTCCCGATTCTGGTATTCTTTTCGGATTTCCTCCAGTTCTTTGGATGTATCGATGGCCATCCAGAACAGGCCGTCTTCCTGGTAGTACCCTAGCTGGTTGTTCTTGGCGTACATGGGGAACACGGTTTTTTCTATATCTCCCACTTCAAAGTCACCAAAGTCAATTTCTCCCTTGGAGAAGTAAACTCCTCCGTTAATATAATAATCCAGTACTGGTTTTTCTTTGAATGATACCAGGCGATCGCCACTTATCTCCACTATTCCGTAAGGAGATACCATGCGGGTTATGAAAAGGGATAGGGGGTGGTCTGATTTTTCACCACTTTCAATCATTTTTTTGATATTTAAATCGGCTACAACATCTCCGTTACGTATAACACACTGTTTGTCTGGACCAACAGCTTCCATTCCAAGTTTTATGGCGTTAAGGGTTCCCAGTGGTTTGTCTTCTTCCACGTATTCTATTTTCACACCCATGTATTTGTCGCCAAATCTTTCCCTGATCTTGTCGCTTAAAAATCCGGTTAAGAGGAAAACCTGGTTAACACCTGCATTTTTAAAGTCAAAGAGCTGTTTATCCAGAATGGTGTAATCATTCTTAATTTCAATGAGGGGTTTGGGCACTCTTTCAGTGAGGGGCCTTAATCGCTTTCCAAATCCTCCGCAAAGTATCATACCTACTGTACTGGTCATATTCATCACCACTATTTTTTATCTTTATTCATTCGGTGTATTTTTTAACTCAATTTCAGTTTTCTTTAATTTAATTTAATTTCATTTATGGAATGTTAAAGATTCAATCATTATCTTATCTTAAGTCCCTTTATACTGGCTATATTATCAAGCCAGTTATATATAAAATTCACCAACCAACCTAAGAACCATTAAAAACATCAGGGTAAATGATTATGAATTTTCATCGATTGCCCTTAAAACAGCTCCAAAATCAGATTCAACAATTTTATCAGTTCCCAGCGTTTTTGCATGGGCATCTAGTTCCGTAACCACCCAAGTGTATCCTAATTTTTTCAATGGCTCCACCAGGCGGGGACCATCAGTAATAGCAATGGATTGAATGTTTAATTTTTCAATGGGAAGGGCATGGGGCACACCAGCCACCACTACCAGATCATAATCTTCTTCTTCCAGATATGCAACTGCTTTATCTCCAGTTATTGGATATTCATCCAGTCCTCCAGTTATAATATCTACATTTGATCCGTTTTCATTCAACTCTTCCTGGATGTTTTGGGCATGTTGCCTAATACGGGGAAGACCAGTTTCCAGATCAAGGTTGGCAATTACAAACGGTTTATTATTAGGGTACATCTCATTAAAAGGTACTTTCAGAAGGTCAGCAAAAAGGTAGGAAGTTTCCTTTTTGGCGTTGAGCACAAATGCAATTTTATCTCCATTTTCAAAGGCTTCAAGGAGCACTTGGGCTACTTTTTCCTTATCATCTCCGTAGGATGGGGCGATGTATTTTCCCTGGGCCATACCTCTGGTCTTTTCGATTTCGGTAGCTTTTTTAAGCATTCTGTTTTGTCTTTCAGTTTCTTCGAGAGGGATAATTCCTTCACGCTGGGCAGCTTCTAAGACCGCGATGGCTCCTTCGGTATTATCCCCTTCGCTCAAGCCACCGTGGGATTCCACAGTCAGAACCTTGGCTGGGATTCCGGCATTGTTAACTGCTTCGCGCATGTCTTCACCGATTATCATACTGGCACAGGTACCTACCACCCCTACCAGTTGGGGATGGAACAGTTCATCTGCTTCACGCAGTGTTTCCTCCAGTTTGGCTGATGCACCGAATATGAAGTCATTTTCGGACATGGCAGTGGTTACCACCCTCACTCCATCATTTTCAAGAAGACGGCCAGTGCGGAAACAGCAGCCGTGGGGTCCGTGGAGGATTATAACATCAACGTTTAAATCTCGGAGAGTGTAAAGGGATGCAGCAATGGGGCTGGGTCTAGGATGCAATATATTCACCTCTATTTTTTTTAGAAGATTAATGGGATTAAAAATCACATTTGTAATGAACTTTCACTAAAAGTTTTTAAGTTAACATTAACATTTAACTAATGTCACTAAATATAAGTTAAATCTGTTGGGTATGATCTTATCTACAAATAATTTTTTGATAATACTGATATGGTAAATTGATAATTCCAATAATATTTTTTGCAGGGGAACTAAATATGAGCAGAGTGCAATGGTTTTTAATCCTTTTAATATTAATTATAACTGTCATTGGGACAGCTACCAGTTTGAATGAGGTTACTTATAATTATAATAGTTCTGCTACAGATAATTCTAGCAAGGTAGGGGCCGATACTGCTTTAAACACAGTTAAGTTCCTGGGTGAAAGTGATTATGGATTCGTGGTTCGTTATGGTCCTTATGGAAATACTAAGTCCCCAGTTAAAGTGGCCTATGTGGTGGGGGTTCATCCCATGGAAGTCCAGGCACATCAGGCTATGATGTCTGAAATAACAAGTGATCAATCGTTAAAACACTGTTATTATATTTACCAAGTTACTGTAACCAAAAATAAGGATGATTACAATCAGGGAAGGATAAATGGTCAACAGCTAGCTTTGGATTATGCAGTACCGGATATAAAAAAGGGAAAATATAGTATGGTAGTAGATGTGCACTCCACCAAGGGAGATTACCCTGAAACAAGGTTCATTTCCGTCCCTGCAGATGATGTTCGTTCCTTACTTCTGGCCCATTTAATTGTTCAAAAGATACCCTGGCTTGTTTTCTACGTTCCTCCTTTTGATGGGGGGCCTACCAGTGGCCCTTACGTGACTATACCCCTTATACAGTCCGGTACTCCCGCAATGGTTTATGAAACTTACACTTATGCTCCCTTCAACGAAACACTGGAACACGCCACGGAATTTGCCAGAGTGGTTGATGGGTTAAGCTTGTAATTTTTATTTTTCATTAGTTTATAATTTTTATTTCATTTACGTAATAGTTTCCAAAAGCTTTTTATTATAATATTACTAATTTTATTTTAGTCAATAATGGAAGGAGTGTTTTTGGTGGATCTGGAACTAATTGCAATGACCTTTTTAGTTATTTTGGGATTAATATCATTATTTTTAATTATATATGCTGTATATTTGGGTTTAAGAAATTTTCCGAAGTTTTTAAAGGCTCGGAAAACATCACATGCCTCATATAAAGAGGAAATTTTTTATTATTCTGAAAATAAAGAAGTTAAAAAAGTTTTCATTGTAATAGTTACAAGTATTTACTGTATGGTTTTGTTCCAATTATTAAATGGACTTTTTTTCCCAGATGTGGCATTAAGGCCTGATTTTACGGAATTAGCGCCTTATAATTCCATTATCGGGTTGATAATAATTTTATTTGCGTATAGTATGGTCCCAACTTATTTTGCGATTAAAATGGCATTAAAGGAAACATTACTTGAAAAAGTCCCATTCCCAGTTGTAGTAATGCTCCCTACCACATTCCCTTTATTTTCTAGTTGGGCCTATGATTTAACTGGAACTTTATCTTATTCGTTTATTTTGTTTTTTTCAGGAGTTTTGTTTAATTTACTGGCTTTTAAGTATAGAAACCTGAATGATAAAATAACAACAACTACTGATGTGGATTTAGATGCGGAAAGAATGGTTCTAGGATTATCTGCATATATAACCGAATTTGAGCAGTTTCGGCCACCAATACCATTTGGTGTCAGTCCCTACACTTTCAAAAGGATATTCAAACTAGCATCTAAACAGAGGGATAGGTGTTATTTTGTAAGAAATTCGGATTTAAATCGAAAAACACGGAGAATGATGGACGGATACTTTCAGGACATGGTAAAATCAAGGAGAGATTCATTTGTATTCATTTGTCTTGTGATAATCCTGACTTTTTTGATAGTGTTAGGATGTGTGCTACTGTTTAAAATATACCTAAACTTAAGTGAAGTTAATTCTATGTTTTTGACTCTGATGGTAGGACTCTTAACTGTTTATCCAGTTCTCGTATGGAATATCAAGAAAGTTAGAACTTTAAATGGGGGGAAACACGAAAATGACATAAAAAATGCCGTCCAGATGTTAATAGATTATGGTAAGAGATTTCTAGAAGAGGATGAATTAAATCCTACAGAATTCCCAATTATGTTAAGACACAATGATTATGATGGTTTAGAATATGAGAATAAAGGGGAACATGATTATATTGGATTTTTTAAGTTATATCCAACAGATTTCATTGATGAGGATGATTTGAATGATGTCCATCTAAATGATGATGGAGAAAAATTAAAGAGTGGTGAAGAGGAGCAGGGGTACCTGATATGTGAAGAATGTCATGGTTACTATAAACTCCTAGAAGACGAGTTTCCTGAAGACTTTGCTGAATGTGAATGTGGGGGAAAATTGAAGCACTATAAAAGTATTGATAAGATATTTGAGGAGAATTGAATATTTGTCCGGGTAAGAAATGGATAAAATGTAATGGGCCATTTTATTAGCTACGATAACCAAAATTTCATTTAATGAAAATCACCAATATCATAACTGGAAGATTCCGGGAAAGGCCCAACCGCTTCACTGTGGTATTTGAAGCAAATGGTAGGACTGATAAGGCACATCTACGAGACCCTGGCCGACTCCGGGAACTTTTACTTCCTGAATCCCGTTTACTTCTCCGACCGGCACAGAATCCGGCCAACCGCAAGACTAATTATGATGTAATCGCAGTTTGGAGTGAAGGAATCTGGGTGTTGATTAACTCTGGATTCCACAGTGACCTGGCAGCGGAATTAATTGAATCAGGAATCATTGATGAACTTTCAGATTACAGTATCGAAAAAAGAGAATACACATTTGGTAAGAGTCGTATTGATTTTCTTTTAACTAAAAAGGATAAATTTCTTTTAACTAACAGCGATAAAAAAGGGGAAAAAGGGTCTCAGAGGGAAGATAAAAGAAATTCACTCAAAAATAGTAATAAACTGCTCCTGGAAGTAAAGGGCTGCACCCTGGTTGAAAAGGGCCAGGCTCGTTTCCCGGACGCACCTACCCTCAGGGGAAAAAGACACCTGGAAGAACTTATCAAAGCTAAAAAAGAGGGAATGGAATCTGCAGTACTATTTTTGATTCCAAGGGAGGATGCTAAAGTTTTTTCACCAAATTGGGAGATGGATACTGATTTTTCCAAAACACTGGAACAGGCAGAACAGGAAAATGTCTTAATAATTACTTATTCCTTCACCCTTATTTGTCATAAAAAAGAATTGGAATTAAATCCATTAAAAAAGGTAGAAATAAGGATTAAACCTTAAATAGGGGAATTTGTGGTAATTTTAGTTAATACTAGGTTATTAACAGTTATACCACGTTATTTCACTGGTTTATACTGGGTTATTTTACTGGTTTTACTAAGTTACTTTAATATTCTCCAGTTTTTCGAACTCTTCCACTTTTCCAATACCTAGAATAACATCGCCAGTTTCCAGGGTGTAATCACGCGGGGGGTCAATGGTAAGGTCTCCGTCACGGCCCACTCCAACAACCACTACTCCAGTTCTCTCGTGAATATCAGCTTCTAAAAGACTTAAACCATTGAACTGGCTTTCAGGGCTGATTTTAACTTCCCTCATTTCTCTGCTGGTGTGTTCTGCCAGAACATCCTGGACGAACATGGCCTCGTATCCATCGTCGATACTTTTGTGCATGAGACGTCCGGATATTACAAAGGGTGAAACTACCTGGTTGGCACCAGCAAGTTTAATCTGTTCAATATTTTCGTAACGCTGGACTTCAGCTACCACTCTAACCTTCTGGTCCACTTTACGTATGCTCAAGATTGCATGGATGGTTCTAGAATCAGATTCCATATCTACAATAACTGCCTGAGCTCCCTTTACATTGGCCTTCTCCAGATCTTTGATGCGAGTGGGATCTCCATGAATGAAGTTAGCCCCATTTTTAAGAGCGTTTTTCTGCACCTGTTCATGTTCATCAAGAACGAAAATTTCTGCTGTTTTCCCGATTTCCTTAATACATTCCACTGTACTTTCGGTCCATCCACATATAACCACGTGTTTTGATCTTTCCACGTTTATCAGCCCCATAAGTTTCATTTGCTGTCTTTTGAAGATTAAGTTTACCAGGGATTCTACTGCCAGGGCAAAGGTTCCTATACCTAAAATAATCAGACTAATGGTGAAGAACATTCCCAAAGGGCTTTTAGGGCTGTAATCTCCATATCCGACGGTTCCTATAGTTACAAAGGTCCAGTAAAAAGACACGATCCATGGTTGTCCTTCAATGAAGTGAAACCCAATAGTTCCATAGGCTATTATACCGAGAACCAGGATTAAAATCCATGTAAGTCTCTGTTTAGCTACTAAAGGTAGGCTTTTCCTGAGTACCCGTAAAATTACAAACATTTGGGCCTCCAATTTACTTAAATATCATACTTTCCTCATAATGGAGGAAATGGTTCTTATCGAAGGAAAAGATACCAGATCACCAATCCTATTACTACCAGAATGATTACCACTATAATAATAATCAGCCACCAAGGGAATCCTCCACTGGAATCATCAGTAGTATCATCCGCATCATCATCCCCATCTTTTATTTTAGTTTTAGAGGAGCTGGAACTGCTACTTTTACTACTGCTACTTTTCATCAGTGGTGCAATGCTGGCAGCACTTGATGTACTTATCTGTGAATTAAATTCTCCGGAAGGCTCATCATTTGCCCAAACTGCCGAAAATGACATAGAAATAAAAACTAATAATGAAATAATGATAATTTGCCATTTCATTTTTATTCCTCCTTTTTAATATTTCAAATTGGAAATAATATGTTATATTTCGTTTTTTTATTTCTATTTAATATGATTTATCATGAAGTATTCTTATCTAACATGTACTTCATTATATATGAGAATGAATTCTTGAGGATTTAGTAGATTATTACTCTTGAGGATTTAGTAGGCTGCATTAAATGCTTTAATGGCTTCATATGCTTTTCCTAACCATGTACTTGCGAAGTTCATCTGCCAGGAACATTATAGGTACAAATGTGAGTAAATATAGCCATTCATAAAGTCCAAGGGCGGTGGTGCCGAAAATTCCTTGTAATGGTGGAATGTAAATAATGACCAGGAGCACTGCCACTGAGAACGCGATTCCCCTTAGAATCCACCGATTTTTGAAGATTCCCACTTCCAGTACCGAGGTTCTGTTGGTCTGACAGCCCAAGAGATTGCCCATCTGGGCCAGAACAATCCCTGCAAAGACCATACTGGTTGCCTTCAGGTAAACCGGATCAGTGAATGAGAGCTGTTGGCCCCAGGTCCAGCCACTGCTTAATAAAACCCAGAAAAAACCAGACATCACCAGGGCAGCTTCGATTATTCCTAAGAAGACATAACCTCTGAATATAACTCCAAAGTTCAGGAGGCGTTCTTTACGTGGGCGTGGGGGCCGGTTCATTACATCTGACTCTGGGGGGCCAACTCCCAGGGCAAGGGCTGGAACAGTGTCTGTTCCCAGATCAATGGCCAGGATCTGCATAACTGTAATTGGCAATGGAATCCTGAAAAGCACCATCATAACAAAAGGGGCGATTTCGGCGGTTTCGTGGGAGAAAATGTAAGTGATGAATTTACGGATGTTTTCGTAGATGGTACGGCCTTCTTTAATGGCCTCCACAATGGTGGCAAAGTTGTCATCGGTGAGAATCATATCTGCAGCTTCCTTGGCAACATCAGTGCCAGTAATGCCCATAGCCACGCCTATATCTGCTTTACGAAGGGCGGGGGCATCGTTAACCCCATCACCAGTCATGGCCACAATTTCATCCATACTCTCCAGGATGCTGGCAATACGCATTTTATGCTCAGGTACGGCCCGTGCAAAAATAACGTTGCATTCTCCCTTCAGAACTTCCTTTACTTCTTCATCACTCATATGGTCAAGTTCTTTACCCTTTACAATGCGACAATCCTCACTTACTATTCCTACTTCCTTGGCTATGGCCTGAGCAGTTAAACCATAGTCTCCGGTAATCATAATGATACGTATACCTGCTTTATGGCAGTCACCAACGGCGGGTTTCACTTCTGGACGCGGAGGGTCCTGCATGGCCATCATACCCAGAAATACCAGATATCGTTCGACATTTTTTGTCTGGTAATCATCGAAGTCTGGGGGCAGGTCACGGTAGGCCATGGCCAGTATACGCAACCCCGAAGCAGCCAGTTTATCATGGATTTTAATCACTTTCTCCTTTTCTTCATCAGTGAAATGCCTTACAACGCCATCATCAGAGATCATTGGAGAAAGACTGATGATTTTTTTAGGAGCTCCTTTAACATAGGCCACCTGACCATGGGTTTCCTGGTGGATGCTGGTCATGGATTTCCGTTGGGAGTCGAATGGAAGCTCTAATATTCGTGGATTCTTTTCTATCTCTTCTTCCCAGTTGAAACCATTTTTCCGGGCAGCTACCCGGAGGGAAGCTTCAGTGGGGTCACCAATTATTTTCCACTTATCTTGCGGGTTTTCAGTTTCAATGAGTTTGGAATCATTACAGAAGGTTGCTGATCTTAAGAGGAGCTTGAGTTCCCTGATTTCTTGATGGTCGATTGGCGATCCTTTATGTAGAAATTCTCCCTCTGGAGAGTAACCAGCACCAGTAACATCAATGATCTCACATGGAAGCCATATCTTACGCACAGTCATCTCGTTTTTGGTTATGGTACCTGTCTTGTCAGTGCAGATGATATTGGTGGATCCCAGGGTTTCCACACTTGACAAACGTTTTATAAGGGCATTTTTTCGAACCATCTTCTGTACCGAGGCAGCAAGCGCCAGTGTAACAGTGGGTAACAGTCCTTCGGGGACGTTAGCAACCGTCAGGCCGATAGCGAATATGAAAGCTATCTGTAGTGGGAGTTTAACCACCCAGAGGTTCACTGCAAAGAGGATGACTCCCAGTAATATGGCAATAACTGCTATAATACGGGTTACCCTTGCCAGCTCCTTTTGCAGGGGACTGGGCTCCTGGCTGACTTCCTGGGTTAAACTGGCTATCTGGTTGAACTCGGTTTTTTGGCCAGTGGCAAATGCAACGGCTTTTCCAGAGCCAGAAGCCACACTGGTCCCTGCAAATACCAGGTTACCCATTTCTACAAAGGCACTTTCCCCTTCTGTAACTTCGTGGGCAAATTTACGGACCGGTTTAGACTCACCAGTAAGGGTGGAACTATCCACCTTCATTTGGTTGGATTCCACCAGTCGAGCATCGGCAGAGATGTTATCTCCCTCTTCCAGCACCAAAAGATCACCGGGAACCAGCTTGGTGGATAATATTTCTGTTTTTTCATGGTCACGAATTAGCTTGGCTGTGGAGGGGAGTATTTTTTTCAGGGCCTCCAGTGCCTGTTCTGCCTTATACTCCTGCCAGAAACTGAAAATAGCATTGATAATGATAACTGCAATGATGGCAAACCCTAACTGAGGCGTACCACTTAAAAAAGCAAGTGCACTGGCTGCCCAAAGTAATAATGCCAGGAGCTGGTAAAGATTTGCTAAAAACTTAAAAATAACTGGTTTTTTCTCAACTTCCTCAATCTGATTGGGGCCATATTTTTCAAGCCTCTTATGGGCTTCTGCAGTGGTTAATCCCATCTTTGAAGAGTCTAATTCTTCATAAACACCTTCAGGAGGGAGTTCATTGATCTTCATTTTTACACTTGAAACTTACCTCTCTGTCTATGGGTAGTTTCACATAATCACAAGATCAAAACTTTAATTGGATAACATCTGCTTAAACCCGGTTAAACGTGCCGTTTGCCCCGTATTGTTCCCATTTTGTAATAACAACTTCTTGAGGAACATCAGCTACAAAATCACTAAAAGTTACCTCGGTTTGGAGGTCGCTTTCATTGAAGGTGTTACCACTGTAATGATTGAGGGTTATGGGATTTGGGTTGTTTCCAGGGTACAGTAAAAGGCTGGTTTCATTTTTTTTCTCTATTTTGATGTCCCCCCAATAGTTTGAAGAGTAATTTCCCACATAATTTTCAATAGGGTATGGTAATGGAACTGAATTTAAAATTTGTGGAAGTTTTTCATGGTTGGGATTGGTGAAAGCAGCATCCTCATTAAATGCAGAATCATCATAAGTAAACTGTGCACTGGTCCCAGCAGGCACTGTACCGTTTTCGTAAATATTATGCAACATTTCGCTCAGTAATT
Organism: uncultured Methanobacterium sp.; assembly: GCF_963666025.1. Classification (NCBI taxonomy): domain Archaea; kingdom Methanobacteriati; phylum Methanobacteriota; class Methanobacteria; order Methanobacteriales; family Methanobacteriaceae; genus Methanobacterium; species uncultured Methanobacterium sp. The sequence continues at coordinate 1,401,818 of NZ_OY762552.1, read as the reverse complement.
GTCCGAATCTTATTCCTCTAGTCCCTTCATTGGCAACTACCATAATACCCAGATCATCGGTGAGGAAGAGATCAGTGTAACTGCAGGAATACACCGTGGATCCACTGTGCATGATTTCATAAGAATCAGTTCCCACTTCCACACCCCAACCCAATCCATATCCCATGGTTTAACCAGTCTGCTGGTCAATTACAATATGGATGTTATGGGTTTCACCTAAAGATTGGGATGATACCACTTGTTTTCCGTTGAACTCACCATTATTCATCTGGAAACGAATCCAGTTTCCCAGATCCTTGATGGAGGCACTTATGCTGGTGGCGGGGCCCATGGCATCAAGATTATAAGGATCCATATAGTTTACCTCTCCATTTGCATCAATTTCATGATTACTGGAATGGTTGGGATTATTGAGGAATTCCTGGAGTGTGGTGGTACTGGAATTCATTTGAAGTGGTTGGAATATTTTTTGCATTATAAGGTCATCCCAGGTCATCCCCGCAGCTTCGGAAGCAGAATAACCAGCTAACGCATAAAGAATGTTTTGATAAGCGTACTGGGTTCTGAATTCACTTTCAGGTGGCAAATATCGTAAATGGGTGAGTGTTTCATTAAAATCATACCAGAACTCCATTACATGGTAACTGCCTGCCTGAGGGGGCAATCCACTGCGGTGGGAGAGTAGATCAAGCATGTTAATTTCTTCAGTGACCTGGGAGTTGTTAAGCAGGAATTTATCAGGATCACTGTAGTACTGGCGTGCCAGATCCTCCCAGGTTATCAAGCCTTCATCCACCAGGGCAGCCATAGCTGCTGAAGTGAAAGCTTTGGAAGCGGATCCTATCTCAAATAGGGTGTCTTCATCTACAGGATCATTTTCTCCCACTTTTTTAACCCCCAATGTTTTCATATAAACAATTCTGTCTTTGTAAACTACCACCACTGCCGCTCCAGGGATAAGGCTATTTTCAAACAGGTTTTCTACATAAGGATCGAATAAAGCTATGGCCTGGTTAATGTCCGGAGAATTGATTGAGGGGATCTGATCTCCCGGTCCAGGCCAGGTATCATTATCCTGCAAAATGGTTGAAGAGTAGGCATTCATATTTAAAATAAGAGAATTAACATCATCCTGATTTATGGAATTATTTTCAGATGATCTGGGGCCGAAAGGTGTTGGAATGGCACCAGGGGTATTATCATCAGATAGAATGGGATTATGAGGTAAGATCACAATGACTACCGCCACTAAAACTGCGGCAACTATCATCACACCTGTTCCAAGGTTTTTCAACTCGATCTCCCTCCTCAATTATGAGTATAACCAATACAATAACCAGATCTATGAAATCTGAGTATAACCAATACAATAACCAGATCTATGAAATCCAGTAAATTAGTTCACATATTTTCACGTTATTACTATATGGTCACTTACATTGATTAATTGGTTTTTCTTGAATTTCATATTAATATTTAACGTAACTGTCAGGAATGGATTGTAATATCTTCGTCATCGAGTTTAAAGGGTAATGGCCCTACTTTTATTTATGGATTTTTCAAGTACATGTTAAGTTAAATCCATTAATATTCCGGAGAAATTTTTAATGTTGCTTAAAAATGGTATTTTTTAGATTTATGGTGGTGATGGTGGGGGGGGTTCTTCCCTAACCATAAGATTAAAATTAACTAAAATGTATTAATGATCATTGTACAGGAATTAATAAGAATAATCTGAATTTAGGAATGGTGATGGAAATGTTAATCGAACTAATAATACTAATTATCATAATTCTGGCAGTCATACTATTTGTATACCTTTATAACTCCTTAGTTCAGCTCAGGAATAGAGTTAAAAATGCATGGTCACAGATTGATGTTCAGTTGAACCGTCGTGCCGACCTCATACCCAACCTGGTAGAAACTGTAAAAGGATATGCTAAACACGAAAAAACCGTCTTTGAAAATGTAACTGCGGCAAGAGCAGGTTTAATGAATGCTAAAACAGTTCAAGAAACTGCAGAAGCCAACAACATGTTGACCGACACTTTGAAAAGTTTATTTGCAGTGGCAGAAAATTATCCTGAACTGAAGGCCAATGAAAACTTCCTGGAGCTACAGGGCCAGTTAGAAGAAACTGAGAATAAAATTGCATATTCCAGACAGTTTTACAATGATACCGTGTTGATGTACAACAACAAATGCCAGATGGTCCCCAGTAACATCATAGCATCCATGTTCCACTTTCAGGAAGCAGAATTCTTCGAAATCGAAGAAACCAAAAGGGAAGTTCCTAAAGTTGAGTTTTAATATTTGATATGGGGACTACCAATGGAAAAAAAGAATTCTATTCTTTTAATAGTAACCTTATCCCTTTTAATACTTTCATTTATGGGATCTGCCTGTGCTGAAGAAGATAAGAGCTATTCCATACCCTCCATTAACATGGATCTTTTCCTGCAGAATGATGGTTCAATCCATGTTACAGAAACCATACATTACTCTTTTTCAGGAACCTACAATGGAGTGTACCGGGATATACCTTTAAAAAATGGCCAAATTCTACAAAATGTGAAAGTTTCAACTCAGGGAGCTTATTCCAGTCAGGAAATAATCGATCAAGGGATTAACAAAAGAGTTAAGATAGATTTATACTCTGATGCAGCAAAAACCACTCCTATATCAAATAAGGATGTGGATGTGACCCTTGAATATGACCTACTGCATGTGCTGCGGTTTTACAATGATATAGTTGAATTACAGTATAAACTGGTGGGTGAAGTATGGGAAGAGCCCATTGGTCAGCTTAATGCCAAAATACATGTTCCATCCAGTGATGGTACAAAATACTGGTTGAATCCACCATATTATGCTAAGAATTCTAGCTGGCAGGGTAACACTCTGGCGGTAACCAGTGGAACTATCCCCGTTGGTGATTATTTTGAAATCAGGATGGTCCTACCTAAAAGTCAATTCTCAAACAATCCCACCAACGGAACCATCCTAAATCAGGATGGTCTTAATGAGATAGAACAGATTCAAACTGCTTATCAGAATCAACTGAACTTTAATAGTTTGGTGTATTCCATTTTAGCAGTTTTAATGATTCTGGCTATCTTCGTACCGGTAATCATTTACTTCCGTTATGGAAGGGAGCCAAAAATAGATTACCAGGCAGAATACGAGCGGGATATTCCTACTGATGATCCACCGGCCCTGGTAAATGCCATCTGCGGTCCGGGATTTTCCAAAAAAATTGGAGAACCAGACATGGATGGATTTAAAGCCACCATAATGGACTTAATCGACAGAAAATATCTTTTAATGGAGAAAGAACCATCATCCAAGGAAGGGTATGGGATCGATGACTCAATGTTTCTTAAAATTAACCCTGCCAAGGATAAATCTAGCCTCAAGGAATTTGAACTGGACATCTTAAACTTCCTGCAAGAGTTTGAAGGAGAAGATGGACTCATATCAATGGATCAGATCTCTGCTGATTTATCGGATCGAGAAACTGCAAAATCCTTCCGTGACACCTACAACAACTGGAAAGCAGATATAAAGGACAGATTCCTCAGTGATGACCAGATGGATAAGATCTTCATCAAGAAGGGAGACACCTACTTAAAGATTTTCGGAGTGGTGGGAATCATAGTGGCTGCAATTGTGTTCTTCGTAACCATTACCGACTCTTTACCTGCAGCCAGTTTTGCATTACTGGCATCAATAGCCCTGGGAGTGGTATCCGTCATTTCACTTATTCTTCCCCAGAAGATTGCAGGTCAGTGGACCACTTACGGCGAGGAGTACGATGCCAAATGGCATAACTTCAAGAAGTACATCCAGGATTTCAGCCTGATAAAGGAGTACCCTCCAGAGTCAGTTACCATCTGGAACAAGTACCTGGTATACGCCACCGCACTGGGAGTGGCTGATGCAGTTCGAAAGGCAATGGAGCTGTACGTGCCCAGTGAACAGCTGGAAGGCAGTGACATCTACATGTTCCATTACTACGGAGGATATGCTCTTCTTTCTTCATCACTGGACACCGGTATTTCCACGGCTTCAGCAGGATCCGGTGATTTTGGAGGAGTAGGTGATATTGGTGGAGGGGATATTGGAGGTGGAGGAGGTGCTTTTTAATCAAACACCTCTATTCATTATTTTTTTAACAAGTCATGGGGGAATTATAGAGATCAGAATATAAGATCAGATATGATGGCACAGGGAAATAATAAAGAGAATTTTTGGACATAATAGGTTAACAAATTTGGATAGGTTAACAGTTTGATTTGAATAGGTTAAGGTGTTTAATCTGGTGATCCGGTGGAAAATAAACTTTATATACTTATTATAACAGTTATAATGTCTTTTTTTATTATTACTGGCGTAGGGGCATCATCTTATGATGCTAGAAGTTATTCAGTTCCATCTATAAATATGGATATTTTCCTCAATGATGATGGAACTCTCCACATTAAAGAAACATTACACTACTCATTCAGTGGAACTTCCAATGAAGTTTACAGGAATATATCCATAAAAGACCCGGGTAAACTGGAAAATCTTAAGATTTCCACTCCAGGGGTTTATTCTAATTATACAATCAATGATAAAACAGATTCAAAATATATTACCATTGACTTATACTCTAATCCATCTAAAACAATCCCTATTTCTGCTAGAAATGTGGATGTCATCATTGAATATGATTTTTTGAATGTGGTAAAATTTTACAATGATCTGGCCGAACTCCATTATGATGTGATGGATGAGGGCTTGTCTAATGGTGTGGGTCAGGTAAATGCCAGAATACATCTTGCTTCAAATAATGGAGTAAAATACGTGTTTAATTCTCAGGACAATACACTAAATTCCGTATGGAATGGCAGTACCTTGGAAATAACCAGTAAAAATATCATTCCGGGTCCATTGGAATTGGTGATGGTTATACCCAAAAGTCAATTCATGGAAAATCCTCCCAACGTAGTTAAAATCAATCAGGATATTTTACCGGAAATAGAGAAAATGCAGAATGACCATCAGAACCTACTGAACTATAAAACTACTGCTTATTCCCTGGTAGCACTGCTAATGATTTTTGCATGTTTTATCCCCTTAATCATTTACCTGATCTATGGAAGAGAACCAAAAATTGATTATAATATGGAATATGAGAGAGATCTACCCACTGATGATCCTCCTGCAATTGTAAATGCTATATCTGGGAATTTATGGGGTAAGGAAGTGGGAGAACCAGATATGGACGGATTCAGGGCAACAATAATGGATTTAATATATCGTGGTTATCTGTTGATGGATGATATTCCTTCAGAAAACAGGGATATTAATTCTCGATCTATTTCATTCAGAATCAATGGGGATAAAGATCTAAGCGGGCTTGAAACTTTTGAAAGTGATATCATTAACTTTTTCAGTTACTTTGAAGAAGAAGATGGCTTAATCCATTTAAATAACATTAAAAAGAATTTAAACAGTGGAATTATCATATCTGGGAATAAGGGAAGCCTGGAGGATGATGAATTCATAACATTCAAAGACGTGTTTAACCAGTGGAAAAATGATTTAATCAATGAATTCTTAGATGAAGAGGCCATGTCTGAGGTTTTTCAAAAGATAGGGGATAAATACCTTAAAATTTTTGCATTATTCGCAATTATAACCGGTATAATTGGTGCATTTACTGCAGCCGTGGATCTATTACCTGCTGCCAGATATGTCTCATATTCATCATTTATTCTGTTGATAGTAGGTTTGGTTTCGTTTATATTGCCTCAAAAAATAGCTGGACAGTGGACCACTTATGGTGAGGAGTATGATGCGAAATGGCATAATTTTGCAAAATATATCCAGGATTTCAGCCTCATAAAGGACCAACCACCGGAATCCATTGAAATATGGGATAAATACCTGGTATATGCCAGTGCACTGGGAATTGCCAACGAAGTCCGCAAATCCATGGAAATGATACTTCCCCCGGATGAAGCAAGTGGCAAAGCCTATCAATTCCATTACTCTGGAGGCTACTGCGAGCTTTCAAAAAGTCTGGATGCGGGTATTAATAAAAAGAGATTTAAGGTTGTTAAATAGTTTTATATTATAAATCCGGGGTTAATGTTCCCTCAACCTCCTAGTGTGTAATTCAACCATCTAGCGTGTAATGATACTAATTATATCTCCATCTTGCAGTTCATGGTCACTGGATACCCTACGGCAACTCCGGGCGTCAATGGCATGCATGAAACCTTCTCCAATATCGGTGTGGATGAGGAAGGCCATGTCCTTTGGTTTGGAGCCCTGAGGTATGAGCAGTGCATCAGGGAGTACGTTGCCTTTCTGGTCTGAAAGTTTGTGTTCATCTTCCACAGGATAGACCACGATCATGTTCAACAGACTGAATATGGCTTGGTTCAGGGCTTCCTGGACTCCAGTACCCCCGTACTTTTGGAGGACATTTTCCCTTATGTATTCAAGGGCTTTTAACTGTGGAGTGCTTAATTTATCTTCGTTGAGAATTTCAAAGTCAGATTCACCAGAAACGTATTTAATGAGCCCTGCTTCTGCTGCCCGGGCTAATGCCAGTTCTGCTTCTGCCGATGCAGGTACCACATTATCATATTTTTCCCGAAGCCTCGGGATGTTTTCTTCAGCATGGGGTAGGTCTGCTTTGTTGGCCACAATTAGCATTGGTTTGGCAATTTTAAGAAGATTATCCAGTAGATCGATGATATCTTCATCCTCCCAATCCTTATACTCTTTTGTAACGCTTCTTTTAGCTTCTAGCACATCTTCCACTGTTATGCCGGCTCCACTGAGCTGTTCTGCTATTACCTTGGCAATGTCCAGTTTCTCAGAAAGTGCCTTGCGAACCAGTCTGTTCCAGTTTTTATTGAGGATTCCGAAGAGCCACATGGTTATCTCGTGCTGCAGGAAATCAACATCCTCCAGGGGGTCATGTGATCCTGCCTCACAGGGTCTGCCCTCGTCATCAGTGGATCCTGAGGCATCAATGACATGGATGAATACCCGGGCCTGGCGCAGATCATCCAGGAACTTGTTACCCAATCCCCGACCTTCATGGGCTCCTGGAACCAGTCCAGCAACATCAAGTAACTCTACTGGGATCAGTCTCTGCCCATCCCTGCACTGTGAGTTTCGAGGGTTGCATTCAACCTTTAATTCACTGCAGGGGCATGGTTTAACCACATGAGCTACAGCTTTGTTGACATCAATGGTGGTGAATGGATAACCTGCCACTTCGACTTCGGACAAGGTTGCTGCGTTGAAAAAAGATGATTTGCCTACGTTGGGCTTTCCGGTAACTGCAATTTGGAGCATTATTATCACGTTTTCAATTTTAAGTTACGAGTTAATCAAGTTACTACTAATTTTTGGAGTATTAATTCAGGGAACTTTATAAAGGGAATATTCGCATGTAATATAAAGTTGATTAGTTTATTTTGATTGGTTATTTGGATAGAAAGACATTTCTGGGGATTTTTTCACCTTTGATCCTTTGTTGGACCAGGGAGACTTTTTACTATTTTTCATTACTATCTTCTCAGTGATATTTAGTTTATCTCCTGGTCGCTTCCCTAACAGAAGTTCAGTTTGGGCCTGGATGTAAGGTATAAAACCAAAGGTTAGCATGTTAATGGTTACAGCGCCTGTTTCCAAAAAATCCCAGACATGACGCCACCAGGACCATCCATCAGGAACAGGCATTATTTTCCTCCGGAGCAGGACAATAGGCAAGTTCAGTACGAAAGCCGCCCCTAATATGTAACCCATAATGGAAGGTATCTGGTAAGTTATGGGATTGTTCATGAATTCCTGGTTAAACAGATTAAGAATGGGAATTCCGAAGGTGATTAAATATACCGCAGTAAGGAAGAGGAGTTGATTATCAAAAAGGGTCCAAATAACGTTTAAACGGTTTTTAAGTGTTATCTTTCGGTTGTAATATAGTCCGGCAATGGTTGTAGGGAATACAATTATACCCCAGCCCCATCGGTGTTGCTGTTTATAGAGTGAACGATGGGTATTAACATAACTTTCGTTTTCCACGGCATCATTGTAGGTAGGGATGTAAACCTCTTCACCTGAAAAATTACCATGGAAACGGACCAGTGCATTCCAGTAAAATGCGGTGTCATCGTTCTCAATATCGGGACACCAGTAATTGACATCTTTAACGGTTTTAAGACTAACTGCATATGAAGACCATGTATCTCTTGACTTTTTGGTAACAGTCCAACTATTAAGGACCACCAGGGTTAAAGACATTGAAAAAATCCGCACCAAAGCAGGAACTCGCCATAGGTTATTGTTGAAGGTGTGTACAGCACTGCAGTAAAAGTGCTGTAACTTGTTTTGGGCACTTAAGAATTTGTAGGTAATGGCAGAGATATATTTTTTATGAGGGATCTGGTCACAATCAAAGGTGAATAAGAGGTAATCTTCAATATTTTCTCCTCTGGATTCAATTTTTTCCACAAAACGTCGTGTTGCCCAGTTAATGTTGGGTCCTTTCACTCCCCTGACTTCCCCTTCTATATTGGCCGGGTGAATGTAGTACACGATCTCTTTGAATTGAGGCCCATATTTCTGCTTTATGTATTCAAAATTTTCAATACACTGCGTGGCGAATTTTTCCTCCATGGCCACCACCACGGAAATTTTCTGGGTGTCCACATCAGAACCAGCCCATCCTGCTATTGATGGTTCAATGGTTTCCAGTCCTTCCTGATAGATAGGATAAATGAGCACATATTTCAGTTTATCGTAGTCTTCCCTGTACTCTGCCTTAACTTTTCCAATCCAGTCAACACGTAAATCTCGTTCTGTCCTTCTAATACCTAAAAATAGGCCGTAAACAAAACGAAAAGCCCGATAAATCCAATAAAATGCTATTATTGTAATGTAAAGAACCAGTATTTCGGATAAGCCCATTAACGATGCCAGGAAGGGAGTGAGTATAAATCCCCACGTAAAAGCTCCGGGGATCATTTCAAAAACTCTCTGGAGAACAGGATGTGTTTCTATTGGAAACCCGTTATTCCTATCGCATGGTTTTACCATGTGCATGTCAACTTTTTCTTTAAAAACAATATCATCAAAGATTTCCCTGGCTTTTGTTGATAATTCCTTAGAAATAGGGTTAGATTGAATTTTTGGTAATTTGGGAGGCATAACTTCAGAAACAATACTATAAAACCGGTTGGGTTCAGGTTGATTGGTTTCTTTTGATGTTTTATCCAAAATGTTATCCTCCCTAATACTGGTAAAACTACGTAGAATTTCATTAACCTACATAACCTCTTAACTAAAATACCAATTATTTAAGTTGATACTACCCCTCATTATATTATTAGATTCTCTAATTTATTATATTTCTCTAATTAATGAATCAATCTAAGCATACATAATACCTAAGTAATTAAAGTAGACTTATAAGATGTAAATAGTATTGAATAAATCTGGAGCAATAATATGGTTAAACTTTATATTATCGGAACTGGACCTGGATCCAGCGATTATTTAACTGCAACGGCCATAAAAGCGGCAGAATCTGCTGATGTGCTGGTAGGAAGTCAGAGAGCATTGGACCTATTTCCCGGATTCAGTGGGGAGGCTCTGGTTCTTAAGGCACGGAACATGGATGAAATGATGAAAAAATCAGTTTCACTGGTGAGTGCAGGTAAAAACGTGGCCATTCTTTCCACAGGGGACCCTGGATTTTCAGGGGTCTTAAAACCAATCATGGACCTCCGAAAGGACTTAGATCTGGAAGTAATTCCCGGCATTAGTTCCCTGCAACTTGCAGCTGCCAGACTCCATATACCATGGGATCAGGTTAACCTGCTCACTCTCCACGGGAAAGGGAATTCTGAAATAATACTGGACTTTATGGACAATGGAAAGCCCACCATTGTTTTACCTGACTTTCAGGTGGAGAAACTGGCACAGTTCCTCATGGAAAATGGTGTTGATCCTGAGAGAAAAGTTAGTGTGTGTGAAAGACTCAGCTACCCTGATGAAAGGATAGTTAAAGGAAGTTTAAAAGAAATAGCAGCTATGGATTTCACTTACCTCTGTGTAGTGGTGATCTATTAATTATTGAACCTTTTTTTAATTGGATCTCGAGTCAGTGGATCTTAAATTTTGAGTCTTACTTGATGTATTTAATAGTTGAATAGTCTTACTTTACGAAATATAAAGCTGATCAGTCTTACTTAATGAAAATCTAAAAGCTAAATAAATCTAAATTTAACTTTGATTAATAAATTCTGATTTAATCACATAATTCCTCATCTGTTCCCTGCCAGGCTGGTGTTACCACACATAAAAACTCTAAACTGGATTTACCGGTGTTTTTAATCCATTGCACTGATTCAGGGGGAATGTATATTGCATCACCTGGTTTCACATCAGCGGATTCATGGTCAATGTGCATTTTGCCCTTACCTTTAATGATGTAGTAAATTTCCACGGAATTATTCAGTTTGTGGGGTAGAGATGCTTTATCCTCATCCAGGACTGCGTGGGCTATGCTACAACCCATTTCTATATTTTCATTTTTAGGGTGAAGAAGCTCACAGAGAACAGTCTTATCAGCTACCTGGAAGTATTCACATTTTTCAATGGATTTTATCAACATTTTGAATCAACAACTAATTTATCAACAATATTTTTTTTATAATTTTATTTTTTAAGTAGTAGATTTATTTTAAGGGGAGATTAATATGTTGTAGAAATTTTAGTAAGCTAACGGGATAAGTCCCCTGTTAACTGGGCATGATTTCAAAAATCTTAAAGGCAATAGCTGAACCACAAATCCAGGAAAAAATCTTAATGGGTCCTGTGGGTGATTTTTCACCTGTAAAGTCAGCTAAAAGACTGAAAATTAAAATAAAATTGTCATAAACACTAAAAAAGCCACTATAATACTTTTGACTCTTTTATAGTTGATTTTATCGCCACCATTAAACCACTTGCCACCATTAAACCATTGATTTTTACTGCTCCTGTCTGCTAATATTTAAATATGGCTACTTACTACACATAGTTTTAACTTAATTTTACATTAATTTTGATGGTTCACTTAAACCATCACTTTAAAAATATAAGTTTAAAATATATTGAGGAAACCATGAAAAAACCCTTTATAATGATTATCCTCACTTGTGCTGCTTTCCTGGCAATGGTTCAACCAGTATCTGCCTGGGCAGCACCTAATCATTACGAAATTGCCAAAGAAGTTTATTATTCTCTCCCTGCAGATGCACAGGATAAATTAGACCTCTCAAAAATGTATGATGGGGCTGATGATCCTGATTATAAGTTCTTTGATTATGGGTACCATCGGTACCCTGCCAGCGATGAAAAAATCAACTACTGGCTCTTGGAAGGCCGGGAATATTATCAGAACGGTGATTACAAACAGGCCAGTTACTGTTTTGGGGTGGCAACCCACTACATTTCGGATAGTGTATGTCCTCCCCATTCCGGAGGCGGTCATTCGGGTTATGAACACACTAAATTTGAGTTACAGGCCCTGGTCTTGACACCGCATATCACTGGCATGGCTGGGAATTTGGACAGTGAATTAGCTGTAACCAACCAGATGAGTGGTAATGCATGGGAGCAGTGGCTAGAAACCGATGATGATGAATATATCCAGCAATGTCTTAATAAAGCAGCCGATCTGTCTTATCAGGGTGTAAACAGTGCTGTTTCTTAATAATTAAGTAAAATTAAGTCTTAAAATTTTTCACAGGATGGGTTTAAATTCCCATGGGCAATGATTGATGATACCAGTTGAATTGGGGAATACTAGTTGAATTGGTAATTTTTTACAATAAACTTAATAATTACCTAAAAAACATAGCTAATTGGATATTACTGATATATAATTCCATAAAATTATACATTCTAACAGAGCATATTCATGTTAAGTGATTACTAATTGAGATTTCTATTGTAAAATCATTTGTGGATTATGTAAGAATTGAATTTTCAAAAGATTCTCAATGAAGAGATTTCATCATATAAGTTGAATTAATGGTTGCATGTAAACATGGTCAGTAAAACGGAACAGAAATTTTTAGACGCGGCTTTAGAAGTATTTGCTGAAAAAGGGTATAAGGGTGCTACAACCCGGCTTATAGCACAAAAAGCAGGTTTCAGCGAACTAACTTTATTTAGAAAATTTAAAACAAAAGAAAATCTTTTTAACCAGGTTTTAACTCAGAATGTGACGAAAGTTAAGGAAGATGTGGGTAAATCACTTGCAGAAAATGTTTCTGAATCTCCGCATGTTTTTTTAAGAACCTTAATAACTGACATTGCCAGAATTGCCGAAGATAATTATGAATTTATTTTCCTGTCCAACACTCAAAAAAGTGAAAATATTGATCCCATGCGAGCAGAATTCGTGAAATATCTGGGTAAACATCTGGAAGAAAATCTTCCGGGTCGGGAAATAGATTACAAGGCATTCGCACTTTCCATATATTCCTACACATTCATGATCAGCCGAACCAAACATTATGAGCAGGGCTTTTTTAACTATGATGAAGCGCTTGAAGGATTCGTTAAGAATGCTTTGAAGCTTTTCGCTGAAAAATGGTAATATGGCATTTAGGCAATACTTGTTTTAATGTAATAGGCCGTTTAAATAAGTGGGCAAATTTAAAAGAGAATTCTAATTTAGAGTAAATGGCGGGATAATAGAGAATTGTAACTTAAGGATTAGATTTCAGGTTAAAATGGACTAGTAACTTAAAGATTAAGATATCAAGCTAAAAATGCAAGTAACTTATAAGATTTAGATTGTAGGTTAAATGGATTAGCAACTTATAAAATTAAATTGTAGGTTAAATAAAAAAAGAAAAGAGTTTAGGAAGCTATTTCAGGCTCCCCATACAGTATCTTACCGACTTCTCGCAGTTTATCAGTACCCTTAACTTCCTCACGGAATAATGGTATTTCAGCCACCAGTTGTCCACCGAATTTCTGACGGATACTTTCCATCCTTTTTTGCTGTATCTGGCGTCTGGCACGGCAGAAGTCACAGTCAGCTTCTTCAGGTTGTATCTGGTTTACAATAACTGCATCAGTGTTCATATTGTTTTTGGCAAGTGCTTCCATGGCTCTTTCGGATTCGTAGATAGACATTTCCTCAGGGATGACCACCATCTTAAAGGAGGTTCTGTCAGGGTCAGCCATAACTTCCCTGGCCACTTTTATCTGTTTTTTAGTGGCTTCCATGTCTTCCATGGCACGGTCCTCTTCTTCTTCATCTCCCATGAAGGGCATGATGTTTTTAAAGGCCTTGGCCATGCTTCCGACCTGTCTTCGGATTTTGATCATTTTTCCCACCCAGCTGTCCATCATTTCAGGGAAGGACAGGAGTCTCAGGGTGTGACCGGTAGGTGCAGTGTCGAACACCACGATATCATACTCATCAGTGGTCATGTACTGTAGGAATTTGTCAAAGGCAGCTGCCTCGTCGATCCCAGGGGCCATGGTGGCCATTTCCATCTGATCTTCCATCATGCCCATGTCCATGCCGGGGTTAAGGGCCTGCTGTTCCTTCATCTTAACTTGATAGTCCTGCATGGCCACTTCAGGGTCAATTTCAGCAGCCCATAGGTTTTCACCGATAGGGGTGGGGTCATGTCCTAGATTTCTTTCCAGAGAGTCAGAAAGTGAGTGAGCAGGATCTGTTGAAATTACCAGGGTTTTTTTACCCTCATCAGCTAACCATAGTGCAGTTGCTGCGGATACAGTAGTTTTACCTACTCCTCCTTTCCCTCCAATAAACACGAATGTTGTTTTTCCTTTTTTAAAATGGAAAAGGTCTCTAATTGCCATTATTTGTGCCTCCATCATTTATTCTAGATCGCAATAATCCTAAAATAAACTTCAATACTAAACCTCAATCTTTCCAAGTTAAATAGTTTCCATTAGATTATGTTACTTAAATTCTGGGGGCATATAAAAATTGTGCAAAATCCATATTTAATAAAGACCCTAAATATAAACATAGTAAGAATATTTTAAAACCCAGAACTTGGATAAATAAAAGGATAAATTACCATTAAATGGTTAGACTAAAGCATAATTAATGTTAAATCTGCCATTAATTGATAATAATTTATCTATGGATCGATCTGGATTAATAATTAGTATGGTGTAATGATATGGTGGACAATGATGGAATTTTACCAGTTTTAGATGTTGAACGGACTTCAAGAGAAATATCAAATTTTATTGAAAGTTCATTAATAGAATCAAATGCCCAGGGCTTAGTTATAGGTCTTAGTGGGGGCTTGGATTCGGCCACCACGGCCAAACTATGTGCTCAAGTGGTGAATGAGGATAAAATTTTGGGATTGATTTTGCCCAGCCAGAGCACCAATAAGGAAGATATCGATGATGCGGTAAGTTTAGCTGAGGACATAGGGATAAAATATAAAATCATACCGATAGATCCACTTATTGAACCAGTTCAGGATATTTGCAGCCGTTCAGAGACCAATGAAAACTATAACTTAGCCGGAGCAAATCTCAAGGCCCGTATGCGGATGGTAATTCTTTATTATCATGCCAATGCCCTCAATCGGTTGGTGGTGGGTACTGGTAACCGAACCGAACTTTTAGTTGGTTATTTCACCAAATATGGTGATGGTGGAGTGGATATACTCCCCATAGGCGAACTATACAAAACAGATGTACGCAGAGTGGCTAAACACATGGGGGTTAGTGATAGTATCCTGTATAAAGCTCCTACTGCGGGTCTATGGCAGGGTCAGACTGATGAGGAAGAGCTGGGAATCAAGTATGAACTTTTAGATGAGATCCTGTACTTGATGACTGAGCAAGAACTGGAAGAGGACGAAACAGCCCTAAAACTTAATATAAAACTGGATGAAGTTATAAGGGTTAAGGCGATGATGCGAAGAGCTGAACACAAAACCAGAATGCCTCTCATGCTATTTATAGTTCGATAAAACTTCTTAATTAAGTTAATCAGTTCGGTATTTGTTCAATAACAGCCCTTGTTTGTTTGATAACAGTCAATATTTGTTCAATAAGTTTGGTCAAATCCTGTAATGCAAATCGGTTACAATTGTTTGTTTGCGAACTTATTAATGCAGAACGTATTCAATTCAAGGAGAAAATTGGTAAGAGATGTTTTAGAATGTATTCTATGGTTTATGTCACTGCTTCTGAAGTAGAAGAAGCCAAAAAAATAGCACAAAACTTATTAGAAGATAAATTAGTGGCTTGTGCTAATATAATACCCAATATGGAATCTATTTACTGGTGGGAAGGAAATCTGGAGGAAGATGTTGAATCAATCCTACTTTTAAAGACTCATTCAGAATTAGTGGATAAAGTTATAGATAGGGTTAAAGAAATCCACAGCTACCAGACACCATGTGCACTGGAAATCCAGATCAAAAGTGGATCCCGTGAATACCTGGATTGGCTGGATAACTCACTGGAAAAGCATTAAAACTCTTAATTAGATGTTAATTTATTCAATTAGATTTATCAAATTGTTAAGTTCAATTAAATTAGATTTAAGATTTAGATTAATTAATTCGATCAATTGTTAGATATAAAGTTAATTTGATACAATTTGTTAGATTTAAAACATATATAGATTGAAATTATTGTTAATTGATTATAAATTAGTTTTTACCAAATTAAACTCAGATTATGGCGGTGATGTAGTGACAGATATTAAAATTGAGGAGAAATGGCAGAAAAAATGGCAAAAATCAAAATTATTCCAATCCAACCCTGATACTCGTGAAAAACTTTTCTTAACCGTGGCCTATCCCTACCCCAGTGGAGCAATGCACGTGGGACACGGCCGTACCTATACTGTACCTGATGTTTATGCTCGTTTTAAAAGGATGCAGGGCTACAACGTGTTATTCCCTATGGGTTGGCACGTAACCGGGGCACCGGTCATTGGGATAGCCAAACGTATTGGTCGAGAAGACCCCTGGACTCTGGATATATACAAAAACGTCCATAAAGTTCCTGAAGAAGAACTTAAAAAATTTATAGACCCTCATTATATTGTCAAGTACTTCAGTGGGGAGTACCGGCAGGTGATGACTCAGCTGGGTTACTCCATAGACTGGAGGCGTGAATTCACCACCATAGATCCTCACTACCAGAAATTCATCACCTGGCAGTTTAAAAAACTCAAAGACAAGGAACTGGTGCGAAGAGGAGAACACCCGGTTAAGTACTGTCCTGATGATGAAAATCCTGTGGGTGACCATGACCTCCTGGAAGGAGAAGGGGTGACCATCAACGAATTGACCCTCATTAAATTTAAAATGGGGGAAACCTATCTGGTTGCAGCTACTTTCCGACCGGAAACCCTGTTTGGAGCCACCAATCTGTGGTTAAATCCTGCTGAAGAATACGTTAAGATCAAAAGTGCTGGAGAAGAATGGATCGTCAGCAGAAAAGCATATGCTAACCTTCTAAATCAGAAAACAGACCTGGAACTGGTGGGTGAAGTTGATGCACCTGGATTAATAGGTCAGTACGTGGAAAACCCGTTAACTGGGGAAAAACACATAATTTTGCCAGCGTCATTCGTAGATCCTGGTTACGCCACTGGAGTGGTTTACTCAGTACCGGCACACGCACCAGCAGATTACATAGCCCTGGCTGACCTTAAAAAGGACACTGAGACTCTGGAAAAATATGGTATAGCTCGCGAAGTGGAGAAAATCCAGCCAATAGGACTGATACGCCTTAAAGAATTTGGAGAACACCCTGCAGTGGAAATGATTGAGAAGATGGGTGTTAAAAGCCAGGAAGACCCTAAACTCAAGGATGCCACCAATGAAATGTACAAGCTGGAACACGCCAAGGGGGTTATGGATGAACACATAACTGGATATTCCGGTTTACGGGTCCCGGAAGCCAGGGATGCAATTAAAGAAAACCTCTTAGAAGCAGATAAAGGGGAATTAATGTATGAATTTTCTGAAAAGCCGGTGATCTGCCGCTGCGGTACCGAGTGTGTGGTTAAAATCCTGGACAACCAGTGGTTCCTCAAGTACTCTGATGAAGAATGGACCGAAGCCACCCAGAACACTCTCTCTAACATGAAAACTGTACCTGCGGAAATAAGGCCCAATTTCGAATACTACCTCAACTGGCTCCATGACTGGGCCTGCGCCCGTAGAATAGGTCTTGGAACACCGTTACCCTGGGACCCTCAATGGTTAATTGAGCCACTCAGTGATTCCACCATTTATATGAGTTATTATGCCATAGCACCCTACCTGAAGGATATTGATCCAGAGGAACTGGATGAAGAGTTCTTCGACCACATATTCCTGGACAAACCAACCAATAAAACCAACATTCCCGTGGGTATGAGGGAAGAATTCAACTACTGGTATCCTCTGGACTGGAGATTATCCGCCAAGGACCTGGTGGGAAACCACCTTTCATTCCACATATTCCACCACACAGCCATATACCCTGAGGAAAAAAGACCACGTGGAGTGGTGGTCTTTGGAATGGGATTGTTGGAAGGAAATAAGATGTCATCATCCAAGGGAAACATCATCCTACTTGAAGATGCCATTAAAATCCACGGAGCAGACGTGGTGAGATTATTCCTCATGTCATCTGCAGAACCATGGCAGGACTTTGACTGGAGAGAAAAAGAGGTTATTGGAACTAAAAAACGTTTAGAATGGTTCTCAGGATTCGCGGCCATGGTGGATGAACTGCATGGCTCACAGATCCAGCTGAGTGACTACACTCAAGCTCCACCAGTTGATAAAGCCATAAACGCCTGGATGATCAGCCAGGTGAACCAGCGGGTTCGTGATGCCACCCAGGCACTGGAAGGATTCCAGACACGTAAAGCACTCCAGGAAGCACTGTTCCTGTTTAAGAAGGATATTGACCATTACCTGCTCAGGGTAGATCTTGAGCTAAAGAAAGAAGATTGTCGTGATGAAATAACCAATGTTCTGGCCTACGTACTGGGAATATGGATACGATTAATGGCCCCGTTCACACCCCATGCCTGTGAAGAACTTTGGAACCGCCATGGAGGACAGGGATTCGTATCAGAAGCACCATGGCCTGAAGCAAATCCAGATCTCATTAATGAGAAAGTGCACAAGGGTGAAGAGATCATCCAGGGATTGGTGGATGATATTAATGAGATTCAGAAGATAACCCATACTCATGCAGAGAAGATACATATTTATCTGGCCCCAGAATGGAAATGGGAGGTTTTCGATATTGCCCGTGAGGTTGGAAAGCCGGATATTGGACGTATAATGGGACAGGCCATTAAAGCCAATATCCATGATGATAAAAAGGAACTGGCAGGATTTGCCCAGAAAATAGCCCGGGAAATGACCCGAATAAATTATGTAGGATGGATAGATGAAAAACAGCTCTTAAATGATGCACAGGATTATCTGGTTAGAGAAACCGGTGCTGAAATTATAATTCACCCCGAACCAGACTACGATCCTCAGAATAAGGCCAGGAATGCTCTGCCGTATAAGCCAGCTTTATTCATTGAATAAACCCTATCAAATCCTTATTAAAGGATTAAAAAATTAAAAATATTTTTTGGGGTTATTTTCCTTTTTATTTTAAGGTTTTTTTAGTTTTAGGCAGTATTCTTCATTTTTATTATTTTTATTATTATTTTGGAAGAAGTATCCGGAATAACTAAGAAAATTATAAAAAAATATAAAAAAGGATAAAAAGGTTATAAATTCATAGACTCTTAAAATGATTTTAATTCTTTAATTTAATTCTTTAAATAACTGTAACTTCATTTCTTAAAGTTCCAATTCCATTTACTGTCACTTCAACCACATCCCCCACCTTCATGGGTCCTACACCCGGCGGAGTCCCGGTGGCAATAACATCTCCTGGATCAAGGGTCATTATATGAGATATGTATTCCACCAGTTCATCTACAGGGAATATCATATTTTTAGTGTTGGAATTCTGTTTAATTTCATCATTTAGTTTTAGGGAGATTTCCTGACTTGAAGGATCCAGTTCAGTTTCCATCCATGGTCCTAAAGGGCAAAATGTGTCGAAACTCTTGGCACGGGTCCATTGGCCATCTTTTTGTTGTAAATCCCGGGCAGTAACATCATTCAGGGCAGTATAACCTGCTATGTAATCAAATGCATCCTCTTGATTAACAAAACGGGCTTCACTGCCAATTACTACCGCCAGTTCAGCTTCATAGTCCACCTGATGTGACTGATGCGGGTACATGATCTTATCCTCGTGGCCAATCACAGTGGTTGGGGGCTTTAAAAATAGTATAGGTTCTTCAGGAAGGTTCATGTTCAACTCTTCAGCATGGTCACGGTAATTAAGGCCCACACAGACCACCTTACTGGGTTGAACCGGTGGAAGAATTTTAACCTCATCCATGGAGTAAAATTCCTTCCTTTCCAGATCATCAAAGGGAGAATGGGATGCTTCAATCAGGGAGTGATGCAGTTCCACCATCCCCCCATTGATAATCACTCCTGTTTTCTCATTACCATCCTTTTTAAACCTTAGAAGTTTCATAAAACCCACTACATTTGTTTATTTCTAGAAATCATTTCTTTATTTTAGATTTATTTCTTTATTTTAGATTTATTTCTTTATTTTAGATTTATCAAATAATCCTCTCAATTGGAACCACCAGAATATCCTGGGCACCAATCTTTTTTAAGCGGTTAACCACTTTGAATACTTCGTGTTCATTGACCACGGCGTGCACTGCCACCACACCGGTGTTGGAGAGAACCTGGGAGACCGTGGGTCCAGTCATACCGGGCATGGCATTTTTAACCTCATCCAGGACTTCCTCATCCACGTTCATCATAACCAGCTTCTTACCTTCGGCATCCAGGACACCCTTCACTCCAGTTCTGATTTCATCAATCTTCTCCCTTTTTTCCTGGTAACTGTCTGGATTGGCTATAAGGTGCACTGAACTTTCCAGAATGGTTTCCACCATCTGCAGATGGTTCATCTTGAGTGTGGTGCCGGTACTGGTCAGATCAGTTATAAGATCTGAAACACCAATAAAAGGGGCTATTTCAGTCGATCCGCTGAGTTCAACAATTTTAACTGGAATGTTCTGAGTTTTAAAGTATTTTTCAGTGAGATGTGGGAATTCAGTGGCCACAATGGACCCATCTTTAACATCTGAAAGTTCTTTTATGTTTGAGTCTTCAGGAGCAGCCAGTACCAGTTTGGATCTTCCGAATTTGAGATCCTCTAAGATCTTCACATGGGCCTCTTTCTCTTCTATTAAATCCAGACCAGTCAGTCCCAGGTCTGCGGCACCATCTGCTACAAATTCAGGGATGTCTGCTGCCCTAGTGAACATAACACTGATCTCGTCATCATAAGTCTCAGAAAAAAGCCTGCGATTAACTGCATCCTTCAATCCAATCCCTGCCTTGGATAAGAGATTCACTGCAGGGTCGCTTATCCTTCCCTTGGATGGAAGGGCTATTCTTATCTTCATCTAAAAAAACCTCCTCTCACCATACTTTTAGTTAAAAACTTTAATAGGTGCATCTAAAACATTATTTAATAAAAATGATCGATACCTGGTAATAACCTACCGGGATTAGTAGATTTTGAACAAAGTACTAAACTTAGATATTTATGTTATTTTCCCCAATCTTATATAGATAGGTGGTCCCATGGAAACCCAGACTATTCTCATAAAAAACACAACTATCCTTGCCGATGAAGTTAAAAAAGGATCCGTACTCATAGAAGACGACAAAATCGTTGATATAACCCGTAATAATTCCATTAATGGTGCGGATGAAATCATTAATGGAGAAGGAAAATTTCTCATCCCGGGGCTGGTTAACACCCATACTCATCTTTCAATGAGTTTAATGAGGGGATTAGCTGATGATTTGCCCCTGGATGTATGGTTAAATGACCATATATGGCCAGTGGAATCACACCTGGAAGGTGAGCATTGCTATGCCGGGGCCCTTTTATCGGCACTGGAAATGATCAAATCCGGAACCACCACCTGTAATGACATGTACTTTTTCATGGATGATGTGGCTCGTGCCATTGATGAATCCGGAATGAGAGGACTACTGTGCCATGGAATGATCGATCTTTTTGATGAGGAGAAAAGGAAGGCAGAATATAAAGAAACCCTGCGTATCATAGAAAAATGCCATAACACCGCTGATGGCAGAATTCAAGTGGCACTGGGCCCTCATACTCCTTACACCTGTTCAACTGAGCTTTTAAACTGGGTTCGTAAGAAAGCAGATGAGAAAGGACTTAGAATTCACATTCACGTTTCAGAAACTGAGAAGGAAGTTGAAGACAGTTTAAACGATCGGTTAAAGAGGCCCTTTGAGTACCTGGAGGATATTAAATTTTTAGGCCCTGATGTAACTGCAGCTCACTCGGTATGGCTTTCCGGGGCGGAAATATCTTTAATCAAAGATCAAAATGTTAAAATATCTCACAACCCACTGAGTAACATGAAGTTGGCTTCAGGGATATCCCCAGTTTCCGATTTACTGGCCAACGATGTCTGTGTATCCCTGGGAACTGACGGGGCCGCATCCAATAACAACCTTGATCTATTCCAGGAGATGAAAACATCCAGCCTCCTTCAAAAGGTGCGTAGACTTGATCCTACAGTTCTGCCTGCCGGTAAAGTGCTTGAAATGGCCACGATAAATGGTGCAACTGCCCTGGGTATGGAAAATGAGATAGGAAGCATTGAAGTCGGGAAGAAAGCGGACATGGTTTTAGTGGATATGAAAGCACCTCACCTAACCCCTTACAGGAATCCAGTTTCACATCTGGTTTACTCAGCAGAAGGTGCAGATGTAAGCACAGTTATATGTAACGGGCAGATTTTAATGCGTGAAAGGGAAGTTTTAGTCATGGATGAGGTTGAAGTTATGGGGATGGCCCAAAACGCTGCAGAAGACCTCTTATCTCGGAATTAAGCAGTTTATTCCCTTTATTCTTTTGATTGTTTAACAATTTATTGTTTAACAAAATAGGATCGTAAAATATTGGTAATCGTGAGTTAATTATTAAAATTCAATTATGAATTAATTTTTAAATAAGGCGATATTCATGGATAATGGAATTTTAACCCTTTTTGATATTGACGGCACACTGGTTCGGGGTGCACGATGCCACTACATGGCATTTGTACACGCGGTCAGCAAGTTCTATGGAATGGAAGAGGATATAAGTGGTATAAACTACGCTGGGAAGACCGACCCTCAGATACTCCGGGAAGTTCTGGAAATGGGGGAAATACCTGAAAAAACTATAGAAGAGAATTTCCAGGCCTGTCTTGATTACATGGCTGGTTACTATCTGGAAAATGTACATCAAGAAAATATCATGGTTTTAGGTGGTGTTAAGGAACTTCTAGGAGAACTTAAAAAGGATGAAGTGCTTCTGGGTCTTACCACTGGAAACCTGGAACTCATTGCCCATGCTAAACTGAACAGGGCAGGTATTGATACTTATTTTGCCTTTGGTGGATTTGGCAGTGACAGTCCAAAAAGGTCATGTCTGGTTAAAAAAGCCCTGGAACGCGCCCGGGAAGTATATGGGTACCAGGGGGATCAGGTGTTCGTTATTGGGGATACTCCCCGGGATGTAGAAGCAGCCAGGCCATTTAACCTTCACACCATAGCCGTGGCCACTGGAAGATATTCTACCCAGGATCTGGAAAAAACAGGTGCTGATTTCGTGTTGGAAAGCTTGGATGATATTAATCAGGTTAAAGAGATTATAGGAATCCTCTAGGGTTAGGTGAAGGTCACAGTTAAAGTTAAATTATGTGAAGATCACGGTTGATCTTTTTCATTTTTTTCTTTTTCATCCTTTTCCAGAGCTTGGTTGTATCCTTTTTTAAACCCTAACTTAAAACCTTCTTTAAAGAGTTCTAGAGAGAATTCTCGCAGTCTTTCATTCTCTTTTTGAAAGTTTTTTTGTTCTTTTCTGTACCGTTGTATTTCAGAAAGTTCAATCAGGTTCAATCTTTGCATATGCAATCCCCATCCATCGCTTTAAGGTATGAGAGAAACTTTTGGAGTTACAACTATCATTTCCCCTTGTTCTCTCGTATTATATTTTCATTCCCCTTTGTTCTCTTGTATCATATTCTGGACTTAACCCTCATATAACTATTGCTATTTGTGTTGTAATATTCACAATTAGTGATATAATGAACTATTTTTTCTGTTTTCTGGAAGAAATTTTCCTGAAAATGGAACATTTCCAGGAAATTATTATTGTAATATTAAAAGGAACTTATCACCATTCAACATCCAATAGTCCGGTAATTTCTTTTTTAAGTTCCAGAAAACGGGGAGCATTTCGGTCTCGGATTCGGTTAAGGTCAATCTGGAAACTTTTAAGGACTTTCCCCGGGTTTCGACTTAATACCATCACACGATCCGCCAGGAAAACAGCTTCATCCACATTGTGGGTTACAAAAATGATTGTTTTTTGTTCTTCCCTCCAAATGCGTACCAGTTCCTCCTGGAGTTTATGCCGGGTTTGTACATCCAGTGCAGAAAATGGTTCATCCATTAAAAGAACATGGGGATCGTTGACCAGTGAACGGGCAATGGCCACCCTCTGTTTCATTCCTCCAGATAATTCCTTGGGATAACTGTTCTCTGCTTGGGATAATCCCACCATTTTCAGGTATTCTCTGGCTTTTTGGTTTCTTTCATTTTCTTCCAATCCTCTTAATTCCAAGCCAAAAGTAACATTTTCAAGGACGTTAAGCCAGGGAAATAAGGAGTATTGCTGGAACACGTATCCCCTTTCTATGCTGGGCCCGGATATTTCAGTTTCTTCCTCCAGTATATGGCCAGTGGTGGGGAAGTCCAGTCCGGCTATCATCCGGAGCAGTGTGGTTTTCCCACAACCCGACGGTCCTACTATGCACAGGAATTCTCCTTTATCCACATTAAAATTAATATCCTGGAGAATTACCTGTTCTTGCCCTTCATGTGTGAAACTTTTACCAACGTTTTCCAGGGTTATCACCAGCTCACCTCCTTCTCAACTCTCTTAAAGAGGTAATCCGCGCCTAATCCAATCACTCCAATGGTCAGCATCCCTACAATGGCACTACCAGTATCTAACATACTGGTTGAGGTGAATATGAGGTATCCGAGGCCGTTGTTTGATCCTATCATCTCAGCAGCTACGGTACACATTAATGCAACTCCCACACCTACTTTCAATCCAGTAACTATGCTGGGTAGGGAAGCGGGTACCACTACTTTCCACAGGGTCTGCATCTGATTGGCCCCCAGAGTATAAGCTGACTCTAAAAGAACTTTATCCACTCTTTTAACTCCATCCATGGTGTTGATTAGTATGGGGAAAACACTGCCCACGAAGATAATGAAAATTGCCGATTCCATTCCCACACCGAACCATAAAATAGCGAATGGTATCCATGCGATGGGGGGAATTGGTCGGAGCAGACCAATGGTTAGACTGGTAAAATTATCAAATGATTTTGACCATCCAATCAGAATTCCCAGGGGAATGCCTATTAATGCCGAAACAATTAGTCCCAGAACAACCCTCAATAGAGTTAAAGAAGTATCTGCAATAAGTTGTCCATTCACCAGAAGTGCGGTGAATGATTTTAAAACTTCAGATGGGCTGGGAAGAAAATAAGATGGTATTAATCCAGTGAAAGTCGTGAGAATGGCCCAAACTACAACAATAGAAATAGGTAAGATCAGTGAAATCCATATTTTACGCATTTTTATACCCCCTGAGAATTAACCGCCTAAAAATTGTGTATTGAATATTTGATTAGCTGTAAGGTTCGATTTCAAGTATCCCATGTTGATTTCAATATTCATGAAGTTTAAAACGTTATCCTGATATCCTTTATCCACCGAGTAAACGAATCTGATGTGCTGAAGAGACATAGTCTCAACCTCTTCGTTGGTGGTTAATTCCTGAGTAAGTATACTTGCGGTGGTATTAAGGTGAGTATTGACATATTCTGTCGAGTTCTTATGGATCTGGAGGAATGTATTTAGTTCTTGAGGATTTTGCTCTATAAAATCTTCCCTGGCGATAATCACGCAGCAGGGATGATCTTTCAGAATATCATCAGAGTACATTAACACCTGACCTACACCTCGATAGGGTGCTATTGACACAAATGGTTCATAGGAGATGTAAGCATCAACTTTTTTGGCTGCAAGTGCTGAGGGGATGTTAAAAACATTTATTGAAATTAGATCCACATCTTGTTGAGTAATATTATATTTTTGCAGTTCATAAAGTAATAATACCTGTTGTATGGAGCTGACTCCAGGTGTGGCTATTTTTTTATCCTTTAAATCTGCAGGACTGGTTATGGTGGAGTTGGGTTGAACCACAATTCCGCTTCCAACCATGTTAACCGATCCCACCACCTTAATGGGAACTCCTTTACTTATCCCCTGCATGGCTGGAGTAATCCCTACATAACCAATATCAACATCACCACTGGCCACTGCGTCTACAATACTGGAACCGGTACTTATTTGAACGGTTTTAACATTTAAACCGTTGTTTTCGTAGGTTTTATTATATTGGGCTACTAGTAGCGCGGCGCTGTGATCAGTGGGTAAGTAAGCTACTTTGATGGTATTTTGATCATTGGATGTATTGGAGTAATATTCCAGGGAAGCCCCCACAACCACTAAAACAGCTAACAATATAATTATAATATTGTAAAGTTTCATAAATCTCCCCATTCCCTTTTAAGTAATCTTAAATATTTTATGAAATTCTTCTTTTTGACAATATTATCTGATTCAAATTGTTTTTTCAATTTAAATATTCTTGACTATTATTCTAGTTTATTTTTAAGGTTAATCTTTTAAATACTGTTCTTTTTTTGTTTCCTTCGGGGTGATTTAAAATTCGTAATCATTATTAGTTTGGGAATTTAATATTTAATAAAGGATAGATGCACTGAATACTCATTAATGGTTTAATGTTAGAAAGGGGGATTTAAATGGATTATTTCCGGGAAGAAATTGAAACCATGCCTCGGGATGAGTTGGATGCATTGGTTGACGAGAGAATCCGTTATACTGTGCAATACGCTGCAGAAAACTCGTTATTTTATCGTAAATGGTTTCAGCAGAATAATATAAATCCGGGGGATATCAGGGAGCACGAGGATCTGCGTGAACTGCCTATAATCAGTGGAAAGGTCATGCGGGAACAGCAGCCCCCTGAAACTGAAGAATTTGAGTTCAAATGTATGGATTGGGATGAGATTTACACCATCCACGAGACCAGTGGTACCAGTGGTATGCCTAAATCATTTTTTTTAACCTGGGAAGATTGGAATCGTTATGCAGAAAAATACGCTCGTGCTTTTGTTTCCCAGAATTTTGGCACCGGTGACCGGGTGGTGATCTGCGCCAGTTACGGGATGAATGTAGGGGCCAATACCATGACCCTGGCCGCCCAAAAAATTGGAATGGCCATCATACCCGAGGGGAAATGTTCATTCCCAGTGCGTATAATGAACAATTACCAGCCCACAGGGATAGTGGCCAGTGTATTCAAACTCATCAGATTGGCTCGAAGGATGGAAAAAGAAGGTATAAATCCCCAAGAATCAAGTATAAAACATTTAATAGCCGGAGGGGAAAGTTTCGCTGATGAATCACGGGCTTATGTTGAGGAATTGTGGGGGGTTCCAGTTTACAACACCTATGGTAGTACTGAGGGTACCATGTGCGGGGAGTGTCACAAAAAGGTGGGCTTACATGTTCCTGAAGACATGGTGCATCTGGATCTATACGATCCGGCCATGGAAAACTTTATAGATGAAGGAGAATGTGGTAGAATAGTTTTAACCACTCTCCTACCTCCAGGGGGTAAAACCGGCACCTTACTTTTGAATTATGACACCGAGGACACTTCTGTGGTGGTAAGCAAGGATAAATGTCCCTGTGGAAGGACTCATATGAGGATAATGAACCCGGAAAGGGAGGCAGAAACAGTTTGGGCCATGGGTGCGCCATTTAACCGGGTAGATATTGAGAGGGGTGTTTTTCAGAGGGAGAACATGGACTACCTAACTGGGGAGTATGAGGCATTTATCTACGGTGATGATGAGGAAATTACCCTCAGGGTAAGTGTGGAGTGCCAGGATACTAAAAACTGTGCACCGGAACTGGTTCAGGAAAACTTTTTAAAATCTTTCTTGCAATACAAGCCTGCCCTACATGCAGCATACCTGGATGGTAACTTTAACATTAACTTTAATTTTACTGGACCGGGGGGTCTTGAATTATATAAGATCAGGGGTAGACCTAAACGTTTAGTTGATCGTCGCTGATGATTAAATGGATGGAAATTGGATACGTTTTCTAAGTTGGAAGTTATGCCTCCCCAGATAGGTCATATTTTAAATTAAAATTATCGCTATTTTTAAAAATATTTTAAAAAAAATATTGCAGGAAAAATAAAGAATTTAAAGGATCATTCAAGAATAAAAAGAATCTCTTTCAATAATTTAAAAGAATCATTCAAGTGGATGAACTAAATTGTGATGAACTAAAATACTAAAGGATGAACTAAAATCATAGTGGGATGAATTAAATCATTTAATGAGATTCTAAAATCATTTATTGAGGTTCTGAACTTCCAAAACCTTTATAGAATTGGTAGGGCAGTTTAACTGGCATTCAAGACAGCCACAACACTCTTCGTTGTTGATATTGCATTTTAAATCCACGATTGAAATATTGTTCATGAGACAGGCATCCACACACACACCGCAGCCAATACAAGTATCCTTCACTTTGGCCTGAAATTCCTGTTCAATGAGAATATCCACAATGGTCCGTGTGTTATCAATGTCTCCGGTTAAAGAGTAAGTCATGTACAGGAAGTCCCGGTTACAGCAATTTTTGATAGTTTCAGCAACTTCTATGGAGCTCCAGGATAAATTTCTACCATTTAAATAGTGTGAAACTGTTGATCGGTCCATTCCAAGCTTATCTGCAATATCTTTTTGGAAATAACCCTGTTCTCTGAGTTTCACTGCTGCCAGGTACTTCAATCCTGATGTGATATGTTTAGGCATAGATTCACCATGTGTGTTGATTACACAGCGACATTTTTTGGTTAGTGTGTAATTGTTTTTGACATACATTCCTAATTTAGTCATATTGGATAATGATGGATTTTTGTATTGAAAATCTTTGTATTATTAGGATTTTTGGATGATTTTCTTTATAAATGTGTTGTCCTCCCACCTTATTTTACATAAATATTAAACATTTAAATATTAGTAATATTAATATTATTAATTACAGGATCTTCATCCCAATCCGGTCATAGTTTCTGTTGCTGAAGACCCAAACCAAATTTATGAGACGTTAGAAGTGATCATAGCATGGGCATGACGGTCATAGGCACAATAGAGAATATAAGGTTATTTAATTTTACCACATCTTCTCCCATTTCATTCATTGAATATGATGTAATGAGTAGTGCATATAATTCGACTTTTAGTTCTGTAGCGATGGAATTATTCTATTTAGCTTCTAATTATAGCACACACGTGGAAGCTTTTGAATACAATGGTTTTATTATAATAAAGTCCACATTTAATGATTTTATGGTTGTTGATTTTGAAACAGGCATAGTAAGAGATATTGATACTATTAATAATTGCTATGGGGGTACATATGCATTTGGGGGACGTAAACGGAATATGGGAAATTATTCAGCGTGGAGAAATCAACTACTCCTCTTTGCTGTATTACATGGAATGGATTTAGATATTATCATTGGCAGGTGTCAAACCCATGGGATCTGGGAAATGCAAATTTCATATGGAATGGAAAAGGAAACGTTTATATCTCAAGTAATGGTTATTTTCTTGCTGATATCACAGCGGATAATATATTGACCATTACCGGAACTAAGGGAAAAACTGTTGAAGGAACACAACCAGCTTTGGATATCACAGACATCCTTAATAAAAATGCAGGTCTTCAAACTCTTCAACTTGTACTTAAAGATACAGATCTTGGCTTTATTGGAACTAGTCCATTATATGTAGTCCAGGCGACTTTAGAGAAGGAAAGCCCGCAGGATGGTCACACAGATGAACTTCCACCGGTTTTTGCTTGTCCAGCACCTACTTGGCCCCCATTACCATGGAATGGGACCAATCCATCATATAACCCATTTGCTTATCCTCCTTCAGAGATTCCAATCGATATGAATGGTGTTGTTGATATTTTCTGGAAAGACGTTTTACATAGTAGTTATAATCCAATAAACCCTGGAGTTTATTCTGGACCTGAAATACACTATAATCCTAATGAAAATAGTGAAGAAATTAGTATACCTTGCTGGTACAATTCTGAAACTGGTATGGTGTACGTTTATAAAATAATCTATTATTATTAATAATTACGGTGGGTTGGTCAAATCATTGCTAAAAGATATGAAAAATTCTGTGATATCTTCGACGTTATTGCAGGGTCAGTACTGGATATTTCTGAATTTTTATTAATGACAGATCATTATTCAGTTTCTTTAAATTAGATGTTAAGAAGGTGAGAAATCATGGCAGGTGCGGAAATCGCAACAATTACCGTTTCATCAACTCAATTATTCATAGGTATACTTGTTACTTTAGTAATCTTGTTGGTAATAATATGGTTAATCAGAAGATATGGTAAAAAATCATCAAAGAAATAAAATAGACCACTCAAGAGATTTATTTACTCAAATTAATTCTTTTGAGGTATTCTAGAGATAATTATATTATTAAATAAATTGCTCGTTGGGGATGGTCGAATTAAAATTGGTACAATAATAATCATTGCAGGTTTTATTTTTATAATTATGGGATTATTACCCTTAAATGGTGTATTACCTAATCCCTTTCTTTTGTTGGCAGGAATACTCTGTATTATAACGGAATATTCAGGAACAAAGGTCATTTTAATAAAAACTATTTTATTCTAGTTTTTAGTGTAATTGCACTATGGGGATTAATATTAATGTATATATTCTTATTTAGAACCAACGAATATTTATCATATAGATACGTTTATTATATTGGACTTTTTATACTTCTCATTATTTTCTTTGGTAGAGACTATATTATTAGACTTAAAAAGGGGAATTTATAAAAAATGTACTATGAAAAAACAATTAGTTTTGGATATTACAGATATCTTGATAAATAGGCAGTCATTGTAAGTGTTTAATATTTATAGGTTGCGACAGAGGCGAAATAGATGGTTGTCCCATCAAAGGTTAATAACAGGGATTTGCATCTAGATTGAGATTATCCACACCTGAAATAAACTTCCTGTTCTGTTCTTTGACCATGCTATATGGTTGGTCAGTGAATGATTCGTAAACAATAGCTGGGACTCCGCCTTTAATCAAAGGTATGGTGGTATAAGTGGTACTGCTGGGGTTAGGGGCAGTATAATATGGGACACCTGCAACATTCTGGGTAATGTTATAGGCAATATCCAGAGAAGCCCCCTTCTGGGCAGGGGTGAATATGAAAACTTTTTTGGGATAAGCTCCATCAGTTCCATGAACATCGATGGCCAGACCGAACTTTCCCTGGGCAATATCCGGAACCACATATTCATTGGCGAGTAACTGCCCGTTCATTCTTCCTTTAGAAAAATCAGATGCATACTGGGTAACATTAATGTAGTAAAGATAGTAACAGTATTTCAAAGAACTGGAATCTTGTTTCACGATTTCAGACACTGCTTTATGTGCTGGATATTCACGGGGGTGTTCTCCCAGAATGTAGGCTATTTTCACTGGGGAACTGGTGTTACCGTAAGGGCCTTCTTTCATCACATTTCCATAAGATTCATTACCCAGGGACACCTGGGTGGCTGGAATGTTTGTCAGGGGTTCTTCTGCAGAATAAGCATTGTAGATGGGAATCAGGACCAGAAAAAGGCAAAAGATTGTAAAAATCCCTAAAATTAGCTGATGATGCTGATGGTCTTTTATTTTGTTTATTAAATCTTCTATCTTCCTTTCTAAAACCTTTAATTTAGCCTTCATGAATCGCCCCCGATGAAGGATGTTTAATCCCAGAACATATATAAATTATCATCACGGGGTATTGGATCGTTAAAGGATTAATTAATTTTTATCTACAAATCAAGGACTGTATCCTTTATATAAAAATCTTAAAATCAGGTTCATCAAAGATATTAAACCATATAATGCCTGTTATTGGCAGTTTCCCTTAGAGTTGTATTTAAAAAATGAAACAAGTTACGACAGTATTTAATTTTGTTATGATGGATCATCACGGAGTGATAAATAAATTACATTACAATGAATAATTACATTGGACTAACAGATTATGATTACTAATTACTATTGGCCAATAGATCATGTTTAATAAATTACTATTTCACAACAGATCATGATTATTAAATACATTAAATTATCCGATTATGATTAATTAGATTACATTACAACTTCAATGTGGTAAATCATCATGTTAAACGCAGAAACATATCTTACCCCTCAGAAAGGAATCAAAGGACAAATTAGAACTAAAAACGAAGATTTCTATGTGGAGGAAATCCCGGAAACTCGTCCTAGTGGTGAAGGACCAAACACTTGGCTTTGGATTGAGAAAAATGGCAGAACCACCCTGGAAGTGGTTTTAGACATTGCTCGGGAGCTTAAAATCAACCGCAAACAGATGGGATTTGCAGGGATGAAAGATAAAAAAGCGGTAACCCGGCAGTGGATATGTATCAGTAATAAAACCCCTGAAGAAATTCAGGGAATTGAAGATAAGCTTCATCATGTTAAAATAATTAACATAACTCCCAATCAGAAGAAACTGCGCATGGGGCAACTGGTGGGAAACAAATTCCGGCTGATGGTACGGGATGTGGGAGATCCAGAAGCAGCGGCTCAGGAAGCTGAGGAAATACTCGACGAGCTAAAGGAGAGAGGGGTTCCTAATTATTATGGATACCAGCGTTTTGGTAAGGACCGGCCTAACACTCATTTGGTGGGCAAAGCACTGATTAAAGGGGGTGTTAAGGAGGCGGTTGACCGTTACGTTGGCCATCCATATGACACTGAGCCACAACACATCCAGGCGGCGCGCGGGTACTATGATGGGGGAGAGCTGGAGGAGTCCTTGGAGTCAATGCCCAGTGGGATGAGATATGAAAAGATGATGTTACACGCCCTGATTAAGGAGAAAAGAAAGAGGGGGGAATTGAATGAGAAATCTTACATCCTGGCACTCAGGAGCATTCCCAAACCATTAAGCAGGATGTTTGTCCACGCATACCAATCCTACCTTTTCAACAGGGTGGTTAGTGAACGCACCAAGCTGGGTATTGACCAGTACGTGAAGGGAGATATTTTAATTGACAATGAAGAACACCTCATCCATGAATTTAGAGAAGAAGAAATAGATACCGAGATAAAAAATTTCCAGGCCCATCCATCTGCCCCTCTTTATGGAAGCAAGGTGCCACTGGCCGGGGGCGAACTGGGGGAAATGGAGCAGAAGATCCTGGATGAGGAAAACCTTAAACTGGAAGATTTCACTGTACCCCAGATGCCAAAACTGGGAAGTCATGGGATACGCAGGGCAATGCGCTTTAAAATATGGGATGTTGCTGCAGAAGCAACTGATGAAGGGGTTATGGTGAGTTTCTCAATTCCAAAAGGATGTTACGCCACTGCAGTTTTAAGGGAAATTATGAAGGTGGATGTTTATTAAAATGATTCATCTGAATTGATGGTATGGGCGATTAATGGTAACTAACCTGATTTGATGGTAATCGACTGATGGATGGCAATGCTGATTTGAATGTTAATTGGCGAATAGATGATAACTAGCTGATTTGAATGATAATTGGTATTTGAGGAGTAAATAAAATGAATCTGGTAAACGCAGTAATAGGGGCCTTTTTAGGAATTATGGCCGCAATGGTGCTTTTGATTATTTATAACAAATTTAATCAGAATAAAGGATAGTTCTGTCTGTTAAAAATAATATAAGTATGTTAAATTAAGTGTATTTAAAATTGGATAAGTCACGTATGGAACTACAGGTTTTTAAATATTTATTTTAAATTTTTTTCCTATATTTATTACTTTTCTCATGCTCTTACCAAACCCACATCAGATATCAGAACATAGGTTAGATTGCCCCTCATAATAAGAGGGGTGCCCCCTCAGTTTAATCTTGAATAATAAAAATAAAGGGAAGACTTCAATTAACCTTTGAATTAATCTATGTCCATGATTGAATCCCTGTTTAGTTTTTTTTAGGAAGAAAAATTTTCATGAAGAAATTAGTTAAAAAATAGTGAAAATAGTTAAAAAATTAAAACTATTGAAACTTTGATGATTGGAAAAAATTTAAGGGGTTCAAATTAAATTTTGAACCGTTTTTTAAGTTCACTTCTAGCCATTTTCTCTATTTCTTTGCCACCTTTTCCTTTTGCCTGTTTTTGCAGTTCTTTAGTGGCTTTTTTAGTTACTGAGTCTAATAATCCCATGAAATCCCTCCGTTAATGTGTTCTTATTGGATGTTATAATTATGGAATGTTATTCTTCTGCATATCTTTCAGGATTTTCATCAAACTCTTTTTTGCATCCTGGAGCACAGAAGTAGTATTTTTTACCTTTGTATTCACTTATAAACTTTGCACTCTTTTCATCCACATCCATTTTGCAGATTGGGTCTATGGCCATATCATATCACCTCATAACGGTTTTTTTGCACACAACTGATTTTGAAGTTCATTGTTCTTATTTTTTTAAGATTCCAGAATTTTTTATTTTAAATTTATTCTTTCATCATCTATTCGATCAATTTGACTGATTTTTTAGTTTAAATTTTCCTGAGACAACTCCAAATTCTTGGCTGGCGGCACATATCCTTTTAAAAGCAGTGAAAGAGTTACAACAGTCACAGAACTCAGGGCCATGGCCAGTCCAGCGTATTCTGGGCGGAAAGTAATCCCAAAAGTGGGGTAGAGTAACCCTGCAGCCACCGGTATGAGAATCACATTGTAAGCGAATGCCCAGAAAAGGTTTAGCTTTATACGTCCCATCACCTTCTCTGATAGCTGCAATCCTGCTACAGAATCCATTAAGTTGTCTTTGATAAGCACTATCTCTCCACTTTCTATGGCCACGTCAGTACCGCTACCAATGGCTATCCCTACATCGGCCTGAGCCAGGGCAGGGGCATCATTTATCCCATCTCCAACAAAGGCCACCACTTCACCCTGATCCTGAAGTCTTTTAACTTCCTTGGATTTATCCTCCGGCAGCACTCCTGCTGTGACGTGTGTTATGCCTATTTTATGGGCAATGGCATCTGCAGTTTTTTGATTATCGCCGGTTATCATTGCTACCTCCAGGCCCATCCTCTTAAGTTCACCTATAGCCTGGGGAGTGTTTTCCTTCAATGTGTCAGCCACCCCTATAATACCAGAAAAAACATTATTTAAGGCAATAAGAACCGCAGTTTTACCTTCTGATTCCAGATTTGAAATCATTTCTTCTTCCGTCTCGGATATTTCCACATCAGTTTCCATAAGAAGTTTCCTGTTTCCTATGAGTACTGATCTCCCATTAACAATTGCAGATACTCCTTTTCCTCCAAATGTGTTGAATTTCTCACTATCATGTAATTTAATGTCATTATCTAGGGCTTTAGTAACTATGGCCTCTGCCAGGGGGTGCTGTGAATTTTTTTCCGCACTGGCTGCAATCTCCAGTAATGCTTTATCATCTGTACCGGTCCCTATGATATTTGTAACCTCTGGTTTACCCTTGGTTAATGTCCCGGTTTTGTCAAAGAGAATGGTGGTAAGTTTTTCGGATATTTCCAGTGCCTCACCATTTTTAACCAGTATACCCAGTTCAGCCCCACGTCCAATTCCAACAGTAACTGCAGTAGGGGTGGCAAGACCCAAAGCACAGGGACAGGCCACCACCAGAATGGATATCAGGATGGTAAGTCCAAACAAGAGAGTGCTTCCCAGGAGGAAGTACCATACTACAAAGGCCACAATGGCTATGGTAAGGACGGTAGGGATAAAATAAGTGACTGCTTGATCTGCTATCCTCTGCACAGGTGGTTTAGACCCTTGAGCTGATTCAACCAGTTTGATTATCTGGGCCAGGACCATATCCTTTCCAATTTTTTCTGTACGGAATTTTAAAACCCCATTCTGGTTAATGGTTCCACCAACCACCTTAGAGTCAGTTCTTTTCAGGGAAGGTATTGGTTCGCCAGTGATCATGGATTCATCAACGTAACTTTCGCCGGAAATTACCTTACCATCCACCGGGATCCGCTCACCTGGTTTGACCAGTACGATATCACCTACTAAAACGTCTTCCACTGGGACTTGGTTTTCTGTTTCGCCATCTTCACTTTCACCAATTACAGTGGCTGTTTTTACCTGTAAACCCACCAGTTTCTTGATTGCAGTACCTGTACGCCCTTTGGCACGTGCTTCGAGCCATCTTCCCATCATAAGGAAACCGGCAAGCATCAGGGCAGTTTCATAAAACATGAATTCTGGGGTAAGAATGATGTTGAAGGTTCCCAGTACACTGGAGACGAAAGCCACACCAATACCCATGGAGTACATTACGTCCATGTTTAAGCCACGATTTTGAAGGGAACGATAAGCAGCAGAGAAAATAGGATAACTCACATAAATAAATGGCAAGATAGTAACTGCCAGCATGAAGTAGGCCATATTAAATGGTAACATTATACTGGAGTACATCAACACCATCAGAGGAATTGAAACAGCAAAGGCCACGATAAATCGGTTTCTTTTACTGTTGAGATCAGCTTTGCGTAGTTTTTCTTCCTGATCTGCCTGGAATTCTCCTTCTACTCCTAAATATTCGTATCCCAAGTCTTCAATGGCGTTCCTCATCTGGGTCACACTGGTCATCTGGGGGTTGTAGGTTACATAAGCCTTTTCAGCAGCCAGGTTAACGTTAACTTCACTAATGCCCTCAATCTTTCTTAAAACTCCTTCAATGGCCTGGACACACATGGCACAGGTCATTCCACCAACTTTTATAACGACCTTTTCATTAATCACACCATATCCTGCTTTTTCGACAGTTTCCTCTAATTTCTGTAGCTCAAGCTTGTCTGGATCGTACTCCACAGTGGCTTTTTCTGTCCCGAAATTAACCTGGGCTTCTTCCACCCCTTCCAATCCTTGCAGAGATTTTTCAACGTTAAGAGCGCAAGAGGCACAGTGCATGCCTGAAATTTTTATTTCAGCTTTTTTCTTAGAATCATTTACCATAATTCCTCCAGCCTTCTAAGGTTTAAAATGTTCTAAATTCTAATATCTTTAAATATCCTTCCTTCCTTCATAACCAATAGTATATTGTCAGGATTTCCCAGGGATTTTATATCCTGTAATGGATTAGTGGCACAGATCACTACATCGGCCAGTTTTCCAGTTTTTATGGTACCGATTTTATCCTGCAATCCCAAAAGTTCTGCAGCATGTTTAGTACCGGCCTGTATGGCTTCCATGGGCTTCATGCCAATATCACATAAAAAACCCAGTTCCCGCAGGTTCTGACCGTGGGGAGCTATACCACTGTCAGTACCCATTACCATCTTCACTCCTGCCTTGTAGGCTTTTTCCATACTCCTATGGCTGTTAATTGCCACATTACTGGCATCTTCCCTGCTGAAATCAGGTAATTTTCCCTCTTCCATGAGTTCTAAGTTGATTCTGTGTGCCAGTTGGGTGGGCACCAGCCAGGCATCATGTTCCAGTAACAGATCAAGACATTCCTCATCAAGGTAGGTTCCATGTTCAATGGATTTTATGCCTGCATTCAAAGCGTTTTTAACACCTTGTGATCCATGGGCATGGGCCATAACTGGTAAATCCCGATATGAGGCTTCTTCCACCATTACTTGTAGCTCTTTTATGGTGAACTGGGGATGTTCTGGACTGTCATTGGCACTTATCACTCCTCCAGTGACCATAACCTTCACCACATCTGCCCCCGCCCTTAAAACTTCCCTAACTCTTTTTAAAACTTCTTCCTCTCCATCACAGACTGCATCCGGCAGGCCAGGGTAGGTGGTTTTTACCTGGTGGCCAGACTTTAATTCCATATCAAAATGCCCGCCGGTTATGGATAGGGGCATGACACTGATGAGAAGACGTGGTCCAATTATTAAACCTTCTTCCACGGCGACTTTAACTCCATAATCGGCCATTCCAGCATCTCTAACTGTGGTTACCCCGGTTTCTAAGGTAAGCCTCAGGTTTTGGGTGGCTTGATAAAAGTAAATGGATAATGGGGTAAATAAAGAGGTTTCGTAATGGAATCCATTCCACATCATGTGCACATGACAGTCAATGAAGCCCGGGAGTATGAACCCACCCTGGGCATCTACATGTTCGATTTCACCATCGGGGAGTTTGATGGAGTCTTCACTACCAAAATCAAGTATTTTTTGGTCTTTAATTAGAACTCCTGCATTTTCAAGGGGTTTTCCACCTTCACCATCTATAAGAGTCCCGTTATGGATGAGCAAGTACACCATTACACCTTCTTTTGACTTGAACATTAACTGATTGTTTAACATGAACTGTTTTTAAACCATGAACTGATTGTATAATCTTAATTTCTAGCGTTTCTTTTATATTAATCAGTAACTGACATTTTAGTCATTAACTGATATGGTAGTTCATTGGTCTTATTTTTTTTATCTGGAATTGGGGAAAAATAAATTTGTAAAATCATTAATGGGAAATAAATAATTACAGAGGACGGTTTGGGAATTACTTTACAATCTGGTGGTTTGTGTGGGAGATACACTAATTTTCCTGTTTATATCCTTGATGTATTGGAAATAAAAGGAAAAAAATATTAATGAGATTAAAATAATATAGAATTATCGATTTAAAGGGGGTGAAAAACATGGCAAACCCGATATTAGCTTTGGTTATATCTTTCTTTTTCCCTGGTTTAGGTAGTGTTTACGCTGGTAAAACAATGATGGGAATTGTAATTTTCATTATTGCAATTATTTTGGCAATATTGTACTCCATGGTGTTCTATTGGCTCATAGTTCTTTACATCATTGTCTGGATATACGGTATGTATGATGCGTACACCACTGCCAAAGCAACTGAAGTAGAATCACAATAATTTTTTCTCCATTTTTTTTTTATTTTAAGATATGTAGGAGGTTTAAAAATGGATATTGACTGGGGAGCAGTAATTATAGGGTTCATCTTATCCATAGTTTTAGGAGCCGTTTTTGGAATAATTATACCTGCAGTGGGTTCAGTTCTCGGTTTACTCCTAGCAGGAATTGTAGTAGGTTACATGGTAGGGGGAACTGCAGGTAATGGTATGGCAAACGGTGCAGTATCTGGTTTGTTTGGAGCCATTGTGCTGTCCATATTAATGCTCATATTCGGTACCCTGATCCTGGGAATAATTGGATTCGCAGCAGCCACCGTGACCTCATTGTTCCTGTTCATAGCGTTCTTCGGGGTTATGATCCTAATGGCCATTGGAGGCGCTATTGGTTCTGTAATCAAAGGAGAAGCATAAACACAGGTTAAAGCATCGAATTTTTTTTTATTATTCTTTATTTTTTTTAATTTTTTTCACGATTAGAGCAAACTTAATTCGAGCAATTAGAGCAAACTTTATTTTTCAAAAACTCCAAAAAGTATAATAGGTTCAAATTGATTATTAAAAACGAATAATAAAGGTCACATTGTTTAATAGAGTGGAGTTATTGTTTAATTTAATGGAGTTATGAAGGTAAAATCATGATCGATCAAAAAAATATTCTCATTGGAACAGTACTGGCTGTAATACTAGTTGTTGTGTTCGGGATGTTCATTCCCTTAATTGGGGGTGTAATAGCTTTAATAGTAGCGGGAGTCGTGGTTGGATATCTAGTCAACCAGAGTGTAAAGATGGGGGCAATACACGGAGCTTTAGTAGGACTTTTCACAGGGGTAATATACATTCTGATAATATACGCAATTTCAGGATTCTCACAAAAGATAATTGGAGGATTAATTATCTACTCATTGGGTTTTATCCCGGTATACATTCTCTTAGGACTCGGTGGCGGAATCATTGGATACGTGATAAAAGCAAGGCAACAGAATGGAAAATTATCTGAAGAAGTATCTGAAGAAAAGAGTATTGAAGAAACTTCTGAAGATGATAATGAAAAAGTATAGGGTTATAAAAATCTTTAAGATCTGTCTAACAAATTCCTTAAGGATCAGTCCCTAGCAAATTCTAAGGTTCTAAGGACCTATCCCTTTAACAATTAAATTAAAAAAACAGAATAAAAACGGGAATAAATTTGGGAATAACATTCTTATAATTAGGAGTGATGTAAATGGTAGACTGGAACGCAGTTGGAGTAGGATCGCTTATTAACGCGGTTTTAACCATTGTCTTAACGATTTCTGTTTTCCCTTTGTTCTTTTTAGGCCCAATAGTGGGAGGGCTGGTGGCAACCTACATTGGGCGTGGTGAGAAAAAAGACGCACCAGTGGAAGGTGCATTAACTGGTATCATAGGTGGACTTATAATAGGAATTCTGTTTGTTGCTGGCTTCGGAGCTTTAAGTGCAATAATAGGGCTCATATTTGCTAAAGTAGGCCTAGTGGCAGGTGCAATGACTATGATAGCTGGTCTTTTCATCACTGTGTTCTCTATATTCCTGGGTGGAGTTTTAGGCACTGTTGGGGGATTTATAGGTGCTGAAATTAGAGAAAACGGTCGTGAAAAAGTAATAAAAAATTAATAGGTTACTGCCTATTTTTTTTAACATTTTTTAGGGAACCCATACTGGATTATCAATTAAAAACAATACTGATATCAATTAAAAAAAATTGTTTTGAAATATTTATTCTCAAACAGCCTTAATAGGATTATTCCATTTCATTAATAAATTATTTAATTCTATTAATTACATTATTCAATCCTTTTCATTGATTAATTAATAATGCGTTATTTTATAATTTCAATGATCCCGGTGTCTGCATCAACCTCCACCAGGTCTCCTTCCTTTAACATGTTAAGAACATCCTTTTCGGGCTGGTCAACCATGGGAATACTGGCCATTATGGCTCCAGTTGCGATAATTGGCTCTGCTTCTATGGCAATGATGGCTAGTGGAGCAGTTTTGTTTTTAACCATCTGGAAAATAACATAAGATCCAACAGTGGAACCCTTCCCTGAGGGAATCACCAGTATTTTGCCACTTATATTCTGCTGGTAGAGTTCGTGTTCTCGATCAGTGATATTTCCAGTCTGGGGATCAACACCACCCAGGAAACTCAGGGGTTCGTGGGAGATGATCACAGTTCCCCTGGCATGTCCACGTGAAATTTTACGACACTTAATAAGATTGGAGGTCATAAGATAAGTTCCTCGTTTTTAGTTTTTTTACTTACTTACTTTTTACTTAATTCAGATTCTCAATTCTAGTACTATTTTTTTAACATAAAAAAATTAGGGATCGGCTAAAAACAGGATAGATGGAATTACTATCCTGGGGATTAAGCTGATATTTAGGATTTATCCATTATCCATAGGATCAATCCACTACCCGGGGATTTATCCACTATCCTGGGAAAAGCCCTGATCCATAGGATCAATTCACTATCCTGGAATTAATCCATATTAGAATCCCATAGTAACAAATCATCTTATTCCAGTTCTAACTCGACTCCGCCAATAACTGGTCTTAAATAGTTGTATAACAATGCCATGATGGCGTATAGTATGAAAATGGCTATGAAAGAACCAATTGTATTTCCTAAGAGGTAACCAAGCCCGCCGATAGCATTATCAGTGGCGAAATACATGGCCATTGTTGGTAAGGAGAATATGAAGTTCAAAATGGTCAGTACCACGGCACTGATAATGGCCAGGGGAATAGGCTTTATTTTCTTGATTTCAAAGGAAGTATCCCCTATTGTTTTGAACTTTAATTTTATTCCGCCTATTTTAGGGGTCAGTAAGTTGTATACCAGGGCCATGATGGCGGTGTATATGAAAGTACACACGAAAACTAGTATAGGGATTCCAATTACCATTACCACAATTCCTATCAATCCAATAGCACCTAAACCTTCTAATCCTGCCATAGAACTACTTGTGCTGAGTGAAGCCAGAGCCACACCCTGTAAAACCACAACCAGTAGTGGTGCGACTATCAACATTATCAAGAAGGTTAAGATGGTGTAAATGGAGGCTG
Source organism: uncultured Methanobacterium sp. (assembly GCF_963666025.1). Lineage (NCBI taxonomy): Archaea > Methanobacteriati > Methanobacteriota > Methanobacteria > Methanobacteriales > Methanobacteriaceae > Methanobacterium > uncultured Methanobacterium sp. Next base: position 1,360,378 of record NZ_OY762552.1, on the reverse strand, counting down.
CCATTAATGATAGGGGGATTACAGGAACTGATCGGACCTCTTTCATTTCAACCATGCCCAGCTTAATACCTCCTATCCGGGGCACCAGTAGGTTGTAGATGAAAGCTATGAGGAATGAGGATAAAATGCTAAGCAAGAATGATCCTACCGGTAAAATGATAATAATTGCCACAGATGCCGTCATCAAGAGGCTGGTAATGACTTGGGATTCTGAAGGTAGGAAAACAGCCACCACTCCCAGTACCAGAATTAGTATTAACGCGTAGATGAGGCCCACAACAGCGGATATTGCTGAAGACATCAAAGTGAAGGGGACAATAGCCACAGACTTTATTTCTTTTAATTCTTCCATGTAATTAACCTCCGTTTTGTAATCATGATAAACATAATTCATCTAAAATTTCATCAATAACTTTAATTCCATTTAAAACTTTAATTCCACTAAATTTCGTATTCTAATCTATTAAGTTATTTCTTAAAATAAGTTATTGATTGATAGATTCACATAAAAATCGCTTGAAAAATGATTAAAACAGGTTTATGACTATGATTCCATTATTCATTGATTAAATAATCTTAAATTATCAAATAATCTCAGATTATCAATGGATAAAAAGAAATAAAAAAAGGGGGAAAAATATTTTCGGGTAGTTTATTCCAGTACCAGTTTGATTCCGCCGATTCTGGGCTGCAGGAAGTTGTAGAATACTGTGGCCAGTGCTACTATAATGAAGTACATTACAAACCATGATATGGCGTAGCTTATGAGCCAAATTATTGCTAAAACAATATCTCCAGTCATTATGCCCATTATCAATCCGTATATCGCACCTAGGACTGCCATTACTACGGATATGGAAAGTGCTGCAGACACCACTGGGATGTTGGTTAACTCGAATCCGTTGGCTGCTTCGGCGAATATAAGTTTTAGTCCACCGATCTTTGGTATGAGGATGTTGTAGAAGATTGCGAATAATGCGTAGGCAATGAAAGTTATGATGAACATTGCTATAGGCATTATTATAATCCAGAACAGAGCCCATATGCCGGATATTGCTGCCATCATTCCACCAGTTGGTAGTGCGGCAGTGCTGGTGTTGGTTGCATTTGCAGCTACATTGGCTGCAATTGGAATTACTCCACTTATCAGTGAGAGTACAGAACTACCTGCCAGTCCGATGTATAGTCCGGTTAAGAATGTTAAAAGAGCAACGATGACCGAGAGTATAAGAGCGAAAGAAGTTACTGGAATCGATTTAACTACTTCTCCTTCCATACCTAGTTTTATACCACCTAATTTAGGTGCTAAAAAGTTGTAGAGTAATGCCAGAATAAAGGCGTACACTATGTTGAAGAAGAACGATGTTAAAGGCCATAGGATAATTATTGATAATCCTAATACGGTAATGAAACCAGCGAACATGCTCATACCAGGTATGAGTGCTGCTAATGTTCCGAAGAATAGGATGACAAGAATTGCTGCGATGAAGGCTAAAATTGCGTGTATTGATGATGTCATCAATGTGAATGGCGCGGCTCGGATATGTTTAATTTCTTTGATATCGACCATTTTTTCACCTCCCTTTACAATTAGTAAAATATTATTTCTAGTTGGTGATATATTAATTTTTCGTTTTTAAAGGATTAAAACCAGTAAAACGAGCAAAAATAGACTAAATGGAATAAATAAAATAAAAAATTAGAAAAAGAAGAAATTTTTTTTGGAGTTTAGAACCAGTCTTTAGACTCTTCCAAAACCATTTCCACAATCTGCACTGAAGATCCCAGGTAGGTGTGGGGGTCCATAATACCTTCCACTTCTTCTGTGCTCAAGTAATCAGTTATTGCTTCCTGTTGAAGGACCACATCTTTTAAACTGATTCCCAGTTTGTTAGCTTCCAGTGCGCATTTCCTGACCAGAGCATAGGCACTTTGTCTTCCCATACCTTTCCGGGTGAGTTCGGCCATGAATCTCTCGCCCATAATCAGGCCACCAGTAAGGTTAAGGTTCCTTTCAATGTTTTCAGGGTAGAAAACCAGTTTTTCCATTAAGCGAATGGTCAAGTTCAGTATGTAATCAGTGAGAATTGATGCCTCTGGGAGCATGATCCGTTCGGATGAGGAGTTGGTGAGGTCTCTTTCATGCCAAAGGGCATTATTCTGAAGAGCAGGGGCAGGGTATGCTTTAATAACTCTGGAAACCCCACAGATTCTCTCCGCAGTGATAGGGTTCATTTTGTGGGGCATGGTACTGGATCCCACCTGTTTTTCAGGGTCGAAACTTTCCCCTAATTCTTTGATTTCTGTACGCTGCAGGTTACGAATTTCCAGGGCAATTTTATCAAGGGTACTGGCTAGATTTGACAGATCCAGAATGTACTCAGCGTGGTTATCCCTCTGCACCACCTGGTTGGATATCTTGACTGCGGGAAGTCCCAGTATTTCAGAGACCTTGAGGTGGACATTGAGTCCATCTTCACCCAGTGCGGCTGTAGTACCGACTGCTCCAGTCATCATTCCAACACAGAGTCTTCCTTTGCAAGCTTCCAGCCGTTCATACTGCCGGTGAAGTTCATCCGCCCAAAGGGCAAATTTCATCCCATAAGTGGTTGGTAGGGCGTGTTGTCCATGGGTTCTTCCTATACAAACTGTTTTTTTATTTTCATCAGCCAGTTTCAGGATGATTTTCGCCAGGCGGGCCACTTTCTCCTGTATGATGTCAATGGAGTCACGCAGTAGGAGTGATTGTGAGCTGTCGATGATGTCATTGGAGGTTGCACCGAAATGCACGTATTCCCCTGCATCATTATCGCAGACCTCAGCCAGGGCTTTAACAATGGATGCAATATCGTGATTGGTTTCTTTTTCTATTTCTGCCACTCTTTCACTGGTAACATACTGGGTACTGGCCTTACTTCTTATTTCCCGTGCAGCCTCTTCAGGAACCAGGCCCATCTGGGCCTCAGCTTCTGCCAGAGCTGCTTCCACTTCCAGCATTTTTTGAAGTTTATTCTCTGCCTCCCAGACACTTTTCATTTCTGGGGTTCCATAACGAAATTCTATAGGGTGAATAGCCATGTTTAAACTCCTTAATATATCCTTAATTTTTCATTTAAATCAACAATATAACTTCAAAAATTGAAAAAAAACTTATTAATTTATAATTTATTTACTCCTGAATGTAAATTATTCATGCAAGTAATGGCTCTTATACTAATTCCTGCTAATAATAGCTCTTATACTTTAATTCATGCTAATAACAGCATTTATACTTTAATTACGCTTGAACTCCTTAAATCGTGATTTTTAGTAACTCTCAAACTAATTTAATAGAGTGAGAAAAAGTAATAGGAGTTCAGGAGTAAGAAAACCTGAGAGCTATGCAGAAAACAGCCAGAATAACCGTCATGATTATAACCTGTTCTGGACTGAGTTTGGGGCCTTTGGTTTCATCTTCAAAGTATCTTACCAGACCCGCCCCACTTGGTGGGAGATATTTCTTTTCTTTCTTTGCCAATTAGATCACCATAAAATTGATCGTGAATGTATTCACTGATATTCCATTTATTCACAAACATTATTCTTATTTTGATTTATTCTATTTAGATATTTTATTCATATCTATGTTACGTATTACAACCTTATATTTGTGATGGTATTTTTCGTAGTGGTTTGTTGGTGATATTTATGATTAATTAATAGATGTTTATGATTAATTAATAGAAAAATATTGAAATTCCTGGTTTAAAAAACTATAAATTATCTCCAGAACAATAACAATTAGTAGAGTTTGAATAATGTTCAGATGATATAAGGTTTAAATCGTATTTTTACTGGAATATAATGTTTGAACATGACTTTAAATGATTATCACGGCTTAAATTATTATAAATATATAAAAAATCAGGGAATTAACATGGGATACTTTGAAACATTAGAAGCGGGCACTGCACAGGCCTATGAAGTGGCCAAAAAGGCCAGGAAGAAAGGTCATGATATTGAAACCGAACCAGAGATTCCTCTGGCTAAAAACCTGGCAGAACGTGTGGAGGGGCTGGTGGGCCCACCAGGAGTAGCGGCACGTATTAAAAGCATGGAAGAAAATATGTCCCGTGAAGAGGTCTCATTTCAGGTGGCAAAGGAAATAGTCACATCTGATGAGGTTTTAAAAGCTGATGTGGGGAATAAAGATCAGTATAAATTAAAAGAAGAAGCTGCGGACCAGGCGTTGCGAACTGCTCTGTCTATTATTACGGAAGGAGTAGTGGCTGCACCACTGGAAGGAATAGCTAGAGTGGCCATAAAACGGAACTTTGACCAGACTTGGTACCTGGCAGTGTACTTCACTGGACCAATAAGAAGTGCGGGGGGAACAGCATCGGCTCTGGCGGTTTTAGTTGGAGATTACATACGTCGTAGCATGGGATTAGATGCTTACAAGCCCACTGATGGGGAAATTGAACGTTATGTGGAGGAAGCAGAGCTTTACGAGTCAGAGGTAACCAACCTGCAGTACTCCCCGTCTCCAGATGAAGTCCGTGCCGCAGCCAAGAACATACCGGTGGAGGTAACTGGTGAACCCACTGATCAGGTTGAGGTTTCCCACCGGGACCTGGAGCGTGTGGAAACCAACCATCTTCGAGGAGGTGCCCTCCTGGCTATGGTGGAAGGTGTTATTCAAAAGGCTCCAAAAGTATTGAAGTACGCTAAGATGTTGAATATGGAAGGATGGGACTGGCTGGGAGATCTATCCAAAACCAAAAAATCAGATAAAGATGAGGAAGCTGATGAAGGTAAGGATGAAGATAAAGTAGATGACAAGTACATGCGGGATATTATTGGAGGACGCCCTGTTTTAGCATACCCCCAAACCCGGGGTGGCTTCCGTTTAAGGTACGGCAGATCAAGAAACACAGGACTGGCTGCTATGGGGGTACACCCGGCAACCATGGAGATCGTGGAATTTCTGGCTGTCGGAACCCAGATGAAGATCGAAAGACCGGGTAAGGGTAACTGTGTGGTGCCCTGTGACAGTATTGATGGACCAATTGTGAAACTCAGAAATGGGGATGTGGTAAAGGTAGAATCAGTAGAAGAAGCCCGGAAAATCAGACCAAACGTGGTGGAAATAATTTACCTGGGGGATATGCTGGTGGCTTTTGGAGAGTTCCTCAGAAATAACCATCCCCTTCTCCCTGCTGGCTGGTGTGAAGAATGGTGGATACAGCTTTTAGAACAATCAACCAGTTACCATGATGGACAGGAAGAAGAGTTGAATCAGTTCCTCCATAGGGGTAGAATAAGTGCCCAAGACGCATTTGAACTATCAAAACAATACCAGATCCCACTGCACCCTGACTACACTTACTTCTACCATGATGTGACCAGGAAGGATATCAACGCTCTCCAAACCTGGTTAGTCAATGATCTGGATGATAAAAACATTGAAGATGGTTTAATAAGAGATATGGGTCCTGAAAAAAGGATACTGGAATCCATAGGAGTTCCACATCGCGTTAGTGATGGTAAAATTATTTTAAGCTCTGATGATGCCTATGCCCTTCTTCACACCTTAACCAAACCACTGGATGATGAAAGTGATCTATCAACGATGGAAGCCTTAAACCAGGTTGCACCGGTAGAAATAATGGCCAAAGCACCCACGTATCTAGGTGGGCGGGTAGGAAGGCCTGAAAAAACCAAGGAAAGAATGATGAAACCCGCACCCCACGCCCTGTTCCCCATTGGAACCAGTGGTGGGAGCCGGAGAAACATAGTGGAATCAGCTAAAAAAGGAAGCATCACAGTTGACATAGCCCGATGCAAGTGCTCCAACCCGGAGTGCGGGGTTGGTTCCATGCAGGCTATTTGTCCGGTCTGCGGGGCCCGTACTGTCCCCACCAGCTCAGGTAAAAAGAGAATCAACGTTGCAAACCTCCTCAGAAAGGCCTATAAAAATTCAGGTGTGCGGAAACTGGATGAGATAAAGGGAGTACAGGGAATGATATCCGAACAAAAATTCCCAGAACCTCTGGAAAAGGGAATACTCCGGGCAAAAAATGGCGTATACACCTTCAAAGATGCTACCATCCGCCACGACTCCACAGACCTGCCACTTACTCACTTCATACCTCGAGAAATAGGTGTAAGTCATCAGAAACTTCGTGAAATAGGTTACACCTGTGACATCAAAGGAGAGGAGCTTAAAAATGATGATCAGGTGGTTGAACTCCGCATACAGGACTTGGTAATATCCGAGGCCTGTGGAGAATACCTGATGCGGGTTTCACACTTCATTGATGATCTTCTGAAAAATTTCTACGAGATGGAACCATTCTATAATGTTAAAACCAAGGAAGACTTGGTGGGGCACCTGGCAGTGGGCCTGGCGCCGCACACCTCAGCTGGTGTTCTTGGACGGATCATAGGATTCACCAAAGCCGCCGCATGCTACGCCCACCCTTACTTCCACTCTGCCAAACGTCGTAACTGTGACAGTGATGAAGACTCAGTGATGTTACTGATGGATGCCTTACTGAACTTTTCCAAGGTTTTCCTTCCCAGTAGTCGTGGAGGACGAATGGATGCTCCTCTGGTTCTTTCATCCCGTATTGACCCTGAAGAGATCGATGATGAATCTCATAACTTGGATACCATGGAAACGTTGCCCCTGGAACTCTACCAGAAAACATTGGAGAATTTTAAACCCTCCGATGTTGTGGATCTGGTGGATAATGTCAAGAAGAGGTTGGGCAAGGATGAACAGTATAGTGGATTGATTTATTCTCATGAAACTTCCAGCATCCACCAGGGGCCTAAAATATGCCTCTATAAAATATTGCCTTCCATGAAGGAGAAGGTGAATGGCCAGATCAGTCTGGCAGAGAAGATACGTGCTGTGGATCAAAAGGGAGTGGTGGAAGGAGTCTTAAACTCTCATTTTCTACCAGACATTGCAGGTAATTCAAGAGCTTTTGCCAGGCAAAAGGTGCGCTGCACCAAGTGCAACAAGAAATACAGGCGTATACCCCTAACCGGGGAATGTACCTGTGGTGGGAATCTCATATTGAGCATATCCAAAGGGTCGGTTACAAAATACCTTGAAATATCTAAGGAACTGGCGAGTCGTTACCCCATAGATCCTTATCTGGTGCAGAGGATTGAACTTTTAGAGTCAGGTATACATTCCCTCTTTGAAAGTGATAGGTCCAAGCAGAGTTCACTGGATGTATTCCTGTAGTTTACAGAATGTGTTTATTTGGTTCACTTCCTCAGGGATAAATTCTTCAGTTGATAAGTTCCTCAGTGGATAGGTTCTTCACTGAACAGGTTCCTGTAATTAACTGAATCTGCAGATTCCTATCATTAAAATAGTACACATGATGTGTTATCATATACTTGTGGATTCAATGAAACATCTGTTCACATCATGTGTACGATTATAAGGGAGGGGAATGATTTTATTATGGAAATAATTATCAATCTAAACAGTTTTGTTAATCAGAACAGTTTGGTAATCGAAAGAATTTTATAAGATACAGATAGAAATAATATGTAGATTTAAAAACTCTTTCCAGGGGGTTAGGGGAAATTATTACAGAACAATCTAGTAATATTATTTTTAAAATGATTAAATAATTGAGTCGGAGGATAGATGATGAAGGATGCCCGTATTATTGCTGCAATACCAACCAAGGCGGAAAATTGTGTTTTGAAAAATAATGGGATATATGAAAAATTCAGTCATGAGAAGATATTGAAATCTTGTTTCATGGCCGGCGCTCCATTGTGGGCGGCGGAGAAAATAGCATCTCAGGCTGCTGGAGCAGCTTATGATGGAGTCACCACCAAGGAGATCAAGATGTGGGTATATGATTCCTTGAAGCGGGTAGAACCAGAGATGGCTGACAAGTATCTCAGAAGCAACCAGCTACGGGTTAGAACAGCACGGGACACCATTGAATCCTTTGACAAGTCTAAAATCGAGAAAACCCTGATTGTAGAAACAGGAGCCAGTCCAGAAATCGCGGATAAAATTGCCACTGAGGTATGGAAAGAGGTCAGGAAACTGGATGTGGAATATTTAACCGCCCCTATGCTCAGGGAAATGGTAAACACCAAACTGGTTGAACATGGACTGGAAACCCTCAGACGAAAGTACACCAGGCTGGGTATACCGGTCTACAACATCACCAACCTCATCCAGAATGGAAGCCGGGACAACGCCAACATGATCCACAACCCGGAAACTGTACACAAATACGTGGCTGATGAGGCACTTAAACAGTACGCGTTACTGCACATGCTCCCTAATGAACTGGCTGACGCTCATCTGGGTGGGGATATACACATTCACGACCTGGAATTCTTTGCTGGCAGGCCAGTAAACTGCCTACAGCATGATCTAAGGTTTTTCATAAAACACGGGCTTAAAGTGGATGGTACTGGAGATCACACTTCAGTAGCCGGACCACCAAACCACATAGAAACCCTGATGAACCATTCTGGTGAGATAATGCTGGCAGCACAGCAGAACATGAGTGGTGGCCAGTCTATGAGTCTCTGGAATGTTTTTGTTGCTCCATTTGCCCATGGACTTCCTTACGAGAAGGTTAAACAGGCAGTGCAAATGTTCATCTACAACCTGAATATGGCCTACGCTGCACGGGGTAGTCAGGTTCCATTCACATCCATTAACCTGGAATTCACCGTACCGGACTTCTTAAAAGAAGAACCCGCTTACGGACCTAAAGGGCGTCTGGTGGGAACCTATGGTGACTTTGAAGATGAAACACGAATGCTACAAAGGGCATTTACCGAAGTCCTCCTGGACGGGGATTCGGATGGTAAACCACATCTTTTCCCTAACACCATTTATGCTCTCAGAAAAGAAGTTTTAAAGGATGAATTTGCTGAAGACCTAAAATTGGTCCATGAATTATCCTCCAAGTATGGAACTGCCTACTTCACCAACATGCTACCCAGCTACCGGGGTAACATGGCCAATTACATGGGATGCAGAACATCTCTGTCTGATAACTGGACCGGGGACTGGGATCAGGACTGTTTCCGTACTGGTAACCTGGCTTACATAACACTGAACCTTCCCAGAATAGCATACCAGTCCAAGGATGAAGATGAAATCTTTGAGTACCTGGATTCCTATATGCGACTGTCTCAAGAGGCACTGATGTTACGTCGTCAGCAGGCAATCTCCTGCCTGGATGACTACAACTTGTTACCATTTTTAACCCAGGAGCAGAATGATGAACGCTACTACAGGGTGGAAAACTCCACCATGTCCTTTGGATTCGTGGGATTAAACGAAATGCTACAATCCTTCTGTGGAAATGGAATTGAAGATCCTGATTCCTTAAAATTAGGTCTCAAGGTCATTGATTATATGAATGGACGGACTCAGGAACTTAAAAAAGAAACAGGACTGCGTTGGACCATCCTCCAAACACCTGCAGAGTCCACTGCCTACCGATTTGCAACACTGGATCGGGAGAAATTCGGTGCTAAGGCAGTAACCCAGGGAGATTCTGAGGCTTATTACTACACCAATTCATCCCATTTACCAGTGGACACTGGTGTGAACCTGGCAGAGAAAATACGTATCGAGGAGCAATTCCACAGCCGTACTCTGGGTGGACACATCTTCCATGCTTTCATGGGAGAGTCACACAGTGACCCCGAAGCACTGATGAGTCTCACTAACAAGATAGCCAAAAAATCTGATATAGGTTTCTGGGCATACAGCAGTGCCCTCAGCTTCTGCATAAAATGCAAAACCCTGATGAAAGGATTACAGGATAACTGTGCTACCTGCGGGGAACAAAAAGAAGTAGAATGGTACGACCGTATCACAGGATACGTCCAGCAAGTGGGTCGCTCTAAATCCGCCAGTGGGGGATGGAATCCTGGAAAAATGAAAGAGTTAATGGATAGGAGAAGGTATTAATCTTCTATTGAATCTTTTTTCCTTCTTAATTTTTATTTTAAATTTTTTTAATTAAATTATTGAGATTCAGATTATTAATTGAAGATACTATTTTAATGGAATTTAAAAAAGAAGTTTAATAAATTGATGTATAACTTAGCAAGTGATGTATAACTTAGTCAAGTTTGATAAATAACTAATTAGTTAACTAATTAGTCAAATATTTCAAACCGGCTATCTGGTTTAAAATATCGGTTTTAGTAAGAATTCCAACGGGTTTGTCCTTTTCATCGGTGATAATAAGGCGCCCAATTTTGTTTTTATTCATAATTTGAATGGCTTCAGCTATCATCACGTCTTGTTTAACAGTTATTATGTACTTGGACATCAGATTGGTTATGTTAAGATCTGTTTCTTCGTTGGCAATGGCCTTAGTAATATCAATAAGGGTTAACATTCCCATAACGCTGTCGTCTTCAACTACAGGGGCTCCATCTATCCCATTATTGGACAATATCCAAGCGGCTTCCTTTATGTTCATATTGGGGTCCAGTGTTATGAGGTCCTGACTGGCTATTTCCATAACTGATTTATGGGGTATGCTTCGTATATCCCTAACATCCAGGAGCAAAACACCATCCATATCGTCCCTTCCAACAATGATACCATTCACCACAAGCTTATTCACGGGACTGGGTCCCACTCTTATTTTATCTCCAAGAGCAAGCTGTTTAAGATCCCCAATGACCTTTATGGTTGCTTCACAATCTCCTGGTTGCGGAAGGCTGGTGAATTCTATCTTGGTGACAGTTATATTTTCCACCAGTTTATCTTTTTTAAACAAAGGTACAGTTTCTTCTTCTTCGGCAGCACTGAGGTTTAAAGCATGATATGCATCTAATGTTGGTTTATACCCTCCTCTTGGGCCTGGAACGCCTTTTACGATTCCCATGCTTCTTAAGGATTGCATTTGATTTCTTATAGTACCGGGGTTCCGGTTCATAATCGCTGCAATATTTTCTCCTTTAATGGGCATGTAATTTGATTTACTGTACAGATCAATCAAAACCTGCAATATTTCTTTTTGAACGGTTGTGAGCAATAAAACACCTTCTGATTGATTATTATTAATATAGTGAATGATAATACTGATTTTGTATGCTTATTAACTTATAAGTCTATGGTAATAACTCGAATCCAATATGGTGGGGATGGAAGTCTTAATGTTAATATTTTGTTTAATGGGGTTGATATTTCTTTTTATTTTAAACACGGAATGTGAAAAACATGTTTTTAAAAATAAAAAGGGGTAAAGAACAGATCAGGTTATGATCTCTTCTAAACGATTTTCACTGATTCCATTTTTGATTTCGAGTGCCATTCTGCGGCCCATACTCAATGGTTCTCCGTAATAGAGGTAACTGTATGCGGATCCGTTCATGAAGGTGTTTGTTCCACCGTCTGACCGTGCACTCATTTCAAATACTACTATTTCCAAGTCATCGTTAACCAGAGTCTGCATGCAGAATGGACCATTAAATCCTGGAGGTACAAGTTCTTTAGCACCCTCTGTGATTTTGTCTCCTATGTCAAATGCCTGTGGAAGTAATGATTCTCTTAAAACCACAGGGTGATTACCTGTTACAACATATGAAGCATTTGCTCCGATGTCTAGCTGGTCTCTCGCAGGTACTCTCACTAAACCATCAATGGTGGATTCATATCTACTGTCAATTCCTAAAAGCTCTACTTCATCCTTTAATCCTGAGAAGAAGTAATGAATACAATAGTTACACCCTAATACATATTCTTCCATGTGTGCATTTTTTATATCCTTTTCTTCAATCCATTTTCTTTCCAGCATTGCCTCAATCTTCTGGTCAAATTCTTCAGTTGAGTTGGCAACGAAGTATCCTCTTCCTCCTCTGGCTCCTGGGAACTTAACCATTACAGTTCCTTCAATTTTACTGGGATTGCTTATTTTTTTAGGAATCCTAACCCCTGATTCGGTCATCAGTTTTCTTTCCAGATCCCTTTCCGCTTCCCATCTCAGAATGTCCCTGTTTCCAAACATGGGGACATTAAAAATAGTTTCAATATTATCCAGTCCGGCATAGGCTACGAAGGATCCATGTGGGAATACTATGCTGTTCATATCCCTTAATTCCTGCTGGACATCCTCATTTACTATGTCACTAAATTGGTCAACCATTATGAATTCATCAGCAACATTAAATCTTTTGTAGGGAACTTCCCGTCCTTTTTCACAAACTACTGCCGTCCTGAATCCTTCTGCTTTTGCTCCCTGAAACATATGCAAGGATGAATGACTCCCTAAGGTCGCAATAGTTATGTCTTCCTTATCATACCCATCCAAAACATCCAGAATTTCCTGCCGGTTTATTTTACTCATTTGCTAAATCCCTCCGCATGTTAATAAATATCTGGTTAAATTAACATGGCTTCTTTCTGATAGTTATCTTTTTCGTCTTGATCTTTTGTGTGATCCCCACTCTTTTTAATAATAATCTTAAATTTTATATCAAAAGTTAACTTTGGATCAAATTATCACACAGCTAATGGATTAAAAGAAAAAAATCGAAGATATTTATGGATATTAAAGTTACTTAAAGGCGTATTAAATTCTTTAATACGTTAGTTGTATTTAAAAATAAAATTTTATATCCAATTTTGGGGAGTTTTGGATGGATTGGTTAAAATAAGAATTTATACAAAAAGATAAAAATAATCAGGGGTTATCCTTCAACCAGAACCTTCAATTTACCATCATAGAGGTCGATTATAAGGCCATGAATTGGAACATCCTCTGGAATAAATGGGGACTCCTTGATTTTTTCAACCACTACCCTGACATTTTCCTCTTCATCATCAATTGACCCTATCCAATCGGCGAGATCAACTTCATTTAATGCTTCCTCATCCACACCCCTAGATTTCATAGTTGCTTCCAGGGCTTCAGGGTTAACATTAGCCATTCCGCACTCGTAATGTCCTACTACCATGATTTCCTCAGCTCCAAGAGCATATATTGCTGCAGCAACTGATCTTACAACGTCCCGATCAACAGCGGCATTTCCAGCATTTTTAATTATCTTGGCATCTCCCCTTTCAATCCCCATAGCGGGTTCTAAAAAGTTAGTTAGCCGGGTGTCCATACAGGTTACTATGGCCAGTTTTTTCTGGGGCATATGACTCATTTTTTCTGGTTCAAAATTTCCAACAAACTCTTCATTAGCCTTTAACACTTCATCAAGCATCTATATCACCTGATTCAATATTCCAAAATACTTGCATACCATGGAGGTTACAGTACTTAGTATACAATGGGGGGCTACAGTTTGAAATTATACATCTCAAAATGTATGCTCCTCACTGTTTTATCTAATCTATCATGATTTTTCAAATAGAATTTGATTAATTTTCAGCATTAAATGCTTTAAATCATTGTTTTAAGAATTTTATCTTAAATCCTACATGAATATTCATGTTATTTTAAGGAATCATTAAACCCAAGGTCATATAAACCTTTAGGAAACCCAACCATCCACAATCTTTATATCCGTCATGCCATTATAAACAGGTCAATTTTGAAAAAACCATTTCAGAAGTTTTATAAGTTCGTATCTTATACTGCTTAAATACAGATGATAATCAGGTTTGTTATCAGGTTTGTCATGGCACAGAGACCAATGAACATAAGAAAACAAGCTGCACTGGTTAGTGGTTTATAATTTCAATGAGCCTGATATCCAACAACATTCAAAATCAACAATTAAATAATAGAAGCTGGTCCCATGGTATCTTCAATTATCTGCCCACGATGTAAAACAAAAAACAGCAAAAATGCTGAATTCTGTTATAAGTGCAAAAATCCTTTAAAACCGGGTAAAACATCTAATAAAAACAATCCTCTGAGTTTTAACCCTAAATCTCGATTTGACTTTAGAATTATTGTTACTGGACTAATTCTATTTGTTTTATGTAATATTGCTTTTTTGCCTGTTTCCCCAGATTATTCAATGCTTATCTCCGGATTCATTACGATGTTATTTTTATATGTACTGTTTAAACGCTACATGGAACCGAATGATCCAGACATGAGTATAAAGACTTTAGGATTTAAAATAATTTTATATTATTTAGTTATAGTTCTGTTGGGGGCCGTGATACTGCTTGTATTCAATTTATACTAGTCATGTCATTGATATGAGAGATTAAATTTAATATAAGCTGATGGTTGATTTCTCCTCTTTACTGCAGTCTTTTTTTTGTTTTTAATTTCTTTTAAAGAATTAAAGCTTATGAAATCAGGAACTTTAAGATTTCATGTTAGATCTAATTTCAGTTAGATATAATTCAAGTCAGATCTAATTCAGGTCAGATCTTTTCAGGTCAGATATTATTGGCACCTGAATCATTGAAAAAGATCAGTAAATCTAATAGGTAATTTTACACAAATATTATAACTGGAATTGAATTAAGGTCTGGCTTAACTAGGAAGTGGGGTTTATGACTCATACCGATTTTTACAGGGCTATAGATGGACTGGCCAGTGACCTGGCACCTTCACAAATTGAAATGTTTTTGTGGTTACACCAACATCCTGAACTGGCTTACCAGGAATTTGAAACCAGCCAATACATCCGAAAACACCTGGAAACGCTCCCAGGATTGGAAATTCATTCCATTGCCAATACCGGGGTAAAAGCAGTTCTTCGTGGGGGAAAAACAGGTCCTACTGTGGCTATAAGGGCGGATATTGATGCCCTCCCTATACAGGAAGAAACTGGCCTTGAATATGCATCACGCGTAAAAACTGAGTATAATGGTCAGGAAACGAGTGTGGCCCATGCCTGTGGGCATGATGCCAGCACTGCGGCGGCCATAGGTACCGCCACAGTTTTAAGTCAGCTTCAATCTGAATTACCTGGAAATGTGGTTTTTTTATTTCAACCAGCCGAAGAAGGTGCTCCCACGGGGGTTGATGGTGGGGCTATGAGTATGGTGGAGGAAGGTGCCCTGCAGGATCCAGAGGTCCAGGCCATTTTCGGTTTCCATGCCAACAGTACCTGTTACCCGGGTCAGGTTATGGTCCGGGAAGGACCCACCCACGCCAGTCAGGACAGTATATTCATACGTATATGGGGGGAACAGGCCCACGGATCCCAGCCGTGGAGTGGTAAAGACCCTATTGTTGCTGGAGCATCCCTTATAAATTCCCTGCAGACTCTTATCAGCAGGGAAGTGGATCTGCAGAAGGGGGCAGCAGTTATCACTGTGGGATACTTCTGGGGAGGGATCAAAGTAAACATCATTCCAGAAGGGGCTGAAATGGGGTTAACTGTCCGGTCACTGGATAAAGATAACAGAGAAATTCTTATAAAACGCATTAAAGAGTTAGCGGAGATGAAAGCAGAAATGCACGGTTGCCAGGCTGAAGTGATATACGGCCAGCATTATCCCATGAACATCAACAATCTCAAACTGTACCAGGCTATGTTGCCAACGGTGGAAAGGGTGGCACGGGCAAAAAACGTTCTTTATTACCTTGCATCAACAAAATCCGAAGATTTTTCTCATTTTTCGCGTGAAGTTCCTGGTTTATACATGTATTATGGGGTTGCTCCCTGTAACTGCCCCCTTTCTGAAGCTAAACCCACTCACCATCCAGGGTTTATGGTGGATGAGAAGGCCCTGAAGTTTACCACACGTTTGGAGTGTAATTTAATCTACGATAGTTTGAAAATGTTAAAATAAGGATATTTGTTTAAGGATTCATTAATCGTATTGATTCTAATCATTTTAGTTTTAATACTCTTTTATTTGGATGAATCTTGGTTTTTAGTCATTTAATTGCTTTTTTGTTCTCGTTAGTTATTTTTACTGTGGGGGTTACAGTCAATTTATATAGAAAGTACTTACATAATTAATTATGATAATTATAATTGTAGGTGGTTGAATGAAAAGGTTGATCTACATTTTGGCAGTAGTTTTATTGGTGGTAATGGCCTCTGGTTGTACCAGTGACGAATGGGCGTCGAACAAAACATATTCCAGTAATGGGATAACTTTCCAATATCCTGGGACATGGGGTGAAAATGCAACAAAAACTGTTACTGTTCCCGCTGGTTCCAACAGTCTTGCAGCAGTTGGAAGCAGTGATGAAGGTTTTGCTGTTGGGAGTATAACTGCTTCTGGCCTTGATACGGCAAGTATTCAGAATGTACTAAATCAACTGGTACAGGAATATCAGACTCAAGGGTACGGTGCCAGTAAATCCATAACAGTGGATGGATCCACAGCAACTATGGTCACAACAACCAGTAAAGACTCTTCTGGTTACTACACAAGCATTGCTTTCTGGGTGAAGAACAACAGCCTCTATTATGCGGCGTATGTATCTTCAACTAATAGCACTCAAAACATGGAAAAAATACTTGGTAGCCTTAAAACAACCTAAGAGCACTCAAAAGACATTTTAAACAAAGAATACATCATTTTTTATTTTTTTATTTTTTTTATTTATTAGTGAATTATATACAATGGATTAGGAGGATTTCATGGGATCAGATGATCATTGTTTCATGGCCGAAGCAATTAATGAAGCTAAAAAAAGCCTTAAAGAGGGAGGAATCCCCATAGGGGCCGTGCTGGTTGCTGATGGTGAAGTTGTGGGTCGGGGTCACAACCGATTAATTCAAAATAATTCGACCATTCTCCATGGGGAAATGGACTGCATTGAAAATGCAGGACGCCTTAAAGGGAAAAATTATCAAAAATCCACTCTTTACACTACTTTATCTCCGTGCACCATGTGTTCGGGGGCAATTATGCTGTATAATATTCACAGAGTGGTGATTGGAGAAAACACCACATTAATTGGTCCTGAAGAACTATTAAGGGAAAATGGGGTGGAAGTTAAGGTTATGGGTATTGATGAGTGCAGGGAAATTTTAGAAAAATATATTGAAGAAAATCCCCAGACATGGGAAGTAGAATTAGAACGAGTAGGTCATCACACGGATTAAAATGAACAAAACCTCTTTTAATCAGTAGGTTTTTTTATCTACTGTTTCAAAGAGATTGGTTTTTGAAAAAATAGGTGAGATAGTTTTATATTTAAAAGTTATTTCTTTAAAAGTTATTTCTAAACAATTCCGTAAAGATAAGTATACTCAACTTTAAAATCTATTTTACTTTAAAATCTTCCACGGATCTGACTATTGTACCATCTTTTAGAGATAGGGATATGGTTACAGACAGAGATCCATTTCCAAAGCCGTGGCTGATCATGGTATGTCTACCGGGTCCTCCTGCCACCAGTAAAATAACATCAGATGGGGAACGGGTTATACGAACTTCTCCATCAATAATCCATTCATCATCCAGCTTTCGACCACCACGATCACCTAAACCCGTAGGTAGCAGTGCATTTTCATGGATATAATTCTTAACATCTTCTTTTTCCCACTCGTCCTTGCTGATGGTTGCTGCGTGCTCTGGACTCATAATCACTAATAATTCACCCGGTACGTGGCTGTTGTTACAACCGGCAGTGGCTGCAGTGTGAACGATGGTGTCCAAGAGATCCTCTGCTGTCTGGCTGCGGTGATCATTGACGTTGTGTGGAGCTTCAGCAGCCATTACAGTGACTGTACTTTCATCCTTCAAGTAACCGTTTTCCACCTGGAAAGGGTCCCATGGGCTTTCTTCCTCATTTTCCGCAAAACAGTAACTGTACTTGGATGGTGAACCATGGGTGGCATGGTCACCCACTCCGGGGATTGCCCCGGCAAGGTTAATAAGGCACAAACGCAGGGCACGGCCAATGGTAGCATTTGCCATGTTACCAGGCCCTAGACAACCCGCACCAGAGTTTAAACCTAATTCACTGGATAATGGTCCATTTACAATGGTGCAGATGGATACAGGATGGGTGGTGGCGTTAACTCCTGAGAGGTTGAATTTATCCTGGGAGATAGCCTTTATAATGTGTTCTGTGACTGGTTGAAATTGATGCAGGCAACCGGCCATAACCGAGTTAATTGCAATTTTTTCAGGAGTGGCCTGGCCCATTTTAGGGGGTAGAACCGCCAGAATATCTTCTGGGTCATGTGCACTGTACCTCAGAAAATGATTTACTTTCTCCCTGGTGGGGGGAATGATGGGCAGACCATCGGTCAGACGGCGCTGGTAAAAATCGATGCTGACTTTTTGAGGATCCGGATCAACGAAGAATTCCATATCTGAGGGACTGGCACTGCAAAGACGATTTTCATCTTTACCCTCTGTTTTCTTCATTATCTTGTCATTTTCCTGGCTATTTTCCAGGATTTCATCAATAAGGCAGCCACAGGTCTTATCGCTAACTTTTATCTTATCTTTTTGGGCCATAGTTATCTAACACATTTAGTGGTTTAAGGCATTTTCAGAGTATTATGGTATTTGCAGTAAATATAAGAAAGATGGAATCAGTTTCCTGGTTTTTTCTTCCACTTCTTCATCAGAAAGACCAGCTATGGGATGTTCAATTTCTAAAATTCTTAATTCATCCATTCCATGAGATTTGGCCAGTTCACGGGCGAATGGAGCAAAATGTGTTGAACAGATGGAAATGGTGGGTATTCCCATTTTTTCCAGGCGAATGGCATCCAGTATAACCCAGCTGGTGCAGGAACCACAGTCCCCTAAAGCAAGGATGGCAATTTCTCCAGAAGATGCTTCATCAATCTGTTTTTGAGTAGAAGGTGCGCCAGCTGGTTTTTTAACCTTTATAAATTCCCGGTTCCCCAGGGACTCTCTTAAAATGTCCAGTATAATCCCCGCGCCGGGCTTGGTGTTATTGATTATGGAAGCTTTTTCAAAGTCCTCTGGTAAGGGGTTTACCTTTAATTTATCGGCTTGAACCAATCCCACCGGATCAAGAACCTCCCGTTCAACCAGCTGAACTTTCAATTATTAAGCCTCCCTGCGGAACCTCTTGATAACAAAGTCTTTGTCAAGGGATAATACGAATGAAGCCGCCCTTGGGCCCTGTTTTTTACCAATTATGGTCTTGTAAATTGCCTGAAATGCCTTGGGTGGTTTTAATCCCAGTTCATTTATTATGTTGTACATTCCATCATGGAGTTCCTGTGAAGAGGTGTAATCATTGTTTTCCAGGAGTTCTGCCACCTGTAACAGGAAAGCATCCTGATTTTCGTTTAACTGTACATCGGGTAATGTTTTCTGGACACTGAATTTAACGAATTCCGGTGCATATTTTTCAAGCCAGTTTTCCACATTTTCTAGGCGTGATCTGAGTCTGGCCTGGGCATCTTCAGATAGATCAGAGTATTCCTTACCTTCCATATCTGCACTTAGCTGTGAATTCCGTTTGAGTATTGCGAAGATCTTCTCTGGATCATCGGTTATCTGTCGGGCTACAGTGAGGAAACGATAGGATGTCTGGAAGGGCATGGATTCATTAGTGTTGATCTGGGACACTTCATAGATTTTCCCTAGTTTCTCCATTTCCTTCTCTGAAGCAGCCTCTTCAGCATGGTAGTGGATCCTTTCCACCCGGTCATACTGGTCAATGAAGTCCAGGAAAGACATTCCGGGGTCAAAATCCTTATGTTTAAGGGGTTTACTGCGGAATAAGAAATAATTCAGGGTTTCAGGGGCGCCTATTTCCAGCCACTGTCCAGGGGTGAAGAAAACTCCATGGGATTTACTCATGGCTTCACCTTTAAGGGTGATCCATTCATAGGGCACGGGGTATGGTGCTCTGTAATCGAATATCTCCTGGGATATGACTTTACTCACATCATATGAACCTCCACTGGCTGCATGGTCCTTTCCAAATGGTTCACAGGTCACACCGAAGATCTTCCAACGGGCAGCCCATTCCACACGCCAGGTGAGTTTTCCCTCACCAGATTTGATGTTCAGTTCACCCTCATGCCCGCACTGGCACCGGTAGAAAACAGTGTCTCCCTGGTAATCGTAGGCAGTGGTGGTGTTCACCCGGCCACACTCGGTACAGATGGGATTGTAGGGTAACCAATCACTGGCCAGGGGATGTTCCCGGTACTGGTTGAATATTTCCCTGATCTTGGGGGCTCTTTCCAGTGATTTTTTAATATAATCGTTGTAAACCCCATCCTGGTACATTTTAAACCCGGAATAGGTTTCCAGTTCTATTCCAAATACTGGTAATGTTTCCAGGAATGGTTTTTGGAAGTGTTCCACGAAGTTTTCGCAGCAACCCTCAGGACAGGGGATCTGGGAGTAAGGAATTCCCAGGTACTTTTCGTATGATTCTGGGAGGGGGTAGGGAACCTTTCTCAGTGGGTCGTGGTCATCGGCAATCCAGATGGTCTTGGAGTCTTCGCCCAGCTTTTGCAGGGATTTACCCACGGCATTGGCTATGAAAACGTCACAGGAATTTCCAATATGTATAGAGCCAGATATTGATGTTCCGCTGGCTACAACGTGTTTTTCAACGTCCCAGTTAGTCAGATCAGATGCAATTCGTTCAGTCCAGTGTTTCAAGTAATTCACCTTCTAAAAATAAAAAATTATGGTTAATATTTAAAATGAATAAAAAAATGGGGGGATGAATTTATTTCCTTTTTCGAATTTTTTATTCGAATACTTCAGTTGGGGCTTCATCCAGCCATTCATTCACGATCTTAATAGCACAGTAGCTTCCGCACATGGTACAGGTGTCTGGGTCTTCTGGTGGTCTGGCATCTCTTATTGCTCTGGCATCAGAAGGACAGATAGCGGCATTGTACTGGGCTTCCCAGTTAAGTTTTTTCCGGGCGTTAGCCATTTCCAGGTCCTTTTCACCGTTGTGTATTCCCTTGGCCATGTCACCAACGTATGCTCCGATACGACTGGCTATAACTCCCATTTTCACGTCTTCTGGTCCGGGGAGTGCCAGGTGCTCGGCAGGGGTAACGTAGCAGATGAAGTCTGCTCCAGCAGCTGCCGACTGGGATGCACCAATGGATGAAACAATGTGATCGTAGGCCGGTGCTATATCAGTTACAATAGGCCCTAACATGTAGAATGGAGCTTGACGGCACAGTTTTTTCTGGATAACCACGTTGGCTTTAATTTCATTTAATGGTATGTGACCAGGGCCTTCCACAATGGTCTGCACACCTGCTTCCCTTGCCCGGTCTATTAATTCACCGAGGATGATGAGTTCCTGCACTCCAGCTCGATCTGTGGAATCGGCAATGGCTCCTGCTCTCATGGCGTTGGCCATGGACATACAAAAGTCGTATTCCTTGGCGATTTCCAGGATGTAATCAAAGTTCTTATATAATGGGTTTTCCACTTCGTTTTCCACCATCCAGGCAGATACCAATGCTCCACCACGGCTCACCAGTCCACCTTCTCTGCCCTGACGTTTGAGACGTTTGAGGGTTTCCATGTTCACACTGCAGTGAATGGCCATGAAGTCGATACCGTCTTTGGCCTGTTTTTCAATGGCCTTGAACATGACATCTTCGTCCATGTAAATAGCTGCACCCTTTTCGCGGATTGTTTCAAATGCTGCCTGGTATACAGGCACACTTCCCACTGGTATATCGGATACTTTCAGTATTCTTCGCCTGATCTCATCCAGGTCTCCACCCACAGAAAGTTCCATTAAAGTATCAGCGTTATTAGCAATAGCAATTTTGGCCTTTTCTTCTTCCATGTCAAAGTCACAGATATCAGTGGAAGTTCCAATGGTAGCGTTGACTTTAGTTCGGAGTCCGGCTCCAATACCAACAGCTTTCACTTCCCTTCCTTTGTTACTGGGAATAGCAATGGTACCATTAGCTACAGATTTTCGGATGAATTCAGCGTCAACATTTTCATTTTCTGCGACGGATTTCATTTCGTCGGTTATTATCCCTTTTCTTGCGTCGTCCATTTGTGTCATAGAATCACCGTGTTAGGTTCACCTTGTAATAAGTACTTTAGCTATGGGCTTTCACAAATCGCAAGAAGCCCTTAGCAACTGATTAATGTTAATCTTAATTTGATTTCTATGTTCCCTATAAAAATAGATATGGTTTTTAAGCCTATGATCTGAGTATATATTCTAAAAGGCCAAACTGGAAGTTAATACTAAAATCAGGGAATGGGAATATTGTACTAATTTTTTACCTAATTTTAAAACATTAAATAATATACATTTTGAACGTAAAAAATTTTGGAGGTTATCTGGATTAGTAGATATTCTATTAATTCCAGATTTGTTTTATCCTCCAAATTAAAAATTCAGGGTTATTCTAAAGAGTTTTTCATTCTTTCTTTAGCCATTTCAAGGGTTGGAACATTAGTCTGGCATCCTTGTGCTTCTACAATGAATGAAGACACAGCAGAAGCCAGTTTACCACAGTACTCCAATGGTTCTCCTTCCAGGTATGGTTTCAGGAATCCTGCCCGGTAAGAGTCCCCAGCACCGGTAGGGTCAGTGGGGTCCCGTTCTATGGCATCTATCTGGATCTTCTCATCAGAGTAGATAACACTACCATTTCTGCCCCTGGTTTCCACCACAATGGAAGGGCCGTAATCTCTTAACTGGTCAATGTTCATATTGATGCTTTCCAGAATGCGTCCGATTTCATGATGGTTTCCAAAGAGAATATCACATATTTTCAGAACATCCAGCAGATCCTGGGGTGAGTACATATGCAGGTCCTGTCCTGGATCGAAAGAGATGATTTTATCACTTTCACGGGCGAATTCACCACATCGGCAGTTGAAGGTGGGGTCTCCGGTTGCCAGATGCACTGCCTGAACATTCATGATGGCCTCTTCAGGGACCGAGGATTCTTTAAACCTACTGGCAGCACCCCAGTAAAAGTAAAATATCTGATCATCGTTTGTATCAGTTAAAACGAATGCAGTGGGTGTTTTATCTTCCTCAACAATTATCATGTCGTTGATGTTGATCTGGAGTTTTTCTAAATGATTTTGATAGTCTGATCCTGGAAAGTCTCCTCCCACAGCAGACACCAGGGACGATTCTAAACCCAGTGAGGACGCGACCACGGCAACATTGGCAGCAGCGCCCCCATGAAAGGTACGCATGTTATTAATGGTAGTAGCAGAGTTAGGTAGTGGGAATTCGTTAACCTGAATTATGTAGTCAAGTGCAGTGTGTCCAATGGCCAGTAAATCTCTTTGTTTCCTCAATCAATCACCTGCCTTATTTCTATTTTGAGTTTATTTAAAATTAACCATCTGGTATATTATCAAAAATGAACTAATCTCTGCATTTTAAATCCATCAAAAAATCATTGATATCCTGTAAAATAAGGATTTAAAAGAGAATAAAGTATATTATGATTTAGTTTATGATAAATTTTTCTATAATGCTTAATATTTAATCAATTCTCCTAAAACCCCATTCTCTGATTATGTCCTGACCCTTTCCCTGGATGAAATTTGAAAAATCTTCCAGGTCATCTTTTTTATCAGGTTCATCTTTATCAGGGATAACCATGCTGATTATGTGGCTGGTATCCTCTGCCATGATATCCGACACAGTAAAAGAATCAAGCAGCGGTGACATGAAACTCCTGTTTTGAAATGTTAAAAGATCTGCACGTGTTTTAACCATCTTAAGGGCATTTTCAGGGGAACTGCATATATCAACGATTTCATAATCAACCCGTAACTGATCCAGGGTGTTCCAGGCCAGTCTCTGGGCAGAATGAATAACTTCCACAAATTCTCTTCCCCTGAGCTGGTCAACAGTATCAAGGTTTTCATCAGATCCAGATACCAGTACCAGATCATCTCGGGCTATGGGTAAAAAGTCCAGATCATGCATAAAAGCATGCACTGGGTCGTCCAAAACCAGAATATCCAGCATGTCCATCTCAGCCATCTTAAGGGCATTCAAATCATCGGTAGTATAAATCACCACTTTCAGGCCGTATTGACGTGCTAACGCGTCCATCAAACCGGTGGCAATGGGGCCCCCGCCTATAACCGGCACATCCCTATTCTCTAACCTTCTCAGATAGCTTTGGTATTTTTCCAGGATCATCATTCCCTGGGGGCTGAGCCCGGAACCTGCTCCAGTAGTCTCCACTAATTTAAAACCCAGTTTTCCTTCAGCGTCACGAATTCGTCGATTTAAAACTGCATGTGATATCCCCAATCTTTTGGCAGCTTCCCTCTGGGACCAGGTATTGGTGATCTCACGTAAAGCATCAAAAAGTCGGTAGCTGAATGTTTCACCATTAATTTTCAGGTTAATGCTTGGTTGAGACTTCATTTTTCATCCTTTTAACATAGTATGCTTTAAATGCCAGTTGATAAGGTTGGTGTAGGGATTTGTATAAGAATTGTATGAAATAGGACTTATATATATCAGGCCACTAAAAATTCATATAGATACAAAGTTTATTTGTAATAGTTAAAAAAATTTATAATAATTTAAAATTACAAATAATTTTAAAAAATATAACAATGGTGCTAATATTGAAAGACTTGATTCTTAATGATGCTATAGAAGAAATAATGGATAATGTGCGGTCTGTTTCTGCAGAACTTGACCCTGAAAACATTGAAGACATGACCCGTCTCTTACAAACATCTAAAAACGTTTTTGTAATGGGACTGGGACGTTCTGGTCTGGTAGCCCGGGCCTTTGCCATGCGCCTCATGCACCTTGGAATCAGTGTTTACGTGGTGGGAGAAACAACAACCCCTGCTTTAACTAGTGAAGATTGCCTCCTGTCAATTTCAGGCTCAGGTGAAACCTTCAGCATTATTAGTGCGGCCAACATTGCCCATAAAAGGGGAACCCAGATCATTGCAGTGACTTCCTACGTGGATTCCACCCTGGGAGAGATGGCTGATCTGGTGGTACATATAAAAGGACGTACCAAAATTGATTCAGAAAAAAATTACATAACCCGGCAGATGAACGGAAAACACCAGTCTTTATCTCCAATGGGAACCCTTTTCGAGGTAACCAGCTTGATATTCCTGGACAGTCTCATAGCCCAGTTAATGGTTGAAATGGGAAAAACAGAAGAGGATATGAAGGCCAGACACACAGTTATTGAATAGAGTACCAGGTTATTGGATGTGGTACTCGGTTATTTGATAAAAGGTCTATTGTCACGTCTTTAATTTATTTTTTAATCTTTCTCTTCTTTTTAATCCTTCCTTTTTAATCAATTTTTTTAATAATTTGATTTGTATGGATTTTTCTTTTAATGGGAGTTTTTAACCGGTATTTATTACATTGTTTCCTATTTCAAACGATTTAAAGTATTATGCGATGAGGATGGGTGTAAATATTAAATCTACCGTTTCTTAAGAAACCAATCAGTGTGATCCCAGATTTTTCACCTATCTTCAAACCCTCCACTGTAGGGGCGGCTTTGGTAACCATGATGGGTATACCCACGTTGGCCAGCTTCACCACTCTGTCCGGGGGGATCCTGCCGCTACAGACAATGAAACTTTTCGAAAAATCAATTTTTATCTTTAATCCAGCGCCTATGACTTTATCAACGGCCACATGACGACTGACATCCTCACGGACAATAAATTGCCCTTCACTTACCAAGGCAGCCACGTGGGTCCCGCCGGTTTTGGACCAGATTTCAGCTTTTTTTATGAGAAGATCAAATGAATTCATTACCTTTTTTCTTTCAACCTTAAAATTAGAGTTTATTTTCACCAAGTCCTGATCCTGGTGAACCCATCCATCATAACAACCTAATTTGTCCTTTTCAATGGGCTGATTCCCGGTTAATTCAACTTTGATGTCCAGATCAGTTACATTGATTTTTTTAACTTCAGTGATACTTTTGATGTATCTTTCATCCAGCAGGTAGCCCAGAACGAAGTCTTCCAGATCATGGGGACTCAGGTAAAATTCACCCAGTTTGGATCCATTAACAAAGAGTCTCATTTTGGTATCAATGGCCACCAGATCATCGATATGATGGACATCCTGGTCCACCTTTATGATTTTAACTTTTTGAAACATTTCATCCATATAATGCCCTCTGGGGTTTATTTCGGATAATAGATTTTTGGAGTATTAGTTACGGGATTCACTTCTCGAATACGCTTGAACATACCTAATATTTAATAATATCCCCAATTTATTTATATAATATTTCCTATATGTCAAAAAAGAGTTAATTGGGATATTAACTAGGTTTAATATGTGGATTTTTGGTTTTAGGAATAGCTTAATAGTTCCAGTAAATCATCAGAGTAATTTATTTTTATTCTTCTTTTAGTACAATGTCATCCACCCATGATATGGCTGCGGCAACATTAGGGAATCCTATAACGCTGGTTAACAGAAGAACACTGTGGTACAATTCGTCGGGGGACACTCCCAGTTCCAGGGCTCTGCGGGTGTGGCTGTGTACGCCTCCTTCTGATCTTATGGCAGCGGCAGCTGCTAACTGGATAAGATGGGATGTCTTCTCATCAATAGGTCCTGCCTTTTTAATGGCTTTACCCAGTTCACTTAAAGCCTGACCGTATTCTTCGTAGCGCATTCTTATATTCTGATAGTTTTTGGGGAGTTCCTTTTCCATTATTTCACCAACACTTGCAGTACCTAATAATACTGTACCTAGAATTTTACAAGATTTTTTTACCTAGAATTTTACCTAGATTTTTACCTAGATTTACCTAGAAATTTTTACACTTGAATTCTCACAGTCTTGTTGTGATATATATTATGTTAAAAATAGAATATTAAATCTACATGGGATGGGACCACATGGATTAGCATGGATTCGATGATGGAACTAAATTCGATGATGAACCTACTGGATGCACTTTTTATCAATCGTAGTAATCTGTGAGTTTAGAGAAAAAATTCCATAAAATTCAAATAGTTATTATGACTTAAACTATGTCAATTAATTCATCAATAAATTTGGGTTTATCAATATATTTCACGTCTTATAATTCATTAAAGTATTATAAAGTCTTATAATTCATTAAATTCCATTAAATTCACATCATTAAATTTACATATAAATAAAAAAAATTTCAGTAAACCACAACTTGCAAGTCAGGCATATTTTAGAGGTGACCTTGAGCGATAATCAACCTAAATATGACCTTTAGCAAATGTGGTTTACTGGATACTGCTTTAGCTTTCTAAATTGCAGTACGGGTTAAAACTTATTTCATTTTCATTTTATTTTCCCACAGGGAAGTATGCGATTGGTGGTTTGTCTTCACCAGTTCCTTTGACATATCCAAAGGTGTTTTGCAGTTTGGTGTTTACTTCGTGCCAGATCTTGGCCAGTGGTATTTCACCAGGGCAAACTTCTTCGCACTGACCACAGTTGGTACATGATTCTGCCATGTGAAGCATTCTTTCCAGGTGGAACATTGGTGATGGTGGGATTTCTCCTTTAGTCAACCAGTCAGGACCGTTGTTTGCTTCTAGACAGCAGTCTGCACAGTAACATATTGGACAGGCTTCTCTGCACCCGTAACATTTCAGGCACCTGGAGAAATCATCCATGTACTCGGTGAGAACTGAGAATATTTCTCTGCCAGCTGCGTCTTCCCAATCATTGGTTTGCCATTTGTCTGCCAGTTTAACCATTGCACCGTCGATTTTTTCGCGTATTTCAATTCCTTTAGGAATTGGGGCTTCTAAATCTATGACTCCGGCTTCTTTAGCTTTTTCCAGGACTTCGGCACCTTTAGGGGAACACACTTCGATGAAGGTTGCTTTTCCAGCTAAAGGTCCAATAACTCCCCAGTTTCCACAGGCCAGATCAGCCATTCTTGGAATGTTGACTTCGCATCTTCTGCAGTTGGTTCTTCTACCAAATCCTTCGTCTTCCAAGACATCGATTGGAATTTCTTTTTCAGTACCATCTTCAGTTTCCACGATGAGTTTACCTTTGGCGATTTCTTCCTTGACCACTGAATCTGGATCAACTTCGTAGAACTGTTCCATCATCTGGCGACCTTTAACTGGGGGCATGGTACCTCCACAGTTTAAACCGACCATTATCACGTTGTCTGCGTTGACTTTTTCTCTTTTCATTAGTTCAACCATGGTCATTGCATCGCAGGGTTTCACGGTGACTGCGATTTTCATATCCTGGGCACCGTTAAGGTAACGGGCAACTACTTTGGCCAGGTTGAGTGTTCCGAAGTGAAGTGATCCCGCGGCTTTTACAATGTCTTCAGGATCTTCTATTAAGACTGGAACAACGTCGTAGAGGTCAGCGCTACTGTCAACAGCTAATACTGCGTCAACAATTCCTTCTTTTAGTAAGAATTTTAGAAGGGTGGTGACTGCTCCACCGTATTCTCCGGCTTCGGCTATTTCTGCATCAGAAGATTTTGCGTAGAACATGTCGTTTGTGTTGATCATTTGGATCCCTCCATTTTAGATATGGCTACAGCACATGCTTTGTATTCTGGCATTCCAGATCGGGGGTCTATTGCAGCTGCATTGGTCAGAATGTTTGCAGAACATTCTCTAAAGTGCATTGGAATGTTTACAATTCCTTCAATAATGTCATCAGTGACTCTAGCTGGTATTTCTATTTCGCCTCTTCTGGATTTGACTTTGACTTTTTCTTTGTTGATTATTCCAAGTTTGGCGGCGTCTTCTGTGTTTATTTCCACATATCCTGTTGGTACTTCACGATCCAGTGTTGAGGCTCTTCGGGTCATTGCAGCGTGGTAGTGGAATAGTAGACGGGTGGTGGTTAGTATTAATGGGTATTCTTCGTCTGGTGTTTCAACTGGGCCCTGTTCTTCAAGAGGTGAGAATATTCCAAGTCCATCAGGGTGTGCGAACTTTTCAACGTGCATCATGGCGGTTCCAGGGTGGTCTTCAGATGGGCAAGGCCAGTGAAGTGCTTCTGGTCTTTCCAGTCTTTCCCGGTTCATACCTGCGTACTGTGGAGTTACAGTTCGAACTTCTTCAAATATGTCCTGTGCGGATTCGTAGGTGAACATTTCAGGATCTGCACCCATTCTTTTGGCCAGGTCACAGAAGATTTCCCAGTCGTATTTAGATTCTCCAGGGGCATCTACTGCTTTTCTGATGAGTTGAACTCTTCGTTCACCGTTGGTGAATGTTCCTTCCTGTTCAGCCCAGCAGGCAGCAGGTAACACAACATCTGCAAATTCAGCGGTATCGGTCATGAATATGTCCTGTACCACAAAGAAGTCCAGGTTTTCTAGTGCTGCTTCCACGTGGTGGGTGTCGGGGTCGGAGATTACGGGGTCTTCACCAGTGATATATAGAACTTTCAGGTCGCCTTTATAAGCGGATTCTATCATTTCTGGTATTTTAAGTCCGGGTTCGCATCCCAGGTCACTGCATCCCCAAGTGCAAGTAACATCTTTCATTACTTCTTCATCAGCTACTTTTCGGTATCCTGGGTAGTCGGTAGGTAATGCTCCCATATCACAGGCACCTTGAACGTTGTTTTGACCTCTTAATGGGTTTACTCCGGTTCCTAGTCTTCCGATGTTCCCGGTGAGCATGGCCAGGTTGGCGGTTTGCTGAACGTTGTCCACACCGTGGGAGTGTTCGGTTATACCAAGTGAGTAAACTATAGCTGCTTTATCAGCTTTAGCGTATTTTATTGCTATGTCCCTTATGACGTCAGCTGGAACTTGAGTTATTTCTGCGGCCATTTCAGGAGTGTATTTGGCTACTACTTTTTTCAGTTCTTCGTAGTTTTTTGTTCGTTTTTCTATGAATTCCTTGTCTTCTAAGCCTTCACTGATTATAACGTTCATCATTGCATTCATTAATGCAACGTCAGTTCCGGTTTTGAATGGTATGTACTGGTCAGCCTGTTTAGCGGTTGGAGTGTATCGGGGGTCAGCTACTATGAAGTATGCACCCTTCATTTTTGCTCTCATTAACTTTCTTCCAACCAGTGGATGGGCTTCCAGACTGTTGGCTCCAATGGAGAATATCAGATCTGCGTCCTCAAAACTGTCATAGGAGTTGGTCATGGCTCCAGAACCAAATGAAGCAGCAAGTCCAGCTACGGTAGGACCGTGGCAAAGTCGTGCGCAGTGGTCGATGTTTTGGGTTCCAACGGCTATTCGTGCAAATTTCTGGTTCACGTAGATGTTTTCGTTGGGGGATCTGGCACAGCAGAAGAAACCTATTTCATTGGGATCGTAGGCACCCAGTTTGGATGCTATTAAATCATATGCTTCATCCCAGGTAGCTTTTCTGAATTCACCATTTTCTTTGATAAGTGGGGTGGTTAATCTGTCATCTCGGTGGATGATTTCATAACAGAAATTTCCTTTTGGACATAACTTTCCCTCATTCACAGGGTGTCTTTTCCATGGTTCTACACCAACTACTTTTTCGTCCTGAACTACCAGGTTCATACCACATCCAACACCGCAGTAGGGACATATTGTCGGTACGTATTTAATATCCATCTTTGTATTCCTCCGCTATTTTTCTTTTAAAAAACATGAATGTTCATGATAATTTTCTGGAAAATCACTGATTCCGCTCATGTACACTTGAAAATATCTTGTTTGCTATATGATCATTCATGATAAAATTTGGGATTTGGCAAGTCCTTCCTTTTTCATAGAGATACAAAAAAATGAAAATGGAAGATTTGCAAAAACCTTACATTGGGCATGTAATTAACTTTTGCAGGTTATGCTTTTGTACTTGTTCCCCGTAGGTAGGTGAACCAGTAGATACATGCTACAAATATTGCTCCACCAACGATGTTACCGAGAGTAGCGGGTATCATGTTGTTAATGAAGAACTGGGACCAGGTTACTCCGCCTATGAATATTCCCACAGGTATAAAGAACATATTTGCAACTACGTGCTCAAATCCAATGGTTACGAAAGCCATTATAGGGAACCATATTCCGAATATTTTACCAATAATATCATCTGAGGAAACAGCCAGATAAACTGCCAGACATACCAACCAGTTACAACCGATTGCTCTTAAGAACACCTGTACCCATGTTAAGGATGTAACAGTTTTACCTGCTGCTACAAATTGTGCTCCTCCGAGTGCTTTGGTTTTAGCGATGGTAACTGCAGTTGCTGCCCAAGGATCTGCGGTTAAAATACCGGTGAGATATGCCAGGAAGTATGCAACAAATAATGCGCCCACCAGGTTGAAAACCCAGCTTCCTACCCAGTTACGGATAAGACCTAACCAGCTTGCTTTTCCTTCTAATATTCCAAAGGGCATGTACATGTTGTTACCAGTAAATAGCTCAGAACCGGCTATAACGACCAGCATCAGCCCGACTGGGAACACTCCACCAAAGACGAATTTTACTAATCCTGTAGGGTAACCAGCAGCAGCCATACCTCCGGTTGCAACTTCTGCTAGAAGCCCTCCAAATGCAATGTAAGCCCCTGCTAAGAAACTCAAAACAATCAAATTACTCAATGAGGCTTTTTCTTTCAACGCTGCAATACCAACACAAGCTTTGGCGGTATCTGCAGGTGATTTAAACGACGATGCCATATATATTCGACCTCCTATTAATTGACGTTTTTATTCAATCGACTACTTCAAATCGATTGTTTTATCCAATCCAATTTTTTATTCCATCCAAAAATTATAGCATGACAGATGGATTTAATTGTGATCAATTTCCTGCCAATTTATCATGATCGTTCACCAGTTTTTGGAAAAATTTCTGGAATAACTGATGTTTTTGAGTAAATTGATCCCAATCTTCCATGAATGTTCATGATATATGGGATATACGAATTGTCTAGTCATAAGTAATATAAAGTTTTGTGAATAGGCCTATTTCGAAAGACTTATATTCGTTATGCAGATTTAAACACTTCAAATATAAAAAAGAGCATAATGAAATTGCTAATTTTCGCTGTCAGATCTGCCCAAAAATAGAAAAAATTAATTGGGTAATATTCATTTTTTAATAAAAATTTAGATTTTTAACTATTATATTACTATAAAAATTAATAATAAATCTTTATTGTACATATAGATTGAATATATGATGTTTTAATGTTTAATAATCTAAAATAATGTTTAAATTATTTATAATAATCCCGTGCATCATTGTAATAAATCAATTTATCATGATTCTCCATTTATCATGATTGTACATTTAAAGATTTGAATACAATTGGCAACTGCTGGATTAACCATAAAATGAAAATTTATAGATGTGACATTAATAATTTAGATTTTAAATAACGAGTTTAGACTTTAAAAAAGAGAATTGATATAAAAATAGGTTTGATCTGATTATTTTTTCCCCTTTATCTGTTCTTGAACCTTTTTTTCGATTTTATCTTTGTCTTCCCCTTTTATTTGTTCTTGTATTTCTTCGTTGATTTCTTTTTCATCTTTTCCTTTTATTTGTTCTTGTATTTCTTCGTTGATTTCTTTTTCATCTTTTCCTTTTATTTGTTCTTGTATTTCTTTGTCGATTTCTTTTTCATCTTTTCCTTTAATCTGTTCCTTTAGTTCTTTTTTAAGTTCTTTTGACATTTTTTTGACCACCTGTGGAGGATTCCGTGTTAAATCTTACTGTATACTGAACAATTATATAAAGATTCGCTCGCACCTATTCTTTAAAAAGGGCTGAAATTAGTCATATATGATTTTAACATCTGTATATGGTTTAGTATTTTTGTTTAATTAAATAAATAATGTTATTAGCTATTTTTAATTATTATAGTGGTCATGATAATGAAAATAATTCTCAGGGTGTATTTAAAATAAATCAAATAAAATTTAAATAGTATTTTTTAATTTAACATAATATAAATCAGTATTCGGATGATGGGTGTTGATAAACTTTCATGAATGATCATGCATAACTAACGCGATGTAAACTTTTGCAGTAAGTTTGTTTTTAAAGAGCCATACATCCTCTTAAAGGGGAGTAGTTTTTATTGGATTAGTTTTAGATTGGAGTATACTTAGATTGTAGTAACTACATTGGAATAAAAATTAGTCGGGATAACGATTAATCTAATAAATTGGACTTAATAAAAGCTTATTTAACAAATTAATGCATAAAAACATATTAATGCACAAAAAATATTTCTTAAATGATTATAAACCTAAAAAGTGAGGCGAATATGGTCTAAAAGAATATGATTCTGAATTTATTCAATTATTTTTAATTAAAGTCTAATTAACGGGCTGAAAAAGGGGGCTGAAAAAAAGACCAATAAGAAATTAACATATCCCATAAAAGGGGGTCCTGTTCTGTATGGCCTTTAAAAAGAGTTCTTCTAATTCTTCATCAGAAGCCCCCTGTCTGAGGGGTTCCATGAGATCAACCAGGTTATCATTCCGCAGTAGGCATGGTTTAAGCTTCCCTTCAGGGGTTATCCTGAGACGGGTGCAGTTTTTACAGAATTCGGTGTTATCCATGGGGCGGACCACCTCGATCTCCCCTCCTTCCAGGAAATATTTCTTCCGATCCTGCATAAAGGTGCGTGTTTTAATATCTGTGGCCTTTTTAGTTAATTCATCCTCAATAATGCCAATATCGTAGTGGTAATCATCAAAGAAATCCTCATCTGGACAGCTTTCGGCCTTTAATAGTTCAATGATCTGGAGAATTGCGCCATTGTCCTTACAGAACTTGAACATATCCCACACTTCCTTGTGGTTTAAATCTTTCATTACCACCATGTTCACCTTAACTGGATACAGTCCCACTTCACCTGCTTTTATGATTCCTTTTTTGACCTGTTCAACGTAGTTACTTTTGGTAATAAAACGATAAGTTTCAGGGTTTAAGGTGTCAAAACTCACATTCACCCTATTTAGTCCGGCTTCTTTGAGTTGGGATGCATATTTCTCCAGGTATGTTCCGTTGGTGGTTATAGCCACATCCTTAAATTTTAAAGCTGACACTCTGGATGTGATATCCACTATATCCTTTCTGATTAGTGGTTCCCCTCCAGATAGCCTGATTTTTTTAATTCCAATTTTTTTAGCGATCAAGGCAATTCTTTCGATTTCAGAGGGAGTCATCTCGTATTCTTGCGGTATTATGCCATCATGGTGGCAATAAAAGCAACGAATGTTACAGCGGTTAGTAATGGATATACGGAGGGATATGATTGGCCTCTGGAAATTATCGGTTTTCATAGAGATTTCAACCTTTTTAAATTTCAACCTTTAGATTTCGACTTTTTAAATTTTAACCATTTAAAATGCCCTTAAATTTGCTGATTATATAATGGAATGAATTTTATGCTTGTTTGAACTGTTTTTAGGGGATTAAACATCTTCTTCCTAAACATCTTTTTGATTAAACATCTTCTTCATTAGTTCTGATGGTTAACTCAATGTTTTCACAGGATTCATCAGTTTCACCTGTTTTAAGGGATTCTACCATACCTCTAACACTTTTTTTAATGAAATCCTGCACAAAAGGATTTAAAGGAATGCTCACATCACCAATGAAAAGTTCCACTTCCTTAAATTTTTTCATTTTGCACTCTGCTTCCGAGGCATCTCCCCTAATTATGGCTTTAGCCATATCTAAACAGGTTTCAAAGCCACATTCTCCACAATTTGACCCGGGGATAAGACCGTAGGTTCGTTTTTCTACCAGATCTACTAAGTTAACAACATCTTCAGGTTCTATTTTGAAAACATCCACGTTGGCTAATGTAAAATCATCCTTTGCAGGGGTGGTTGAGATTTTAGGATAATCTACATGTTTAAACCCTTCAATTATGACATAATCTGGTTCGTCAATGTTTTTTATGGATTTAAGGATCTTTTCAAGTTCAATTTGCTCGTTTATCAGGAAAAATGTACTTTCCCCTGATCCAACCACCATCTTTGCCCCTGCTTTGCGGTGTTTCCAGGTATCCTTACCCTCCACATCCAGATCATGGTGGGTGTGTTTGATTGTTGCAACTTGATGGCCTCGTTTAACCAGTTCTTGGACTATCATAGTAACCAAGGTGGTTTTCCCGGTGTTTTTTGTTCCTACAACGGCCAATATCTTCATAATAACGCCTTTTTTAAATAAAGATAAATTTAAACCTTTCAAACCCCACATTCATGGTGAGGTCTCTCTATTCTATGGCTTATTATTTGATGGACTATATAAGTGTTCGATTTGTCCAGTGCAATATGTTGGAAAAAGATTTTGGATATGAAATAAGATGAATGGGGTCCCAATTTTTGAAAAAAACTTAAAAAATGAAGATAAAATAAATGAAGATAAAAATTGAAATCTGTAAAATTTAAGCAGTGAAAAAATAGTTAATTTATATTTTAACCATAGCAAGGGCTGCTGCTTTGAATCCTATATAAACTTCTTTGCCAAGGTTTAAGTTCAGCTGTTCTCGAGAGTATTCAGTTACATCTACAAAGAGACTGATTTCACCAAGATCTACAGTTAACCTTACCAGGTGGTCTTTAAGTTTCATGCTGATTATTTTCCCTTTGAAGACATTTCTGACGCTGGATTCCTGGGGTTTTAGCATGACAAAAATATCTTCTGGGCTTATTAAAACCAGAACTTTGTCACCAATATCAAAGTTTCCTCTTAGGGGTAGGATGACTTTATTGCCATTTAGATAGATATTTGCAATCTTATTTTCAACATCGATATCTGAAATTGTGCCTTCTATCTCGTTAACATCGGCATGCATTTTTAAAATGCTGTTAACTTTCCTATATTCCTTCAATATTAATTTTCCCTGATCAGTTAATTTGCTTCCGCCCCCTCCTCCTTTTCCTCCTCGTTTGGTTGAAACAATGGTGTTATTAACATCATTTTCCAAATCTTCGATGTATTTCAGGGCACTTCTGTAGGGTATTTTAACCTGCTGGGAAGCTTTGGTTATGGAACCACATTCATCTATGTACTTTAAAAGCTC
Organism: uncultured Methanobacterium sp.; assembly: GCF_963666025.1. Taxonomy (NCBI): domain Archaea; kingdom Methanobacteriati; phylum Methanobacteriota; class Methanobacteria; order Methanobacteriales; family Methanobacteriaceae; genus Methanobacterium; species uncultured Methanobacterium sp. The sequence goes on along the minus strand of NZ_OY762552.1, from coordinate 1,324,532 downwards.
AAATTTCCGGTTGTTAAGTAGTATTATCTTATTGTCTAGTTTCAAACGATATTGTGGTCCGTCTCGTGCATTATCCATTTTTCATACCCCCATTTAACAGATCTGGTAAGTTGTAAATTTTACTATCAGTTAAGTAGCGCCTATTTTTAATAAATTCACAGATTCATTTGTTCAATTAAAATTAACTTATTTTAGGTTAAATAGACTCTTTTAAGTTTTGGTTTTTTTGTTAGATTGAATTATACTCATATATGCTAATACTACTTTTTATAACTTTTTCTGATTCAGTTTATATGTTGTTTAAAGTTTGGTTAATTTATTGTAGCGGTATCATTTCAAAGTCTTAGTATAAAATTCAGCTATAGTTAATTCAATACTTATTCAATACCTTTGTTTTTTCTTTTCAATGTAATTTTTAATGTTTTTTTTCTTATTTGGTGATAAATCAGCTTTAAAATCAATAGTGGGGGCTTCATTTTTAAGTTTTTAGTCTTAAAACTAGACTTTAGTACGTGTAGTAAATACACATCAGTTTATATGGTTATCGGCTTGATTGTAGTAGCAATATATAAATATATTAGAAGAATTATGTGTAATCAACACACATAGTGCCAACTAGATTTTTAAAGTAAAATTACGGTGAATGCAGTTCAAATTAAAGTAGTAATAACAGTTTAGAAGAACCAGAGAACATTAAGAAATCCTATTGGTACTGAGGGTGTCTTGATTTGGGATTAATTCCCTTTAGAATTAGTTCCTACCACTCAATAGAGATATGGAGGTAAAAAATGGTTTCTAATACGAAGGAAGTCAAAGCTTTGGACTTTGATGTAACAAGATCAGCTGAAGAAGAGCGGAAGCTGGCCTTCAAAGATGAAGTCTGCATTGGCTGCGGTATCTGTGAAAAAGTATGCCCGGTAGATGCGATAGAACTTGGTGATATCGGAGCCATAGTCCGGACCGATGCTGATGAATCAAAAATTTGCGTTGATGAAAACAAATGCGTCCTATGCGGTATGTGTAGTGTTGGTTGCCCTGTAGACGCTCTAGAATTTACCATCGATGATGAATCAATCAAAAACATGGATGTTTATCCAGAACTTCTGTCTTCTGCAGAAATTGATGATGAGACATGTATTTACTGCAAAGCATGTGAAACTGCATGTCCCCGTGAAGCAATTACCATTGCCCGGGATCTACCTGACCGCGCAAAACTGGTTACCGGTGAAATTGAAATAGACAAGGACACCTGTATAAACTGTGGTATATGCGAGGAAATGTGTCCTGCTGATGCCATAACCATGGACAGCAAAATACCAACCTCAGACGACCCAACAGTAGCTTCAGACATAAACGTGGACAAAGATAAATGTGTCTACTGTCTGGTATGTAAGAAAGCATGTCCTGTTGATGCCATAATGGCTGCCTGCAGAACCTGCTCTTACGGTGAGTACGACCTCGACCCTGCAGACTCCAAAATAACTGGAAGTTCATTTATTGATGATGACGCGTGTGTCCGATGTGGATGGTGTGAGGAAATTTGTCCAGTCGACGCTGCAAAGGTTAAAAAAGCATTTAAAGGTGAACTGGCAATTGACCAGGACAAATGTACCACTTGTGGAGCCTGTGTAGATATCTGCCCATGTGACGTACTATCATTCCCACAACCTGCAGAATCTGGACAAATGGTGGAAAAAGTATTCAAAGATGAAAAATACTGCATCTACTGCGGAGCATGTGAAAATGTCTGCCCTGTAGAAGCCATAGATGTCAAGAGAACCGACGTGGACTACACCCCAACCAAGTCCAAGTCATGGGAAAACAAGATGGAATCTCTAAAAACCTAAATTTTGGGTGATATATTATGGAATTGAAAGTAAATCAAGATAACTGCTTGGGATGTGGAGTTTGTGTGGTTGCCTGCCCAGTAAACGTATCCATCAGTCCCGAAGTATCAGGTGGACACGGATCAAAAACTGAAGAAACAATCATGATGGTTGAAAATGGCGTAATCAAACTCTTCAGTGAAGAAAAATGCACAAAATGTGGGACATGTCAATTATTCTGCCCTACAGATGCCATATGGCTGGAATGAGGTGTAAATCATGACTTATATAGAAAAACCCGTCGTTCCCAAAGTTGTTAAATTAGAAGAACCAACAGCCAAAGAACGAAAAGTATTAAACATGATGCTGAACACCGGCTCAGACATCTACCAGGGAGCATGTAAAAAAAGAGGCTCAACCCTTAAGGATGAATACCGAAAGGTGTGTGGAATCGCTTACATGGACCCCAAAGACATGGCAAAATTAGGCGTAGCCAACTGGGACACAGTGAAGGTGACAACCGATTGGGGTGAAGTAGTGGTTTCCGCTGCCCACTCCAGGGATGCACCTCACGAAGGGACTATATTCATACCCAAAGGCCCCTGGGCTAATGTGATCACCAGTCATGAAACCTACTGCTGCTGTGACCCCACATATAAGGGGATCTACTGCACCGTGGAAACATCAGACGAAAAAGTTTTATTAATGGCTGACCTCATGAGAGCAGTCTACAAAAAATATGTTAAAGACGAAGAATCCATCCCTGGGTTAGAATCACTCGGTGAGATGCCCGTCTACAAAAAGAAATAAGGAGGCCGATTAAAGTGGCATACGAACCGCCTATAACTGATTATGATGAAATCGTAGAAAACGGCACCTGCGCCTTTTGCGGATGCAACTGCGATGATTTAGATTTCTTAGTAAAAGATGGGCACGTAGTCGGTGTACGACACGCCTGTCGACTCGGCGCCAGTAAAGTCATGGAAGACATGGACCAGAGACTTATGGTACCAATGATCCGTGATGAAAATGGTGAACTACAGGAAGTTGATTGGGACACTGCCCTGGACAAAGCTGCCGAGCTAATTGCCGGCGCTGTCCGACCTATATTCTATGGTTGGAGTGAAACATCCATTGAAACCATGAAACACGGTATCCGACTAGGGGAACTAGTGGGAGCTGTTCTGGACAACCAGGCAACAATTTGTCACGGTCCATCCCTACAAGCGGTACAAAACGCAGGATATCCTATTGCGACCCTTGGGGAAGTTAAAAACCGTGCAGACATGATTATTTACAGTGGAAGTAACCCAATGAACTCTCACCCACGACACCTGGCCCGATACAGTACCTTCCCTAGGGGATGGTTCCGACAAAGGGGTAGATTTGACCGTACTCTGGTTACCATGGATCCCAAATACAGTGACACCGCGAAAATGTCCGACATATGGGTTGGATTTGAACAAAACGGTGACTATGGATTCTATAATGCAATAAGGGCAGCTGTAAAAGGAAAAGAAATTGACCAGGACTATGTTTCAGGCATACCTAAAGAAGACATCATGGAATTAGCTGAAGCCATGAAAAACGTACAGTTCGGAGCATTATTCTTCGGTCTGGGTCTAACTCACACGCTCTCCAAGCAGAGGAACATTGACATGGCAATTGAAATGTTAGTGGACCTTAATGAGCACGCTAAATGGGTGCTAACTCCTATGAGAGGTCACTTCAATGTGAACGGATTCAACATTTTCATGGCCTATGAATGTGGATTCCCATATGGTGTGGATTACTGTCGTGGATATCAGCGATACATGAACGGAGAAACCAACACCATCGATCTGTTAACCCGTGAAGAATGCGATGTATTCATGGTAATAGCTGCAGATCCAGGAGCTCATTACCCTGGAGGCGCAGTCAAACGCCTGGCAGAAATTCCAGTTATCCAGGTAGACATCCACTGGGGACCATCCACCGAGATAGCTGACGTGGTACTTCCAGGATCCTTCATAGGTGTAGAATGTGCAGGTACCAGCTATCGAATGGATGGTGTACCTATATACATGAAAAAGGCCGTAGACAAACCTGAAACCTGCAGAGATGATGAATGGATCATCAGAGAGCTGCACGAAAGGGTTCAGAAAATCAAAGCTGAAGAGGCCGCAGTAGCTAGCAAATAAGGTGATATCATGGAATATATACTAAAAAATGGTATAGTTTACGACCCGGCCAACAACATAGCGGGTGAAAAGAAGGATGTCATGTTCAAGGATGGAAAGATCGTTGAAAATGTCTCTTCTGATGCAAAAGTCCTGGACGTGACTGATAAAATAGTCATGCCTGCTGGTATTGACCCTCACGCCCACGTAGCCGGACCAAAACTTGTGGTTGGTAGGATTTACCGACCAGAAGACTCAAGAAAAGGAGTAGTGGCTCCAAATGGGGTTTGCAGGCCTGAATCTGGATTTTCCATACCTAGCTGTCCTGCAACAGGATACAGATACTCTAGGATGGGTTACGGAACAGTAACCGAAGCCGCAATGCCTCCTCTAGAAGCCAAACACACCCATGAAGAGATCATGGCCATACCCAACATCGATATTACTCCCCTACCACTGTTTGGTAACAACTGGTTTGTACTGCAATACGCCAAAGAAGGCAAAATCGATGAACTGGCAGCATTCATATCTTCCTGGCTGAAAATAACCAAAGGTTACGGAATAAAAATCGTAAACCCCTGCGGAACTGAAGCATGGGGTTGGGGTGGGAACGTTCACGGTATTGATGACCCTGCACCCTACTTTGACGTAACCGGTAGAGAAGTAATCAGAGCTCTTTCACAGGCTAATGAAATGTTAGGACTTCCACACTCCATACACGTGCACCCTAACGACCTAGGACACCCAGGAAACTTCCCCACCACTTTGAACACTCTGGACTGCGTAAAGGACATCGAGAAGAACAGCTCTGTGCGAAACCAGACCATACACTTAACTCATGCCCAGTTCCACGCCTACGCTGGAACCAGCTGGAGAGATGTTGAATCAGGTGCCGAACAAGTTGCAGATTACATAAACAAAAACAAACACGTAACCTGTGATATAGGTCAGATAACTCTGGATGAAACCACTACCATGACCGCAGATGGTCCTATGGAATTCGACCTTCACCAGTTAAATGGTCTTAAATGGGCTAACAAAGACATTGAACTGGAAACCGGATCTGGAATTGTTCCATTCATTTACTCTGGAAAAGCACCAGTCCCATCATTCCAATGGGGTGTAGGACTTGAACTCTTCCTCCGAATCAAAGACCCATGGCAGGTATGTCTGACCACTGACCACCCAAATGCTGGTCCATTTATCCGCTACCCCAGAATCATCTCCTGGCTCATGAGCGCAGAGCGCAGACAGGAAATGATGGACAACCTGGAAGTACGGGTATGGTCCTACAAACGAACTGGACTGGGAACTTTAGACCGGGAATACGACTTCAACGAAATAGCAACCATCACCAGAGCAGCAGCCGCTAAAATTTATGGATATCAGGACAGGGGAGAATTAACCCCAGGTTACAATGCAGACATAGCTGTGTACGACCTGAACCCTAATGATATAGATCCATCTAAAGAACCAGCTGCCATAGAACAAGCCTTTGGAAACGCCATGTACACCATCAAGGATGGTCAGATACTGGTTAAAGATGGAGAAGTTGTGAAAGTTGTGCCTAGTCACACCCTATGGACCAATGTACAAGGTTTCGAAGAACAGGAAAAAGCAGTAATGGAAAAGGTTATGCCCACATTCAGACGCTTCTACACTGTCAAATTCGAAAACTACAAAGTACAAGACCACTTCGCACCTAACCCAATCGTAACAACGGTCCAGGCAAGTAAATAAGGGGGTATCAAAAGTGAAAACAATAACATTAACACTAAAGAAAAAATCCCAAATAGCCCTGGAGTTCGATGAGCTCATCCCGGATGAAGTGTTCACCTGGGAAAAAGAAGACTTCGAAAACTATCAGGTGCCAGTTGGAAACCGAAGATTCCCACTAACCGACTATTTCGATATTGAAGTGGAAGGAGATGCAGCAGGTCCTGAAGAAGTGAAAATGATCCTCGAAGGTGACTGTGGCCGAGTAAAATATATCGGCTGTAAAATGGGCGCCGGAGAGATCACTGTAAACGGAGATGCTGACCTGCACTGCGGAGCAGAAATGACCGGCGGTAAAATCACCGTCAATGGTAACGCCGAAAGTTACGCCGGCCGTGAAATGAAAGGCGGAGAACTGGAAATCATGGGTAACACCCGAGAATTCTGCGGATGCTCCTACATCGGTGACTGGAGAGGAATGAGTGGAGGTAAAATCATCCTCCACGGAAACGCAGGTAAACAACTCGGAGAATGTCTATCCGGTGGAGAAATCTACGTCAAAGGAGACTGCGATATTTTAGCAGGAATCCACATGAGTAAAGGTTTCATTCAGATCGATGGAGATGTTACTCGCTGGCCTGGAGGTCAGATGAAAAACGGTAACGTCCTCATCAATGGAGAACTGGGAATGCTCCTGGAAGGATTTGTCTACGACGAAGTTGTCAAGGACCCTGTGATTGATGGTAAAAACTTCTCTGGAAAATACATCAAATACACCGGGGATATTGCAGTAAACGGTAAAGGTGGACTGTACCTCAACGCAGAAAAGAACAGGAACTACTTGTAATTCCTGTTTTATTTTTTATTTTTTTTCAAAAACCATTTTTTTTAAAAAACCAAAATTTAAGTAACATCTTTATATTTAATTAAAATCTTAACATTTAATTATAAAATTTAACATTACTCAAATTCACGTGATTTTTATGGAAGAAGAAACATTTTTAAAGGCCGAAGAGATCATTGATTATATTCGGGACAATGTCAAAACGCACGACACCCTTGAAATTTCATATAACCGTATTTACGCTCCAGGAGAAGTTTTAGGGGTTGAAATGGAGGAAGAATATGGGGAAGAGTTTCTTGAAGTCACCCTGCACTTGAATGGAGATCTGGTCAATCAGGTAGTGCGCATCAACATGCACGCCATTAAGGATGATCTCATAGAAATTAGGCATACTCATGGAGAAGAGCTCAAGGTATTCATGGCAGAATAATAGCTATTGACATCATCATTAAATTAAATTATTTGATATGATCATCTTTTTGTATGATCATCCTTAAATTAATCAAAATATAAATATTAAGTATTGAATTTATTCAAACAGTGATTCTAAGGCAGTAATGATTCATACGCAATTTGAGGTGTTTATGATGGTTCGAGACTTGACTATGGATTGTGAAGAAGCAATTGAATACATCAAAAAGAACGTAAAGAACTATGATAAGATTGAAATGTCTTACAATCGGGTTTTCACTCCAGGGGAAGTTATAAACATTGAAACCTGTGTTCTTAAGGGTGGACAGAAAAGTTGCACAGTCCTGGTAAGCCTTGAAGGCGATACTATTCATTCAACCGTCGATATTGACCTTGAAAAGATAAAATATGATTTAATTGAGGTCAGACACATCCCTAAAGATGGTGAAGAAACATTGATCACCATTGACACATGTGAAGAATAGTTTTATTTTCAGGTCTCATTCTGAAGATAAAGTAAAAACCTGAAAAAGATTTTAATACAGTTTTCACATTCTTTTTTTTAAATATCATTCACTTGATTATTTTTACTCTGATTTTTCAGACTAATGATTTGTTTAGCCTTTGATTTGTTTAGAATCTGCTTTGTTAGACATTAACTCCTGGAAAAATCAATTTATGATAACTGATTTGTAATGTCACTGAGCCCAATTTTCATAAGCATCGTCATTGCCTTATTTTTTGTATTGATTGCTGTGAGTGAGTCTGTGGACATGGGGGGCATGTATAATACTTCTTCATCATCTATGGCTAACATTAGCATATTTCTGTATTCAACCATTAGCAAAGCTTCTTTGTATATTTCAAATTGTTTTTGATCTTTGGTTTTAGATGATGCAACGATGTTAAGCATATCTTCTTCATTTACCACCTGAAAATTGCCTTTTTTGTCCTTAAAGTCTTCTTTTAATGTTTCAAAAGACTGTGTCTCTGAGAATAGGATTATGTCCAGTTTTAAATTTTTATCTGCCTTTTCAAGATATTTAATGTATTTGGGGGAGGATATCATGAATATGTTCTCTTTAGCATTTTGGATCATGTCTTTAATTTTATAATTTATGCTTTCTCCATTGAAAACATTCCATAATGACTCAGAAAATTTGGGCACGAATTTTTCTCGGTCCATAATTGAAAAAATCTTTTTTGCTTTTTCTTTTGCATCAATATGTGTTTTTAATAAAACTTCCAATCCTATTTCTGGAGGTAATGCTTGATAGGCCATGGGTCTGGTATTGATTAAAGACACCAGCCCTTTTTCTTCAAGAAGACGAAGACTTTCGTATGTATTTGGTTTTGATAGGCCTAAAAATTCTATAAGAGTTTTGACTTCAGAATTATTCATCATTGCGAGGGTTATGTATATTTTTGCCTCTGATTCAAGAAGTCCGAGGTCCATCAATGATTTAATTAATTCCTGAGGAATTTCATTCATACATATCTCCGGTTTTTTGTTGTTAGATAATGAATTACTGTATAAAATTTTGTATGTGCAGTGGTATTTAAAGTTATTAGTTGTTATGTGTCTAACAACAAGTTCCAAAAAATATAAATACCAAAAGATATTATTTTTGTTGTAATGTATCTAACAACTAGTAAATTGTTATTTTAGAAGATTAAAATGCATTCTAATTTCAAAATTAAGTTTAGTCTGAGAATTAAAAAAAGCATTCAATGCTTTTAGTTGATTTATTTTCATAATTCATACTATAATGGCCGTTAAATGTGAATAAATCAATATACATAGATTCTTGGGTTTTAATTTTGGTTATAATAGCTGAATTTTGTCATAATGCCTTTAATTTTGTCATAAAGATGGAGATAAAAATGAGTGAAAATACTACCGGAACAATTGAAAATAAAAAGGGTCTAGGAACCTCCCCAATTTTTGTGATGATAGTCCTTGCTTTAGGTGTATTCATGACAGCCATGGATGCCTATATATTCGTGCCTGCACTACCCACAATAATTGCCGATCTGCACACCTCCTTTAATTGGGCAACATGGACTTTAACAACTTACATGTTGTTTATGACAGCAATTATGGCACTGGCAGGGAAATTATCTGATGTATTTGGCCGGAAAAAATTATATATCATTGGTGTGGCCACCTTCGTCATTGGATCAATTACAGCCAGCTTGTCCTGGGACATATATTCCTTAATAGCTTCAATGGGTTTACAGGGTATTGGTGCGGGTATTGTTCTGCCTTCGGCATTATCCAGTATGAATGATTCTGCTCCTGAAAATCAAAGAGGGAAAACAATGGGTGTGCTCATGGCAATGTCATCCATTGCCACCATAGTAGGACCAAACATAGGTGGTTTCCTGATCCAAAATTTTGGTTGGAGAACCGTGTTCTATATCAACATTCCCTTGGGAATCATGGCAATTATCCTGGCTTTCAAGTTCAAAGAAACCTATGGAGATCAAGATCAGCATATTGACTACATTGGATCGGCATTACTAGTAGGGGCAATAGCCTCAATGTTATTGGGTATTATAGGGCTGGAAAGCGCACCATTTACTGATTTAACTGTGTTTCCACTACTCATAGCTGCTGCGGTTCTATTTATTGCACTAATTATGTATGAAAAACGAGTATCAGAACCAATATTAGATATAAATATGTTAAAAAAGCCTAAAATTCTATCGCTTAATTTTGCAATTCTTTTATCAGGGATTGGTACCTTTATGGCATTTACATACGTACCAACCTTCGCCCAGACCGTACTAAATTTGAATGTACAGGATAGTGGTACGGTGTTAACTCCACTTTCTGTAGCAGTGTGTATAACTGCCATATTGGGTGGATTTCTTTTAGATAAGTTCGGATCCAAACGTATGCTCCTGTTAGGATCCCCCCTACTAATCGCAGGACTTTTTGGATTGTCATACTATGTCACGGATTCTACAGGTCTGGCAATTTGCTTAGCAGTAATAGGAGTGGGTGTAGGGTTCACTTGGAGTGCATTCCAGCTTCTTATGATGTCCTTCATGCCAAAAAAAGAAGAAGCAACAGGTGTTGGAATATTAAATACTTTTAAAGGTGTTGGTTCTACCGTCGCACCAGTGATTGGGGCCTGTTTTTTAGTGGATGTCACCAGCAGAATGGGTAACTTAAGCCAATCATTTTCTAATTTGTTCCTTTTCGGAGCAGTAACCTCAATAATTGCTTTAGTCTTGGTGATTATTGTGATAATAAATGATAAGGTAGACTCAACCAACTTAGGTGAATCTGAAGTGGTAACTGGAAAATAAAGTTCAAATTAGCGCTCTGTAGAACTTATTCTACAGAGCAGGATTTTTATTAACCACTATTTTGAGTTATTAACCACTTTGAGTGTTTATAACTCAAAATCCCCAATTATTTTCTGGTTTAAAATACGTGCACTGCGGTGGCTTTGAAGTAGGTCCAGACTGACTTTCCAATATTAATTTCCAGATCCAAAAATGACTGTCTGGTTAGAAAAACAATCAGAGGATCTCCCACATCAATGGTTAACCGGATCAGGGTGCCCAGATCTGCTATCTCTTTCACACAGCCTTCAAAAACATTCCTGGCACTGGTAGCCACTTTTTGGGAGGAGAGGGTAATGTCTTCCGGCCGCACTGTAATATGAACGGGTCCTGTCTTCTGTTCTGTGCTGACAATGACTGTATTTCCAGTATTGATTTGGGTCACATCACCATCCATGGTGGCTGTGCCCTTGAGTATGTTTTCAACACCCACAAAACTGGCAACAAATCCATTGGCAGGGCGTCTGAATACTTCCTCCACATTTCCAACCTGGGAGATGGTTCCTTGTTTCATAATGGCCACCCGATCCGCCAGTTGCAGGGCTTCGTCGAAGTTGTGAGTAACATGAATGATGGTTATATCAAACTTTTGATGAATTTCTTTCAATAGTAACATTAATTCGTCCCTGGTTTTCCTATCCAATGCACTCAATGGCTCATCCATAAGTAAAACCTTAGGATAAACAATAAGCGCACGGGCTAAAGCAGTGCGCTGCTGTTCTCCTCCACTTAATGTTCGGGGTAGACGGTCTTTAAGATGTGAAATGTTTAGAAGTTCCATCATCTCCTGGACCTTAACTTCGATCTCCTTCTTGGGAATTTTCCTTAAATTCAATCCAAAGGCAATGTTTTCAAACACGGTTTTATGGGGGAAGAGCATGTAATTTTGATAAACAAATCCCACCCCTCTTTTTTCAAGGGATGCATCAGTTATGTCCTTATCTTCCAGGTACACTCTGCCTGAATCTGGGTACCATATTCCAGCAATCAGTTCCAGGAGCATGGTCTTACCTGATCCACTGGGACCTAAAATAACGAAGTATTCATTGGGTTTAACCTCTAAATTAACCTGATCTATCTTAAATTCTTTCCAATCCTTGCTCAGGTTTTCAATTTTTATCATAGGTTTTCCATCCTCTCATAAGCAATCTAACCACTAAGAAAAGCAGTAGACATAAAGATATTAAAATAACAGCAACTGGGGTGGCTTCTGACAGGCCAAAATCCACAAATCTCCTGTAAATAAGAACAGGGGCGGTTATTGGGAAGTAAGCAATAATAATAATTGCTCCAAATTCACTTATAGCCCGGGCCCAGCACATTATAGACCCAACTACTATGCTTCGCAGTGCCAATGGTAAGGTTATTACTCCAAATGTCCGCAAACTACCAGAACCCAGCGTCCGGGCCACTTTCTCCATTCGAGGGTCAACGCTTTCAAATCCTTCCCTGGCCGAGTTAACCACAAATGATCCGCTGGCAAAAAGCATGGCAATGATGATCCCGGGAATTGCATCGGTGAAAACCAGTCCTAACTTTCCCAATGGTGCACCAATTACTCCTGTGGAAGTGAAAACCAGTAAAAGGGCAATACCACTGACTGTATGTGGAATTACAATCGGCACATCGATTACTGCTTCTACAAATCCCTTTCCATGGAAGTCGTGCCTGGCCAGGATGTAGGCCAGTGGCACTCCAAATAAAAGTGCCAGAATTGTTGCGGCCAGTGCAGAGTAGGCGCTGATGAATATAGCACTCATCACCTCCCTGTTCTGGAGGTTAGTTAATATGGAGCCCGGATCGGCAGATATCATCAGGTTAAGTATAGGGATTAAAATAAACAGGAACAAGAACGATCCCATAACAGCGAAGAAAATAGTGGTATAATCTAGTCTTTTCATGGTATCGACTTGTAAAATTAGTATTGTTGACTGTTGATTTATCTAATATTGTGCTGATCTACTATTTAAAATTAATAAAAATTATACTAATTAAAAAGAATGCAATGACTTGCGATTTAAATAAAAAAGCTTTAAAATAAAAAAAATTTGGAGAAATTATTTTCTCCAATTTATCCGTCTACTGTTTCACATATTGTTGTAGTGGTTGAGGGATGTTGGTGGAACTATTGGTTGCTATTGCAGGTACTATTGGGTCCTGGTAACTGTCCTGGGTTATTTTATTACCTGCAGGGCTTAAAAGGAGTTGTACAAACTGAATTGCAAGGTCCCTATGTGGGGCATTGTTTACCACGGTAATACCGTATACAATAGGTGTCAGAGTTACAGATTTGCTTTTGTTGGTGTCACTGAACTGGGTTAACTTGTAGTTTTTGTAGGTTGATTCGTAGGTGGTGTTGGATAGTGCCAGTTGAGGAGGCAGGGTCATATATTTAACACCGGAACTTTTTTGCTGTTCAGCATCACTCTTGTACACTAAAACGTAATCTACGGAATTAGATTGCAGTACGGGCATTAAATCGGAAACTGCTGGTCTTGAAACTATTTTAGAGGTGGGATTTAAGTTATTTGGGCTGCTTATGACATAGCTACTTCCATTGGCCTGGGATGTAATTGCGGAATTGGAAGCAATGAGATCATTGAATATATTGCTGTTGTTGTAGTAGCTGTTGGCCATCTGGATCATCATCACACCACGGTATCCAGCTGGTGCAGAGTTAGGATCAGCTAAACCAATTTTCACATCAGACTGATTCAATATCTCATACCAGTTGGTACTGTTGATCTGGCTGCTGTTTTTACTGTTATTGGTATAGGCAATTACCAGTTCGTTACGTGCAAATTCCAGGTTGAAACTGGTGGAATTGGGTATCATATTCTTATCAATAAGACCGTAGTCTGCTGAGGCCATAATATCCACAGATTTGTTAAGTTGGGTTATCTGGCTAATTAGATCTGAACTTCCACCATACTGTATCTGCACATCGACGTTAGGGTGTTGTTTTTTGAATTCTGCTGCAGTATTATTCATCTGCTTTGCAAGACTGGCAGCTGCGTATATTGTTATGGTACCGCTTTCTGAGGAGGCTACATAGGAGCTGTATCCATATACTCCTACTCCAACAACGGCAATTATTATAATCACTATGGCTGCCATAATTTTTTTATCCATTTTTTATCCTCCATGAAAAATATATATCACTATTGTCGAGATGGTAATATATACATTTTGGTGATAATGGATAGCAATCTCTAACACCGGCAAAAACACCGTTAAATTGATTTAAATTTAAATAAACAATTTTTTGAAGTTTATTTTATTTTTAAATTATTTTTATATTTGAATAAGCTGATTTTGGTGATAATATTGTTTTAATATGCTATTTGAAGTTACTTATTTATCATTTCGTTGTATCTTTTACTCTTTAACGGTTTATAACATATTGATAATGATTAAATAATTCAATGATCAGCCTATTACTGAGATTAGCCTATTATGGATTTATTCTTCAAAATTAATCATAATTATCCATTAAATTAACATTAACAGACTTAAAACTTAGATAAATTTCTCCACCTTTTTTTATCCCCAGTGCTTCACATGAATTCGGGGTTAAAACACCCATAAATGATAAATCTTCCACCTGAACACTGATCCAGATGTTATGTCCTACTTCAAAGATGGTCTCAACCACACCTTTGACCTGGTTGCGCACTGATGATACGAATGGTTCATTGGAAAAGATGATACTTTCTGGTCGTATTGCCACTGTGACTTCCTTTGAATGGGAAGATAAATCACTGGAACTTGATAGTATAACTTTGGGGTTGATCTCTACCTGGATGAGTGATTGGTCATGGCCAACGATCCTTCCCTGGAAAACATTGTGCACTCCCACAAAATCAGCCACAAAGTTATGGGTGGGTCTAGAAAATACATCGTGCACTGTGCCCTGTTGAAGAATTTTACCTTCCTTCATCACTGCCACGTGTTCTGCTAAATTGTAGACATCATTAAAATTATGGGAAACATGGATACAGGTGGTCTGGTGTTGCATGATAACCTTTTTAATAAGTGAAGTAAGGTAACTGTGGGTGTTAACATCTAAAGCAGCGAAGGGTTCATCCATCAGTAATATATTGGGCTTCACCACCAGGGAACGGGCAATAGCTACCCTTTGCTTTTCACCACCACTAAGAGTTTCAGGATTCCTACCCATGAGATGGTCTATTTTTAGCAACTGGGCCATATTGTTAACTTTTGTCTCTATAATATCTTTATCCTTGATTTTTTTCTTTAATCCATAAGCAATGTTTTCAAAAACATTCATATGAGGAAAAAGAATGTAATCCTGGTAAACTATGCTAATCCCTCTTTCTTCCGGAGTCAAATCAGTTATTTCTTTTCCTTCAAGGAAAACCTGACCATTATCTGGTGAGAAAAAACCGGCAATGGTTTCCAGAAGGACGGATTTACCCGAACCGGTGGGTCCTATAATTACCAAGTAATCTTTTTTCTCCAATTTAAGGTTCACATTATTCAATTGGAATTGACCCAATTCAACGCTTAAATTTTTAACTTCCAGAAACATCCTATTTCACACTCCCATCTTCTATATTTTCCGGGGCGTATCTTTCTAACACGAATATTGCCACAAATGATATTAAAACAAGAATTATCCCTGCAGTTATAGCACTGTCTATGTTTCCCAGAGATAAATTGTAATAAATGGCAATGGAAAGAGTTTCAGTTTTCATATAGGTTCCTCCACCAACCAGAAGCACAGCGGCAAAGGTTCCTATACAACGGGCCAGTGTAACTACTGTGGAGGCAAATATTCCTCCTCTGGCCAAGGGAAGTGTAATATTTCTAAAAGTTTCAAACTCCCCATATCCTAAACTTCTGGAAACAAATTCGTATCTGGGGTTGACGTAGTTGAATGTGGAATAAAGAATTCTAACTGCATAAGGAAAAGCTACGAAAAACTGGGCTATGATTATACCAGTTGTGGTAAAAGCGATGTCAATGCCTAAACGATCCATTGGAATTCCAAGGAATCGATTTCCAAAAATCATCAACAGTGCAATACCCAGAACTATTTCTGGAAAAGCCATGGGGAGATCCAGAATGCTCTTAACTAAACTTTTAAGAGGAAACTTGTATCTGGCAAGGGAATAAGCAGTGGGAATTGCAACCAGTATCACAAATGTTGCAGCTAATATTGAGGTAGATAAAGTTAATTTCAGGGCTGCCATCATTTCATTGGAGAAAAAAGCTTCTATAAATCCTTCAGGGGATGGTATTATAAATAAACTGCCGATAATTATGAATAAAAATGCGGTAAAAATAAAAGATATTGATATGAAGATGATCTCTAGCTTGCTTCTCATTTTATCGAACCTGTCTTTTGTTATATGTTCCTTAATGAGTTAAAGCTAATTATCTTCACATCTTAATATTTTTAACTGGTTTGGTTTACTGCTTTGAATCCATGATTTTCCCAGATGGTCAGGCCTTGAGATGAGGTGATGTAGTTTTCGAATTTAGTGGCCAGAGGTTTGTTCTGGGTGAAAGTAGTCATACCAACTGCTATAGTGGCTATTGCATTTTGATCTTTAGGGATTACTATTGCATCGATTTTTCCCTGTGCTGCAGTGGTGTTTGCCATGTCTTCGGTAATTATAGCTGCATCAACCTGTCCAGAAGTTAAGTAGGTTAAAAGCTGGTTAACGGTTGGGGCGTAAACTACCACGTTCTTTTTGACTGCAGCTAGATTTCCTGATTTGTTAAGCAATGTAATACTTTCTTTACCAACTGCAGTACCGTTGGTGTCACCTAGCCCTACTTTAAGTCCTTCCATTGATAAATTCTGAACAGAGGTTATGTTTTTAGGGTTTCCTTTTTGCACAGCAATAATTGGTATGTGGTAAACGATGGGTTTGATGGTATCGTTTAACATGTAACCTTGGCTTTTTGCCTTGTCCATGAATGTGATGTCACCAGGGACCACTAGGTCGGCACTTTTTTGGGTATTTAAGCTAGAGAAAAGTTCTGCACTATTACCATATTGTATGTTTATGGTAGTTCCAGGATTTTCTTTCTCGAAATTAGCTTTCAAATCATTCATGGCTGCCATGGTTCCAGCACCTGCCAGAACTGTTATATTCCCTTTAACACTATTTCCGCCGGTAAAAATTCCACTGACATATAATCCGGCAATAATAATTATAACTACAACAATTCCAATAATTGCCATTTGTTTTGAATTCATAAATTATTCCTCCATGGATAGTAAAGTCGTTTTGACTTTGTTCATAATGTTTTGAAATGAATATATATACATATCGTTTTGTAATTATAATAAAACGTTAAAATGTTTTTAAGTGTTTAGTAACATTATTCTGCTTTAAATTCAATTCTTGAAAATATAAGTCCAAAAAAACAGGAAAAATCCATATTAATTGACTTAATAGTTATTGAAGCTTATTATTTAAGCTTTTTTATCTTCAAATTTGTTAAAAATAAGCTATTTGGGCCTATAAAATGAATAAATTTTAATGTTACTATTGAAATTATTCTTTTTGCAGTTCAATAAAGCTTTTATCTTTTTATAGACTTTATCCGTACCCATGTGTCATAATAAGGAGTTCCATCACCAATTGCACTGCTCATGTCCTGGGTTAAAACATTGATGCATTGGTTGTGTTTTAGCCATCCTCCTTTATATGTAAGGACATAATCCTCCATAATGCCATAATTTTCTCTGGTTTGGACAGTGAGGCTTCCTACTGGAGATTCAAGGATTGCTTTATCTCCATCTACCAACTGATTAATTCTTAAAACATTGGGATGAACCTGTACTTCTAGACATTCATCTATTATTTCCTCATTGGGGGGTACTGATCCTATAAACCCCTCAGGCATGGTTGAAAGAAGTCTTAATGGGTAACCTTCTATTGCCCTGTTTTCGGGTTGAAAATCTTCATTAAATTCAAATTTTCCGGATTCTGTTTTGAACTTCCCATCACTAAATGGGATATCATTTTTTTTGACCATCCTTTGTGGTGCTCTTTGCAATTCTTCAAAACTTATCCCCATTTTTAATATTGGATCAGCCAGTTTTTCTAGCCATTTTTCTGGATGCCCTGACATTTCTTCTTCAAACCCTAACCGCCCAGCAAGAAGTTGAAATATTTCAAATTCGGATTTTGCCTCACCAAGTGGTACTACTACTGGATTTACGGGTGAAACCCAGTTATGACCGTAACTTCCCATTAGATCTGTTTCTTCCAGGTAGGTGGTGGCGGGCAGGAACAGATCTGCAACATCTGAAGTGTCATTAAGGAAATGATCGATCATAATTACAAAATCCGCACTATCAAAACCACGTTTTACCTTTAAAGAGTTAGGATTCAAGGTCACTGGATTTCCAGAGACCATGAAGATAAGTTTAA
This sequence comes from uncultured Methanobacterium sp., assembly GCF_963666025.1. Lineage (NCBI taxonomy): Archaea > Methanobacteriati > Methanobacteriota > Methanobacteria > Methanobacteriales > Methanobacteriaceae > Methanobacterium > uncultured Methanobacterium sp. Next base: position 1,306,804 of record NZ_OY762552.1, on the reverse strand, counting down.
TGGGAGGCTCATGTGTATGGATTATAGCTTCACCAATGGTGGGCATGGGAATTTTTCTCTGGTTTATTCCCAGTTCATCCAGTTCCACCGCGAAATCAAAGTATTCAAACTCTTCGAAGCCCTGGCTAACTCCTCCTCCAGATACTCCAATATTCCCGGTTAAAGCGGCCAGTGCGCCAATCATATGAAAGGTTAGGTGGCCCTGTACGTAGCGATGGAGCCCCCAACCGGTTATAATGCTAGAAGGATTACCGTCTGCATATAAAATTGCCAGTTCATGCAATACATCCATATCCACACCGCATTTAGTGGATAGGAAATTAAGAGAATATTTATCCAGTATACTTAGGTATTCCTCAAAGTTAACAGTATAATTTTCAATAAAATCATGGTCTAAATAGTTATTTTCGTTTTCAGGATTGTTTTTATTTACATGGCCATTTTTAGTGCTGTCTAATTCTAGGATGATTTTAGAAAGGGCCATGGCCAGATAATAATCATATCCTGCTCTGGGCTGGATGAATATGTCAGCATGTCTGGCAGTTTTTGTTTTAACTGGATCGATTACCACAAGCGGGGTGCCGTTTCTTTGAGCTTTTCTTATGATCCTCCACAGATGCACATCAGTTACCGCAGGGTTTCGTCCCCATATAATTATCAGGTTGCTGTTGAGATGATCCAGGGGGTCATGAGATATTTTAGTTCCAAAATCAGTTTCCATGGCAGTGTGCCCTATTCCTCCACACACTGTTCCGTAGGTGGTGGTAACTCCACCCAGTAAGTTGAAAAATCGTCGGTTCATGGCCTGAAGAGCGGTACGGGCACCGAATCCCTGATAATAAAGGATAGATGAACTTCCATAGTTCTCTATAACCTCGGATATCTTAAAAGCAGTAATATCCAGTGCTTCATCCCAGCTGATACTCTTCCATTTGTTTTCTACCTTAAGTAGGGGATGAAGAATTCTTTTATCACTGTAAAAATAGTTTTTCAGATAATGGGCGGTATTTTTACACAAAAAACCAGCAGTTATATCGTGCTCTGGATTGCCACGTAATTTTGTAACTTTTCCATCTTCTACGCTGGCTATTATGCTACATGAACCCGGACAGTCCCGGGTGCAGGTGGTAATAACGGGTTTCAAAAGAACTAACCTCATTTATGATTTTTGGTGATAAACTTAGATTCAGCACATATAATCGATTATTAGAGTAAATATGAGTGAAGGTTGTATTGATTATTTGGGTTAATCCTTTGAGTTTTGGGTAAATTTATTGGGGTTAATGTTAAAATAATGAATTTAATCGAAAAAAAGTTTAATTTTAGGTCTATCTATGTCTGCACATTATAATCCTGATATTGATGTTATCATTCCAGATTAATGGCTTCATTGGGGCAAACATCGGTGCAGATTTCGCATAAACTGCATTGGTCCTGATTTTTAATGGCTATTTTTTCTCCATCAATAACCAGGATTTCCATGGAGCAAACTTCTGCACATTCTCCGCATTCTGCTCCCTCACATTTGTCATAGTTAATGGTTACATTAGGCATGATTTATCTCCTTATAGTTTAATTATCTCCAGATAGTTAATATTCAATTCATCCACTTGTTCGGTTAAGCTTAATTCCTTATCAATCCGCTTAATTCTGTACTAATCAATTTAATTCCCAATTAATCCGCTTAATTCCTCACTAACAGCTTAATTCTAATTAATCAGCTCAATTTCTCTATTACTAAATTAAACTTAATTTTTCATTATTTCACATGTTCTTTAGTTCAACAAATGGTTAGAACATTCTT